>DASZFP010000107.1:0-24912 GCA_035939615.1 Burkholderiaceae bacterium | reverse complement strand
TGGCGAGCATCGTTGCGCGAGCGAGGTCACGCTCGTCCACGCCATGCAGCGGCACAAAGCGGGTGGCCATCCGATTGCCCAGCGTGATGGTCCCGGTCTTGTCCAGCAGCAGCACGTCGACGTCACCGGCAGCTTCGACCGCGCGGCCCGAGGTGGCGATCACATTGGCCTGCAGCATCCGTCCCATGCCGGCCACGCCGATCGCCGACAGCAGGCCGCCGATCGTGGTCGGAATCAGGCACACCAGCAGCGCGATCAGCACCGTGATCGAAACCGCCGCACCGGCCCCGCTGGTCTGAACGCTGAATACCGACATCGGATACAGCGTGACGCACACCAGCAGGAACACCAGCGTCAGCGCCACCAGCAGGATCGTCAGCGCGATCTCGTTGGGCGTCTTACGCCGCTTGGCGTTTTCGACCATCGCGATCATCCGGTCCAGGAAGGTGTCGCCGGGATCGGCCGTGACCCGCACCACCAGCCAGTCCGACAGCACGCGGGTGCCGCCGGTTACCGCGCAGAAGTCCGAGCCGGCCGCACGAATCACCGGGGCCGACTCGCCGGTGATCGCGCTTTCATCGACCGAGGCGATGCCGGCAACCACCTCGCCGTCGGCCGCCACGAACTGGCCGGCCTCGACCCGGTACAGGTCGCCCTTGCGCAATGCGGAGGCGGGCACTTCATCAAAAGGCCCGTCCCGATCGGAACCGCGCAGCCGGCGGGCCAGCGTGGCCGACTTCAGTCCGTGCAGCGAGGCCGCCTGGGCCTTGCTGCGGCCCTCGGCCAGCGCCTCGGCGAAGTTGGCGAACAGCACGGTAAACCACAACCACAGGCTGATCGCCAGGATGAAATGGGCCGGCGCCTCGCCCCGGCCCAGCACCGCCTGCAGCCACAGCAGCAGCGTCAAGGCGCTGCCGACATAGCAGACGAACATCACCGGATTGCGCCACTGAACGCGCGGATCGAGCTTGCGCAGCGAATCGACCAGCGCCGGGCGCACCAGCGCCGGATCGAACAGGGGAAGGCGGGCGTGGCTCATGGCGCGGCTTTCGCGAACAGTTGCAGATGCTCGGCCGCCGGTCCCAGTGCGAGCGCCGGAACATAGGTCAGCGCGCCGACCAGGAATACGGTGCCGATCAGCAGCCCGACGAACAGCGGACCGTGGGTCGGCATCTTCCCGGTCAGGGACTCCGAGCGCTTCTTTGCCGCCATGTTGCCGGCCAGCGCCATCACCGGAACGATCGTGCCGAAACGGCCCAGCCACATCGCCACCGCCAGGCCGAGGTTATAGAAGCGCGTGTTGGCGTTCAGGCCGGCGAACGCGCTGCCGTTGTTGTTGGTGCTCGATCCCCACGCGTACAGGATCTGCGACAGTCCGTGCGGCCCGGGATTGCTGATGCCGGCGCGCCCTGCTTCCAGCGCCATGCTGGCCGCGGCGCCGCACAGCACGACGATCGGCGTCAGCAGGATCGCGATGGATACCATCTTCATGTCGTAGCTCTCGATCCGCTTGCCCAGGTACTCGGGCGTGCGGCCGATCATCAGCCCGGCGATGAACACGGCCGTGAGCACGTACACCAGCATGGTGTAAAGGCCGGTGCCGACGCCCCCGAAGATCACCTCGCCTAGAAGGATCAGGGTGAGCGGAACGGCGCCTCCCAACGGCATGAACGAGTCGTGCATGGCATTGACCGCGCCGCACGACGTCCCGGTCGTGATGGCGGCGAACATGGTCGAGCCCACCACGCCGAAACGCGTTTCCTTGCCCTCGAAATTGCCCAGATCGGCGGCTACGCCCGCAGCCGTGAGGCGCGGACTCGGAGTCAGCTCGGCATAGAACGCCACCGCCATGAACGCGACCAGCACGATCGCCATGGCGGCCAGGATGGTCCAGCCCTGGCGCGTATCGCCGACCATGCGACCGAACGCCAGCACGATCGCGGTAGGCAGCAGGATGATCGAGAGCATCTCGATGAAATTGGTCAGGGCGGTCGGGTTCTCGAATGGATGCGCCGAGTTGGCGTTGAAAAAGCCGCCGCCGTTGGTGCCCAGCTCCTTGATCGCTTCCTGCGAGGCGACCGGCCCGCCGGGGATCTGCTGCGACGGCGTGGTCAGGTGCTCCATGACCGGCTTGCCCTGCGCATCGAGCACGGGCTGGCCGGCCGCGTTGGTCTTCGGTGCATCGTAGGCGGTCGGCTCCAGCGTCGTCACCTCGGTGAAGCCTTTCAGGTTCTGGATCGATCCCTGGCCGACCAGCACCAGCGAATAGACGATGCAGATCGGTATCAGCACCCACAGCGTGATCCGGACCACGTCGACCCAGAAATTGCCGATCAGGCCCGCCTGCGCACTGCCGGCGGGCGTTTCCTGGCCGCGCCGCACCAGCCCCCGCGTCAGCGCAAACGCCACCGCCAGTCCGGTCGCCGCCGACAGGAAGTTCTGCACCGTCAGCGCCAGCATCTGGGTCAGATGCGCCATCGTCTGCTCGCCGGCGTAACCCTGCCAGTTCGTGTTGGTCACGAAGCTCACCGCGGTGTTGAAGGCGCTGCCTTGTTCCACGGCGCTGAAGCCGGCCGGGTTCAGTGGCAACCCGGCCTGCACCCGCTGCAGCAGGTACACGGCCACGACTCCCAGGACGTTGAACACGAGCAGCGCCAGCGTGTACTGCGGCCAGCGCTGGCCGCTCGCCGGATCGATTCCTGCGATGCGCCATAGCGGCCGTTCCACCGCCTGCACGAAGCGCGAACTCGTTCCGAAGTGGGGCGAGGCCACCCGGACGAGCCAGGCGCTCAGCGGCCAGGCCAGCGCCACCAGTACCAGCGCGAACAGCAGCAGCATGAGCCAGAATTGCGTTTGCATATTCGGCTCTGCTCAGAAGTTCTCAGCGTCGAACATCGCGACGCACAGGTAGATCAGCAATCCGATCGAAACGATCAACCCGACCCACAGCATCACGACCTCCCCCGCCTCGACAGGCGCTCGCAGAACCAGGCCAGGCCCCAGCCGGCCAGGAACAGCACGCCGATCAGCGTCAGCATCAACAAGTCGTCCATGTGGTGCCCCCCAGCGAGTGGATCTCAGGAGAATGCCTTGGACCAGGCTTCGAAGAGTCGCTTGACTTGAAGCGGGTGACCGCAAAGATGCAACCGATCGCGCAAACGCCGGTCCGAAAGCATCTGTGCGGCTTCGGCCAGAATGGTCAGATGCTCCTCGGTCGCGTGATGCGGCACCAGCAGAACGAGAACGTCTGACACCGGCTTGCCATCCGGGGAATCGAAAGGGATCGGCAACTTCGGACGAATGTAGGCGACCAGTACGCGGTCAAGATTCCTGACGCGAGCATGGGGAATGGCGACGCCCTCGCCGAGGCCGGTCGACCCGATCTGTTCCCGCTGGGACAGACCCAGTGCAATCCATTCCTGCGCCATCGCATGCGCCCGCTGCATATGGCGGCCGATCTCGTCGATCAGCTGGCTCTTGCTGGACACCTCCACGTCGAGCAGGATGTCTTCGGGCAGCAAAAGATCGGCGATACGTTTGGCGGCGGGTTGCAACGACCTCGTGACAGGAAGCTCGGAACGACCGTTGCCAGGGCCAAACGTTACAGGGGAGAACCGGCCGATCCCGGCGAGATGGACGCGTTTCAAGTGCTTACACGGACGGTGCGTGCCTGCTCAGGATGTCATACCGTAGCGCTTGCGCAGCTCCAGGTTCAGCTCCAGCACGTTGACGATGGGCTCGCCAAACAAACCGCCTCCGGGGCTTGACGCATGCGCCTGCAGCAACGCGTCGATCTCCTTTCGGACCTCGGCCGGGTCGCGCTTGAGGTTCTGTGCCCACTTTCCAGCGACGCGATCGAGCTGAAACTCGGCGTTGCGCAACGTGATGTGCGGATCCAGACCGGAACCGGATGCCGTGACGTAGTCGCCGGGGACGTCCTGCAACTGCGCGTCCGGATGGTCCTGGCGCCACGTGTCGAAGAAGATCGACTGGATGTCGGAGCCCTCCTTGACCGGCGCGATCTCGGTCACGTCCTTGCCGTCCGGTCCCTTGTGCGTGACCGACGACGGGAACATGCCAGGGTGATCCTTCGAGAAATGCTCGAAG
Source organism: Burkholderiaceae bacterium (assembly GCA_035939615.1). GTDB lineage: Bacteria > Pseudomonadota > Gammaproteobacteria > Burkholderiales > Burkholderiaceae_F > VBCK01. Next base: position 20,805 of record DASZFP010000107.1, on the reverse strand, counting down.
AAAACCACGGCCAGGTCGCTCGCGGCCGGCTTCGGCGTCGCGGGATTGTCCTTGACGAACTGGGCGACGATGTCCGAATTCGCCTTTGACCAGACGTCTACATAGGCCGCATGGGTCGGATCGCCCGTCACCCACGCCTGGGCCAGGCCGTTGTGGGCATCGGCCCACTGCGCCACGATGCCGGGCTTGCCGCCGAAGCGGTCGGCCTGGAACCAGAACTCGACATCGGGGGCCACCGGCTGGCCTTTCTTCGGCCCCCCGCTGTAGACCGCGACCGGCCCGATCGCGCGTGCGGCTCGATCCCGCAGCGCGTAGTTGGACGGCGCCAGGGCCGACGAGGACGAAGCGGTCGCGTCATACGAGGCTGCCGACGGACGCGGCTGAAAGTACTCGTCCTTGGTGAACGGCTGGGCCACCAACAGCGAGCCCACCGGCTTGCCGTCCGGACCATCGACGATGCTGCCATTGGCCTGGAAGGGGAAAAGGAGCTGCCCCACGCCCCACAGGATCTGCGGATAGATTCCGCAGGTCAGCAGGACGCCGAAGATCAGCAGCCACAGACTCTTGGAGACGGATTGCAGCATGGCGAGTTTCCTCACGCTTCAGGTGTCAGGCGACCAGGTTCAGACCCACCATGACGACGTCAATCAACTTGATGCCGATGAACGGCACGATCACGCCGCCCAGGCCCCACACCAGCAGGTTGCGGCGCAGCAGCGCATCGGCGCCCAGGGGCCGAAAGCGCACGCCCTTCAGCGCCACGGGGATCAGAAGCGGAATGATGACCGCGTTGAAGATCACCGCCGACAGGATCGCTGATGTGGGTGAGTGCAGGTGCATCACGTCCAGGGGCTTGAGCCACGGCAGCGTAGCTGCGAACAGCGCCGGGATGATCGCAAAGTACTTCGCGACATCATTGGCGATCGAGAAGGTGGTCAACGAACCGCGCGTCATCAGCAACTGCTTGCCGATCTCGACGACTTCGATCAGCTTGGTCGGGTCGCTGTCCAGGTCGACCATGTTGCCGGCTTCCTTGGCGGCCTGCGTGCCGGAGTTCATAGCGAGCCCGACATCGGCCTGCGCCAGAGCCGGCGCGTCGTTCGTGCCGTCGCCCATCATCGCGACCAGCTTGCCCTCCGCCTGCTCCTTGCGCAGGAACACAAGCTTGGCCTCCGGCGTGGCTTCCGACAGGAAATCGTCCACGCCGGCGCGCCTCGCGATGGTGGCGGCGGTCACGCGGTTATCGCCCGTGATCATGATGGTGCGCAACCCCATCTGGCGCAACAGCGCAATGCGTGCATGGATCATGGGCTTGAGAGTGTCCTGCAGGACGACGACGCCCAGCGCGCGTGAGCCGTCGGCCACCACCAGCGGCGTTGCACCGTCCGCCGCCGCCCTCGTGACCAGCACCTCGATCTCCTCTGGCGGCGTCGCTCCCAAAGCGCCCAAGTACGCCGTCACAGCATCCGGGGCACCCTTGCGAATTTGCCGTCCACCCGGCAGATCAGCGCCGCTCATGCGCGTCTGCGCGGTGAACTCGATGAACTGTGAGCCGGTGGGAGGCGTGATTGCGGCTGGCGCAATCCCGGTGCCGAGCACGAAACTGACGATGCTCTGTCCCTCCGGCGTGCGATCGGCCTGGGACGCAAGCGCGGCAGCCACGCGCAGTTCGTGTTCGCTCACGCCGCGCAACGGCAGAAATTCGGAGGCGCGGCGGCTGCCGAGCGTGATCGTTCCAGTCTTGTCCAGCAGCACGGTATCGATGTCGCCGGCGGTCTCGACCGCCCGTCCGCTCTTGGCGATGATGTTGGCGCGCAGCGCACGGTCCATTCCCGCGATGCCGATGGCGGCCAGCAGTGCGCCGATCGTGGTCGGGATCAGGCAGACCAACAGAGCCACCAGCGTGGGCACGTCGGTGCCGAGGCTCGCGAGCGGCGTGGTCAAGCCCAGATAGGAAGTCATGTATTGCTCGGCGTTGTAGGCCATCGGCCATAACGGAACCACCACGATCAGGAAGATCAGGCTGAAGGCGGTGAGCACCAGGGTCAACGCGATCTCGTTGGGCGTCCGCTGCCGCACCGCACCCTCGACCAGCACGATCATGCGGTCCAGGAAGGACTCGCCGTATCCGGCCACGATGCGCACGACGATGCGGTCGGACAGCACCGTGGTACCGCCGGTGACGCCCGAGCGGTCGCCGCCGGCTTCGCGGATCACGGGCGCCGATTCGCCCGTGATGGCCGACTCATCGACCGAAGCGGCCCCATCGATCACCTCGCCATCGCCCGGGATCACTTCGCCGACACGGACCACGACCTGGTCGCCCGGCTTGAGCGCGATCGAACTGACCGCTTCGATACTGCCGTTGGCTCGCAGGCGTTGAGCCGGCGTTGAGCCGCGGGCGCGGCGCAAGGTGGCCGCCTGCGCGCGACCGCGCTCCTCCGCATAGGCAGTGGCGAAGTTGGCGAACAGCACAGTGAGCCACAGCCACACATCGAGTTGGACGAAATAGCCGAGGGGAAACGGGCTGGTCGTCGTCTCGAAGATCGCGCGCAAAATGAACACCAGCGTCAATGCTGCGCCGACCTCGACCACGAACATCACCGGGTTGCGCCACTGGATGTCGGGTCGCAGCATCACGAACGACTGCTTGAGCGCCGCCGCCACCAGGCTCGTAGAAAACAGGTCGCGTCGGGAGGCGGCCTTATGGTCCCGTTCCAGGACTTGTGTCGCTGCCATTGCAATGCTCCGTACAGAATGGGTGGGGTGCCGTTCGGCGCTCACCCACCGAAGGGGATCGGCCCCAGGTGTTCCGCCAACGGGCCGAGCGCCGCAACCGGCAGAAACAGCAGGGCGCCGATGATCAGAATCGTGCCGAGCAACAGCAAGCCGAAGGTCAAGGTATCGTCGCGCATCGTCCCAAGGGAGACCGGCGCGACCTGCTTGCGGCCCAGGTAGAAGGCCATCGCGATCGGCGCAACGATCGGCAGGTAGCGCGAGAACAACATGACCAGGCCGGTGCCGATGTCGAACGGCACGGCCTCCGGCGGCGGGCTGGCGTTGCTGTTCAGGCCGTAGGTCACGCCCAGTCCATCGAATGCCGATCCGTTGTTGGCCGACGCCGACGAGTACTGATAGACGATCTGCGAGAAGCCGTGCGGGCCCGGGTTGCTCTCGGCCTTGGTGCCCCAGTCGGTGGCGGCGAACAGGCCGCTGGGCCCGAGGATCAGGATCGGGTGCACGAGCAGCGCGATCATCGCAAGCTTCATCTCGCGCGCACCGACCTTGCGCCCCAGATACTCGGGGCTGCGGCCGACCATCTGGCCGGCCAGGAACACGCCGACGATCAGGAACAGCAGCAGGTTGATCATGCCGACGCCCTTGCCGCCGAACACGCAGTTCAGCCACATGCCGGCAAACGGCGCCAGGCTCGCGATCGGATGCAGGCTGTCGTGCTCGGCGTTGACGGCGCCGCAGGTGACATCGGTGGTGATGGCCGCAAAGACGGCGCCGGCCGAGGTCCCGAAACGCAGTTCCTTGCCCTCGAGATTGCCCAGATGCTGCTCGACCGGCAGACCGGGCACCGCCGGCAGCGAGATCGTGCGCTTGCCGCCCGGGTCGGCCGCGCTGGCGATCTCGTAGCTGCGCGCCGAAGCGGTCCCGGTGAACGCCGGGTTGGGGCGCAGCGTGTCCCAGTTCACCGTCCAGGCGATCAACGAGACCATCAGCGTCAGCATGACGCCGTAGATGACGACCGAGTGGCGTACGCGTGCCAGCATCCGCCCGTACATCAGCACCAGCGTGAACGGGAAGATCATCATCGCGAACGTCGTGACGAAATTCGACCAGGCGGTCGGGTTCTCCAGCGGGTGGGCCGAATTCATCCCGTAGAAGCCGCCGCCGTTGGTGCCCAGCATCTTGATCGGGATCACCGCGGCGACCGGTCCGACGATGATGTTCTGCGGCTTGGCCGTGCCATGCTCGTCCAAGCCCATGGCGCCGGCTTCGAGCGTGGCGACCGTCTGCTGGCTTTGATAGGTCATCGGCATGCCCTCGTGCACGAAGATGACCCCGACGATCAACGCCGCCGGCAGATAGATGTAAGCCATTACGCGCCACATGTCGACGAAAAAGTTGCCGACCGTGGGCTGGCCGCGAAACGCCCGGATGATCGCCGACAGCGCGCAGAAGCCCACCGAAGCCGACAGGAACATGTTCGGCAGGATGAAGAAGATCTGGTTGAAATTGGAAAGATGCTGGTCGCCTGCGTAGTGCTGCAGGTTGGTGTTCGTCATGAACGAGATGACGGTGTTGAAGATGGTCGACGGCGCCAGGATGCCGCGGCCGAGCGGATTCAGGGGCGCGATCGGCTGCAGGCACAGCACGAGGTAGCCGAACGCGAACAGCATCGCGTTGAATACCAGCAGCGCGACCGTGTACTGCTTCCAGTCCTGCGGCCCGCTGTCCAGGCGCGCCTCGAACCAGGCGAGCACGCGCGGGGCCTTGTAGCGGCCCTCCATGATCCAGGTGAAATAGCGACTCAGCGGGATCGACAGCAGGATCGTGACGGCAAGCAGCAGGATGGGCAAAGTCCACATGGGTGCACCGGTTTCTCTAATGGCCGTCCGCTCTCGGGACAGCGTGGCGAAGTGTCAGAACCACTCCGGCCGCACGAGCGCGGCAGTCAGGTAGACGAACAGGAAGGCGACGAGCAGCGCAGTCAGATAATTCATGGTGCGGTTCCTTTCTAGATGCGGGCGCAGGCTTCGGCGAACGCCAGACACATGCCGACGCTGACCAAACCCAGTACGAAGAGCGCCGGCAGCCAGATGACGAGATTCATGATGTTCATCCTTCGAGCTCAAGGAATCGCAATCTATCCCTTGCGTCGTAAGAATCTCGTAGATGTCAGCAAGCGCGGTATAAATTGCGTGTAAATAAGCAACCGCAGACAACCGCCGCTGCGGCATCGCGGTACGTGAGAAACAGCTAATCGAGCTTCGGAACGAACGATGACGGCGCGCGGATAAATCTTGTCAGCGAACGGGCTTCGGAACGGAACCGCCGGCCGGCCAGGCGGCCAGCACGATCGCCAGCACCGCGAAGGACAGTGCAACGGCGTGCACCCAGGTCACCGCTTCCCCCAGCACGCCGGCCGCCACCGCGATGGTCGACAGCGGCAGCGCGACCGTGAAGACGCCCGCAAAGCCCGCCGAGGTCCGGCGCAGCCCGGACATCCACAGCGCCACCGACACGACGCTGGCGGCCAGCGCGTAGAACACGAGATAGGCCCAGAAGCGCGCCGGGATCGCCAACGCATCAACGCGCGCCAGCTGCCACAGGCCCAGCGGAGCGCTCAGCACCAGTCCCCACAGGTTGATCCAGGCCGACACCCGCATCGGGGTGCGCGTGGCGCTCAACTGCTTGCCGATCACGACGTACAAGGCTTCGCAACACACGGCGCCGAACACCAGCGCGTTTCCAAGCCAGCTCGACGACGCGGCCGGTGCTGCCGACCGGGCCAGTTGCACCAGGGCAATGCCGGCGCCCGCGCATCCGACCGCCAGCAGCAGCCGGCCCGTGGCGCGCTCGCCCAGCAGCGCGCTCGACAGTAGCGCCACCACGATCGGCAGCGCGCTCATCACCAGGCCGGCCGCGGTCGCCGAAGTCAGCGCCACGCCCGACAGCATGCAGATCGAAAACAGGAAATTGCCGAAGAACGACTGCAGAAACAGTTGCCCGAATTCCATGCGGCTCAGCGGCGCCTCGCTGCGGCTGCGCCAGCTCCACGGCAGCAGCGCGACCGCTGCAATCGCGAAGCGCAGGAACGCCAGCGCGAAAATCGGAAACAGCACCGTGAGCGGCTTGACCAGCGCCACATAGGCACCTGCCAGCGACATCGACGCGGCCAGCCGCACGGCCGCGCGCCATTGGGGCCTGTGGCCGTCAGAATTCAAGTTCGAACTGCGCGCGCACCGTGTCGGACGGCGCGCCACGGACCAGCCCGAACAGCCAGCCGGCGTTGTAGTAGAGCACGCGCCGCCCGCCCAGTGGAACCCTGCCGAAAACGGCCGGACCCAACCGGTGCGTCTGCTGCTGCAGGGCCGACCAGTGGTACCACGGACCCAGGTCGCCGAGGCCCTGCGCGCCGAACTCGAACGATTGGCGGTAGCGGTACTTCACCTGCATCTGGTAGGCGACGTCGGTCGTCGCACCCGTCGGCCCGCCCAGGTTGCGGGACAGCAGCGGGTTGAAGTTCCATTGAAACCGGTCCGCGATCTCGCCCTGCATCAACGGTCCCAGCGTCAGGTTCCAGCCCGAGCCGGCGGCGTGCGGTTTTTCGACCTCGATCACGCTGCCCCAGTCGATCGCGTACTCGCCCGGCTCGGTCAGCTGAAAGCGGTTCTCCCACTCGATCGCGTCGAAACGGGTGCCCATGCCGCAGCAGCGGGCGAAGGCGCTGTACAGCTCGGTGACCCAGTAGCTGGTCGGCGAGTACTCGAACGCGATGCTGCCGGCGCTGTTGCGGGGCCCGGGTCCGGAGAAGCTGCCCGCCTTGATGTCGATGGCGCGCTCCCCGTACACGACGCCGGGCAGCAAAACGTAGTCGGACGGTTCGGCCGCGCGCGCGGCCGGTTCCAGGGCAAGCACGACCGCGGCGGCGACGGCTGCACGCAGTCGCACGATCGGGTCGTCAGGCGGTGCGACGCGTTTGGGCCCGCCGCATCGCGGCGAGGATCAGCACCAGCGCCGCGAAGTAGAACAGGACCTGGGTGGCACTCGGCTGGGCCTGATAACCGAGCAGTGCGCGCAGCAAGGTGCCAAGCACCGAGTCATCCGGCATCCAGGAAGACGTATCCCAAATCGGCGAGGCCAGCGCCGGCAACACGTCGGCCTGGATCAGCACGCGGGCGAACTGTCCGGCCATGCCGGCCGCCAGCAGCAGAATCAACCAGCCGGTCACGACGAACAGGCGGCTCACCGGCACGCGCAGCAATCCGGCGTAAATCAGCACGCCGGAGGCGCCGCCCGCGGCAAAGCCCAGCAGGCTGCCGATCGTCAGCGCAGCTCGCGAAGAGTTGGCGGACGACGCGATGCCGATCAGGAACAGCACCGTTTCGGATCCTTCGCGCAGCACGGTCAGCGCGACCGCGGTGACGATCGCCGTGAGCGCAATCTCGCCCCGCGCGGCCGACTGGCCCAGTTCGCGCGCCTGCGTGGCCATCTGTCGCCCGTGGCTCGCCATCCAGACGTTGTGCCAGGCGAGCATGGCAACCGCCAGCGCCAGCACCACCGCCGTGAACACTTCCTGGCCGGACCCGCCGGCCATCTGCGAGATCGACTCGGCAACGGCCGCCACGCCGACCGCCCCGGCCACGCCGGCCGCCACCCCCAGCGCGATCCACCAGCCGCGACGAGCAATCGGACGCGTGGCCGCAGCGACGATCCCGATCACGAGCGCCGCTTCCAGCGATTCTCGAAACACGACCAAGGCGGCTGCAAACATGGGCTGCGATCCCGTCAACAGTTCGATTTCGACCCGGGCGCACCCCGGCACGGCCGAGGTGCAGCCTCATTCGGCAATGACGACGCCACTGGCGGTGCTCCGGTTGAATTCACCGATGAACTCGTACCGGCCCGGCTTCAGCGGGCCGATGAACACGATGCCTTTGGAGTTGGGAAATATGATCTTCTCCCGGTTCAGGGCAAAGCTGTCGAACTCCTCGGCCGAGCCATCCTGGTTGTCGATCACCAGCTTGACCTTGACCCCCGCCGGGACCCGGATCTCCGTTGGAGTAAAGCGGTGCTGCCGCAACTGGATCGCGAACTCCGGGTCCGCAGCCAGAACCGGGCTGGACAGCGACAGCAGCATAAATAGCTGTTTCATATACGTAGTTTCTCTATATGCAAATGATAACGCTTCTCATTTCTATTTGCAAATGATAGTCCGCTCATGGAGTGCGGCAGCGCGCTCCCCCCTTGGGGCTAGTTCGTCGTCCATATAGCAGCCCGCCAGCCGGCCCTGGTTGCGCTTTGTCAGGCTCTTCTCGGATCGGCCTTCTCTATACTTCTCAATCAAGCACTTACAGGAGACCGCGATCGAATTGTCCGAGATGCAGCTGGTCGCGCTGGGGCTGAACCACCAGAGCGCGCCGCTGCCGCTGAGGGAGCGCGTCACCTTCGTGCCCGACGAAGTCGGCGGCGCCATCGCTCGACTGCGCGAGCGCCTGAGCTCGCGGCGCAGCAGCGCGCTGAGCGAGGCGGCGATCGTATCGACCTGCAACCGCACCGAGCTGTACTGCGCCGTGGATGAGCCGCACGAAGCCGGCGCAGCGCTGGCCGACTTCATCGCGCACGAAAAGGGCGTCGATCCGCACGACCTGCGGCGCTCCTCCTACGTTCTTCCGCATACCGAAGCGGTGCGGCACGCATTCCGGGTCGCCAGTGGACTGGATTCGATGGTGCTCGGCGAGCCGCAGATCCTGGGGCAGATGAAGCAGGCCGAGCGCCTGGCGCGCCAGGCCGGCGGGCTGGGCCTGCTGCTCAATCACCTGTTCCAGCGCACCTTCGCGGTGGCCAAGGAGGTGCGTTCCAGCACCGAGATCGGCGCGCACTCGGTGTCGATGGCCGCCGCCGCCGTGCGAATGAGCGAGCGGCTGTTCGGCCAGCTCGAACAGAGCCACCTGCTGTTCGTCGGCGCCGGCGAGATGATCGAGCTGGCTGCAACCCATTTTGCGGCGCGCCGCCCCCGATCGATCACGGTGGCCAATCGCACGCTCGAGCGAGCCCACGCGCTGGCCACGCGGCTGCACGGTCAGGCGATGCGCTTGAGTGACCTGCCCGATGCGCTGGTGCGGTTCGACGTGGTGGTGTCGTGCACGGCCAGTTCGTTGCCGATCATCGGACTGGGAATGGTCGAACGCGCAGTGCGCGCTCGGCGCCATCGGCCGATCGTCATGATCGATCTGGCGGTGCCGCGCGACGTCGAGCCGGAGGTGGCCAGGCTGCAGGACGTGTACCTGTACACGATCGACGATCTGGGGCACATGGTGCAGGTCGCGACCGAATCGCGCCAGGCAGCAGTGGCCCAGGCCGAAGCGATCATTGAATCGCGCGTGCGCGACTTCGAAGCATGGCTGAGCGGCCGCGCCACCGTGCCGGTAATCCGCGAGCTGCGCAATCGCGCCGATGAGCTGCGCACTCGCGAGCTGGATCGCGCGCGCCGCCTGCTGGCGCGTGGAACCGCGCCGGAGGCCGTGCTCGATCAGCTGTCCCACGCCCTCACCAACAAGTTCCTGCACGCGCCGATCTCGCTGCTGAACGACGCCGCCTCGGCTCCGGACGACGAGCGCCGCAAGCAGATCGAACTGCTGGCGCGCTTTTACCAGCCGCACGATTAGCTGTGGCAGCGTCCCTTGTGCGCCCTCTTACGTCGGCTGGGGGAGCACGAGGGGGCCAGCCCAGCCCCCTCGTTCCCTTCCTCCCGCTTTTCCCGCAACCGCTTCGATGACATCGAAGCTCCAGGCGTCTCCTTGAGGTAGCGCCGGTGAACGATTCGATGCGGGCCAAGCTCGCGCAGCTGGCACGCCGTCTGCAGGAGATCGACACCGCGCTCGCACAGCCGGATGCGGCGCGCGACCTGGATCAGTTGCGCCGTCTGTCGCGCGAACGAGCCGAGATCGAACCGGTGGTGCAGCGCTATCACGAATACGCGCGGGCGCAGGCCGACCTGCTGGCCGCGCAGGAGTTGATCGGCGACCCGGAAATGCGCACGCTGGCCGAAGAGGAGTCGGGCGCCGTACGGCGGCGGCTGGAGACGCTGGAGGCGGACCTTCAGCGCCTGCTGCTGCCGGTCGACCCGAACGACGAGCGCAACATCTTCCTGGAGATCCGCGCCGGCACAGGCGGGGAGGAATCGGCCCTGTTCGCGGCCGAACTGCTGCGGATGTACATGCGATACGCCGAGCGGCGGCGCTGGCAGACCGAGATGATCTCGCACAGCGCCTCGGACCTGGGCGGTTTCAAGGAGGTCATCGTTCGCGTCGTTGGCAAGGGTGCCTACAGCCGGCTGAAGTTCGAATCGGGCGGACATCGCGTTCAGCGGGTGCCCGAGACCGAAGCGCAGGGAAGGATCCACACCTCGGCCTGCACGGTGGCCGTGCTGCCCGAGCCCGACGAGATCGACGATGTGACGATCGATCCGTCGGAAGTGCGCATCGACGTGTTCCGCGCCTCGGGTGCCGGCGGACAGCACGTGAACAAGACCGAGTCGGCGGTACGGATCACGCACCTCGCCACCGGAATCGTGGTCGAATGCCAGGACGACCGCTCGCAGCACAAGAACCGCGAGCGTGCGCTGAAGGTGCTGGCGGCGCGCCTGAAGGACCAGCAGCAGCGCGACCAGCGCGAAAAGGAAGCCAGCGAGCGGCGCTCGCTGATCGGCAGCGGCGACCGCTCCGGTCGAATCCGCACCTACAACTTCCCGCAGGGCCGCGTGACCGACCACCGGATCAACCTGACGCTGTACAAGCTCGAGCAGATCCTGGACGGCGACCTCGACGAGCTGACCGGCGCCTTGACCGCAGAACACCAGGCCGAGCTGCTGGCAGCGCTGGCAGACTCGACGTGAGCGGCCCGCAGCGCCCTGCCGCCCTCGACCCGGCGGTGGCCGCTGGTCTGCTCGCCTCGTGCGGCATCCCCGCCTCCGAGGCGCGCTCGCTGCTCGCGCTGGCGCTGGATTGCACGCGCGAATCGTTGATCGCCGATCCGCAGCGCCCGGTCAGCGCGGCAGCGACCGAACGCTTCGGACGCCTGTGCGCGCGGCGGCGCGCCGGCGAGCCGATGGCTTACCTGGCCGGGCAGCGCGAGTTTTTCGGGCGTAGTTTCCAGGTGGACCGCTCGGTCCTGATTCCCCGGCCCGAGACCGAGTCTCTGGTCGAGGCGGCCCTGCGCCGGATGAGGGATTTAACCGGCCCGCGTGTGCTCGAACTGGGCACCGGGTCGGGTTGCATTGCCATCACGCTCGCCCTGGAGCGGCCCGATGCGCGCGTGGCGGCCACGGAGCGGTCCGAGGCGGCGTTGAACGTCGCGCGCAGCAACGCCCGCCGGCTGGGCGCTGGCGTGGAATTGCTGCTCGGGAGCTGGTATGCGCCGGCGCCTGGACCGTTCGACCTGATCGTGTCCAACCCGCCGTATGTGGCGGCCGCGGACCCTCACCTGACCGAGCTCGGCTACGAGCCTCGCGCCGCGCTGACCGACGAGGGCGACGGCCTTGCCTGCCTGCGGGCGATCGTCCAGCAGGCCCCGGCCCATCTGGCGCCAGACGGCGCGCTGCTGGTCGAACACGGCTACGACCAGGGCCCCGCGGTTCGGGAGCTGGCCCGGCAAAGCGGGTTTGTGTCAGTTCGAACCCTGACCGATCTGGCCGGCCTCGAACGGGTGTGTCTGGCCCGCCTTCGCCCTTTGGGCTTCGGCGGGCGAGCCTGCCCGTAGCTCGCGCAGCGAGCAGGCTCAGGAGGGCCCGCCCTCCGTAGCTCGCGCAGCGAGCGAAGGAGGGTGCGCGCGCGGGAGGGTTCGGGGCGTGCCCCTCCCCCTCCCGCACTTCTTCGCAACGCCCGCGCGCGGAGGCAAAAACCGATGGCGAAGAAGAAGCCGTTACCTGACGAGTTGCACCGGCGCAGACGAGGCGGGCGCGGCCGACGTGCGCTCGGCACCCAGAACCATCAACGTGACAGCGCCTCCCAGCAGACCGAAACCGATCAGCCGTAGCGTCCAAGCGAGTTTCTTGACATCCGAACGCGTCATGACCATCTCCTAAGCCATGCCATTGTTGCGTCGGACTACCTTAGCCGGGGCCGCGAGCATCGCGCCCGGCGTCCCCTTTCTTCATGAATTGGCGGGACTCAAGTTTTCAAGTCACGTGCCGACGGGGTGTTTCCCTGTTTGACGCGCGCATCCCCTATTCATACACTTGGTTCAGGTAATTAGCGTCGGAACCGGATGAAGACAATGGATGCCAGACAATTCATCGAAGAAACCGTCACGGGCAACGAGGTCGTGCTGTTCATGAAGGGGACGTCACAATTTCCCCAGTGTGGCTTTTCAGGTCGCGCAGTCCAGATCCTGAAGTCGTGCGGAGTTAAGAATCTGGTGACCGTGAACGTTCTGGACGACGATGATGTTCGTCAGAGCGTGAAGGAGTTCGCCAACTGGCCGACGATTCCGCAGTTGTACGTCAAGGGCCAGTTCGTGGGCGGCTCCGACATTCTGACGGAGATGTTTCAAAGCGGCGAGCTGCAGGAGCTGTTGAAGCAGGCGCAGGTTGTCTGAGCCGATGTGGCCGCGCGCCGCCTGATCGTCGCCATCACCGGCGCCTCGGGCGCGATCTATGGAACGCGCCTGCTGACGCATCTGCGGCAGGCAGGGGTCGAAACACACCTGGTGCTGTCCTCGGCGGGCGTGCTGAACGCCCATCACGAGCTGGGGCTGCGCCGCGGCGCGGTCGAGGAGCTCGCGGACGTCGTTCATCCGGTCACGGATCTGGGCGCCAGCATCTCCTCGGGTTCTTTTTCCTCCGACGGGATGGTGATCGCGCCGTGCTCGGTCAAGACGCTGGCTGCGGTCGCACACGGATTCGGCGATAACCTGATCGGGCGGGCCGCCGACGTGTGCCTTAAAGAGCGCCGCCGCCTGGTGTTGCTGGTGCGCGAAGCGCCGCTGAACCTGGCGCACATCCGCGCAATGGAAGCCGTGACCCTGATGGGCGGTGTGGTATTTCCTCCGGTACCGGCGTTTTATCTTCGTCCGGCGTCGATCGAAGCGCTGGTCGACGGCACGCTCGCACGCGTGCTGGATCTGTTCGGCATCGAGCATTCGATCGCACCGCGCTGGCAAGGATTCGGGAAGGCCGAGGAGGCGTAACACGCCGCGCAGCCGCCATGAACCAGAAGACGCAGATCAACATCGTCTACATCATCTTCGCCGTGATCGGCGTGCTGACGCTGCAGAGCATGTGGGTGCAGTACCGCTCGGTCGAACCGCTCGCCTACAGCGAGTTCCTCGGCCAGCTCAAAGCCGGCAACGTGCAGGACATCGCGATTGCCGCCAACGTGATCCAGGGAACGCTGAAAAAACCGCTTCCGGATGGGCGCAAGCAATTCGTCACCACGCGCGTCGATCCGGAGCTGGCCAAGGATCTGGACGCGTACGGGGTCAAGTTCACCGGCGTGATCGAGAGTACGTTTTTCAAGGATCTGCTCGGCTGGATCGTGCCGGCGCTGGTCTTTGCCGGCATCTGGTTCTTTCTGATCCGCCGCCTGCAGGGGCGGGCCGGCGTCGGCCCCGGCCTGCTCGCGATCGGCAAGAGCAAGGCCAAGGTCTACGTGGAAACCGAGGTCAAGGTCACCTTCGAGGATGTCGCCGGCGTCGACGAGGCCAAGGAGGAACTCAAGGAGGTGGTCGGCTTCCTGAAGGATCCGACCCGCTACGGACGCCTGGGGGCGCGCCTGCCCAAGGGCGTGCTGCTGGTGGGCCCGCCCGGCACCGGCAAGACGCTGCTGGCGCGCGCAGTGGCCGGCGAGGCGGGCGTTCCGTTTTTCTCGATCAACGGGTCCGAATTCGTCGAGATGTTCGTCGGGGTCGGTGCCGCGCGGGTGCGGGACCTGTTCGAGGAGGCGCGCAAGAAGGCGCCGGCCATCATCTTCATCGACGAGATCGACGCGCTCGGACGCGCGCGCGGCGCCTACGGCATCGGCGGTCACGACGAAAAGGAGCAGACGCTCAACCAGCTGCTGGCGGAGCTGGACGGCTTCGATCCCAAATCGGGGCTGGTACTGATCGGCGCCACCAACCGGCCCGAGGTGCTCGATCCGGCGTTGCTGCGCGCCGGCCGCTTCGACCGGACGGTGGTGGTGGATCGGCCGGACCGGTCCGGTCGGGTCCAGATCCTGCGCGTGCACGCAAAGAAAGTCACGCTGGCCCAAGGCGTGGACCTGGACCAGGTCGCCGCGCTCACGCCCGGCTTCAGCGGTGCCGACCTGGCCAATCTGGTCAACGAGGCGGCGCTGCAGGCCACGCGCAGCAACCACCAGCAGGTGGAACTGGACGATTTCACGGTCGCGATCGAGCGCATCGTGGCGGGCCTGGAGAAACGCAGCCGGGTGCTGAGCGCGAGCGAGCGCACCGTGGTCGCGCACCATGAAATGGGGCACGCGCTGGTCGCGACCGCGCTGCCCGGACAGGACCCGGTGCAGAAGGTCTCGATCATTCCGCGCGGAATCGGCGCGCTGGGCTATACACTGCAGCGTCCGATCGAGGACCGCTACCTGATGAGCCGCACCGAGCTGGAAAACAAGATGGCCACCTTGCTGGGAGGACGAGCCGCCGAACACCTGGTGTTCGGCGAGCTGTCCACCGGCGCTGCCGACGACCTGGCCAAGGCGACGCAGATCGCGCGCAGCATGGTGGCGCGCTACGGCATGGACCCGACGCTGGGTCCGGTCGTCTACGAGCAGGAACGCGCGGCCTTTCTGGCGACCGACGGCATCAGCACGACGCAGCGAAGCTACTCGGAGCAGACCGCGCGCGAGATCGACGTGGCGGCGCGCAACCTGGTGGAGGCCGCTTTCACCAAGAGCGTCAAAATCCTGACGGAGCGGCGCAACGCGCTGGAGCGCGGCGCTCAGCGGCTGCTGCAGAAGGAAACGCTGGCCGACCCCGAATTGAAGGAGCTGCTCGCCGCGCCCTAGCCGGCGTCAGCGCAGGGCGCAGACGCGCGACGCCCCGCACGATGACCGCTGTCTGACACGCTCAGCGATCCGGCAACATCACCAGGCGGTCGAGCGCCGATTCGGCCCCCCACACCTCGCCGCTGCGTCCCATCATCTGCCGCACCGCGGCGCCCGCGCGATCCAGCGCGAACGCCTCGAAGTGTTCACTCGCCGGATCGAAACGCACGATCGAATTGCTCGACCAGTCGCTCATCCAGGCCCGGTCGGCCGCGTCCACCCATATGGCATAGGTATGTGCATCGCCCGGAAGCTTCCATTCGCGCCAGCTCGATGAGGCCGGGTCGTACGCGCCCACGTGTCCCGTGTTCCAGTAGCTGACCCAGATGCGTCCGTGCGAGTCGGACCAGAGGCGGCGCGCGCCCTGGCGGGGCGTGGGCGGATCGATCACCCGGGCGGCGCCGGAGTCGAGATCGACCTGCGCGATGTAGTTTCCGGCCAGCGAAGCGAAGTAAACCTCGCCGGCCGGCGTGGTGCAGATCCCGTAGGGGCCGCGGCCGCGCGGCGACTTCCAGACCTTCATATCGCCGCTGCCCGGATCGAGCCGCCCATAGAAGCCGGCCTGTCCGGTAAACCAGATCCGTCCGCGCCGATCGAAGGTCGCGGTGTTCAGGTTCGCGTCGGCAGCGTCCTCGGGCAGCGGCCAGCGCCGCACCTGGCGGCTGACGGGATCGACACGGACAATCGCATTTTGTCCCCCATCGGTGACCCACGGTGCCCGATCGGGGCCGACGATCACGCCATGTGGTGACGACCCGGGGCCCAGCCGTACCAGATCGACGCGACCGGTTACCGGGTCCAGAATTCCAAGGCTGCCCGCTCCCTGCGCCGTGAAATAAACCGGGCCGCCGTCCGGCGCGGGAGCCACATCGTGCGGACGCGAGCCCGCGGGCACTTTGAAAGTCGCGCCATCGGCGCGCGCACACAGCGACACGCACGCAGCGCAGAAGCCGGACAACAGCGTCGCACGAATCAGCGTCATCACAGTGATCTCCTGAAATGTCAGTTGCTGAGATATCAGCGACGATCCATGAAAACGGTACATCGACCGGGATGAAGTTCGAATCGCCATTTTCCAGCAACACGCACTCTCAAATGGCGCTATCCTGACCGACCGCGCCGGCGGCCGGAGGCGGTTCGCCCGCGGCGGGACGCCGAGGCCAAGGAGAGCCGTTCGATGCCGTATGCGAACAACGTGCCGGGGCATGCGATCGCCAGTGGCGCGGGAACGTTCACCGCGCTCGCCGCCGAAGCCTGGGGCTTCCTGAATCACAGCACGGATGTGTGGCTCGCAGGGCTTGCGAGCCCCGAGGTGATACGCGGCCGCTCCGTGCACCGGCTCAACACGCTGGTGGCGCACGCGCGCCGCAATTCGAAGTTCTACCGCGACCTGTACCAGGGCCTGCCACCCGGCCGCGTGCCGCTCGAGCAGTTGCCGATCGTGAACAAGTCCCGGCTGATGGCGAACTTCGACGACTGGGTCACGCGGCCCGATCTGTCGCTGGAGGCGCTGCTGCAGTTCACGCAGGATCCGACCCGGATCGGACGACCTTACATGGGCCAGTATGCGATCTGGACCAGTTCGGGCACGACCGGCACGCCCGGCATCTTCGTTCAGGACCCGCAGGCGCTGGCCGTTTACGAGGCGCTGTTCGCGGTCCGCAACGGCATTGACGCGCGCGCGATGCTGCGTTCGATCTCCGGAGGCGGACGCTTTGCCTTTGCAGCCGCGCTCGAAGGGCATTTTTCCGGCATCACGATGTGGCGTCGGATGCTGCTGCTGAACCCGTGGATGACCCGGCATACGCGCGCGGTGTCGGTGCTGCAGCCGCTGCACAGCGTGATCGAGCAGCTCGCCGAGTTCGAGCCGCACGTGCTGACCAGCTATGCCTCAGAGCTGGTGGCGCTGGCCGAACAGCAGCGCGAAGGGCGGCTGGCGCTGAAGCTCAAGGGTATCTGGAGCGGCGGCGAGACGCTGTCCCGACGCGATCGCGCCGACATCGCGGGCGCTTTCGGCTGCCCGGTGATCGACGACTACGGGGCCTCGGAGTTTCTGAACATCGCGTTCGACTGCGGCTGCGGCTCGCTGCACGTGAACCGGGACTGGGTGACCCTGGAGGCGGTCGACCGCGACGGGCGTCCCGTTCCGGATGGCACAGCCTCGTCCACCGCGTTGTTGACGAACCTGGCCAACTTCATCCAACCGATCATCCGCTACGACCTGGGCGACAGCATCACCTACCTGACCGAGCCGTGCCCGTGCGGCAGCCCGCTGCCGGCGCTGCGGGTCGAGGGTCGTCGCGACGATACGATCTGTCTGCAGCGCCTCGACGGGCACGTGGAGCCGGTGATTCCGCTGGCGCTGTGCACCGCGATCGAGGAGCGCGCCGGCGTGTTCCGCTTCCAGGTCGTCGAAGAGGACGCCAATCGGCTGCTGCTGCGGATCGACCCGTCGGAGGGAAATCCGAACGAGGTGGCGGCACGCACCGAGCAATGCATTCGCGGCTTCTGCGCCGAACTGGGCGCGCAGGACGTGTTCGTCCACACCGATCCGGCTCCGCCCCAGATCGATCCGGTCAACGGTAAGTTGCGGCGCGTGTGCGCGCGAGCCAGAATCCCGATAACGGCCTGATCTGCCCGCTGCGCCATGATGATGCGGACCGGGCCCGCTCGGGGGTGGCAAGACCGCGTTCTTACAAGGCGTTACGCTCGTTGCACAATGTAGCGGCACGATCGCTACGCGGTTGACTCAAACGCACTGCAATGCCGGCGTTGACGCGGCAATGACGGGGCTTGAACAACATGAACCACACTTGGCGTGGACTGGTAGTGCTCGCGGGCACGGCCGTCGGCATGACGGCTCTGGTGCAACCGTCGTGGGCCGACCGGGATGACTGGCGCTGGCATGGGCATATCGAGCGCTTTCACGAGCACGACTGGGAGATGTGGCGGGGCGGTGGCTGGCGTCACGACTTCCACGACGGCCGTTGGGGCTGGTATTGGGTGGTCGGGCCGACCTGGTACTTCTACCCCGAGCCGGTCTACCCCTATCCGAACCCTTACGAGCCGCCGGTCGCTGTAATCGTTCAGCCCCCTGCACCCAGACCGGCGGCGCCACCTCCGCCGCCGCAAAACTGGTACTACTGCGAAAGCGCGCGAGGCTACTACCCGTACGTGCCGACCTGCCCGGGCGGCTGGCGCGCTGTACCGGCGACGCCGGGGACGGCGCCTCCCGAGCAGGCCCCGCCGCGCTGATCGGGCGACCCATTTGAGTTTGAGGAGAATCGAGATGAGAACGAGAATCTTCAGTATCGCGGCAGGTGCCGTCCTGCTCGCGGCCTGCGCCGAGATTCCGAACGGGCCCAGCGTGGCCGTGATGCCACCGCCGGGCAAGCCGTTCGACCTGTTTGTCGCCGACGATCAGTTGTGCCGCAATTACGCCACGCAGGCGATCGGCGGAACCAGTGCCTCGCAGTCTGCTGCGGCCAGCGCGGTCACTTCGGCGGCGGTCGGCACCGCGCTGGGAGCCGCCGTCGGACTGGCGGCCGGCGGTGGTTCGGGGGCTGGAACCGGAGCTGCGATCGGCGCAGTCGCTGGAACGGCCGTGGGCCTGGGCCAGGCCGACAATTCCCGCGGCGCCACGCAGCGCCGCTACGACATCGCGTATCAGCAGTGCATGTACGCGCGCGGCAACCTGCTGCCGGGCCAGTCGGCCGCTGGTTATCGCTCGTTTACGCCGCCGCCACCCCCGTCCGGTGCGGTGCCAACGCCGCCGCCCGGGGTGCCGCCGCCTCCGCCCGGGGCGCCGCCGCCACCCCCGCCGGGGGCGCACTGAATGTGCCGAGGATCGCGCCGAACCCGGACCGGCGCTCCATTTCCCCCCGTCAGATGGTTCTGGTCAGGGCGATCCTCGGCACTCCCGTAGCGCCGGTGTGCGCCAGGCACCGGCGGAGCAGCCGGTCCAGTCGGCGCAACTGAAATTTGATCGGCCGTGCTCGCCGCTCACGCGGCGAAAGTGCCGGTCTGCCCGGGCTTGCGCAGCATCTTGTCCACCTCATCGTGATCCTTGAGTTCCGCGACAATCATCTCGCGGGCATATTCCTCCAGCCGCACATCCTTGTCCCGCGCCAGATCCAGCAGTTCGTAGTAGACGTTCAAGGCGGCGCGCTCGTGCTCCATGGCCTCGCGCAGGATGTCGCCGATGTCGTGCCGGTGCGTTTCCAGCAGGGGGCCGACGCTCAGCGACGGATGTCCGCCGATGCTGGTCACCTGGTCGCCCGCTCGGCGGGCATGGACCAGCGCTTCGTTCGCTTGCCCGTTCAGCCACTCGACGATGGGAATGCGGGTGTAGCCATAGACCATCAGCGCGTAGTGCGTGTAGCGCACGACGCCGGCCAGCTCCAGCTCCATGATCTTGTTCAGAAGCGTAACGGCGGCGTTCTTGTCGAGGGAAGTGTCCATATCAGGCTCCTGGTCGAAAAAGCGGTTCGGACCGGCCGCGGACGCCGTGGCAGGGCCGTTCGCAGGTGCGTTCACCTCTTACTCCGCAATGACGGCGCCCTGTGCCGTGTCCTCATGAAATTCGCCCAGGAACGGATAACGCCCCGGGCCCAGCGGCCTTAACCGTACTCTTCCTTTGCCGCCTGCAGGAATCATCTTCTCGATGCCGAGCTGGCGCATCTCGAATTCCTCCGCTTGCGCGTCATGATTGGCCACTTCGAGGAAGGTCGGCTGGCCGGCCTGAACGTGAATCTCGGACGGTGAGAACCGGTGGTCCTGGATGGTCACCTCGACCGTGGCAGCCCGGTCTGCGGCCTCGGCCGTGTGCATCGCGAGTAAGAAACCGACGCCAATCCAAACAAGGCCCGCTCCGTTCAATGCAGACATAATGGCTCCCGTGATCGACATGTAGATGCGCTATAGCGCTGCTTCAAACAGTCGTTGCCCGATGAACCCGCCTTTGTCGATGCCGGCGGGACAGGCGAACAGGCCGCTTCCCGTGTTGGTGACGAACTGATTCATCATGTCGAATTTGGACATCCGTTCGAAAATCCTGATGAAGCCCGACCGCGGATCGCGCTGATAGCAGACGAACAACAGTCCCGCGTCGTACTCCAAGCCCTGGCGCCACGGCGGCCAGCGCTCAGCGGTGAAGTTCACGCCGTCGTTGTACGAATACGACCGTCGCAGAATTCTTGCTCCCTCGTTGCTGGTGTGATGGCCAAGTCGCACGTGGGAGTTCTCCGGGACGACGGGATTGCCTTCGTGATCGGTCGCCTCCAGGTCCAGCGGACCGAACTCGCTCTTTTTGCCCAGCGGGGCGCCGGATAGCTTGGAGCGGCCGAAGGTCTGTTCCTGAAAGGCCACACTCATACGGTCCCAGTGTTCGAGCGCGATGCGGGACCGCCGCGCCACCAGATAACTGCCGCCCCGCATCCAGTCCGGGCCCTCGCTGCCAACCCAGACGAATTGATCCATCGCGCCCGGGTCAGCGACCGGCGGATTGGCGGTGCCGTCCTTGAAGCCCATCAGGTTGCGCGGCGTCGCGCTTGCGCCAGCAGCGGCGATGAATCCGGTCTGCACCCACCGGATCTGCGCCACGTCACCGGCCAGACGGGCGAGCTGGCGCACCGCGTGAAAGGCGACCTGCGGATCATCGGCGCAAGCCTGAACCGACAGATCGCCGCCCGTACGCGTCGGCACCAGCTGATCGCCCGTGAAAATCGGCATATCGACGAGCGCCTCCGGGCGATGGGCCGCCAGTCCGTAACGGTCCTTGCCGTCTTTGATGAACAGCTGCGCACCGAAGCCGAACGTCAGCGTCAGTCGCGACGGCGGCAGGTCGAGCACATCGCCGCTGTCGGCGCTGGTGGACGGTGCACCCTCGGCGCGCGGTTGGTCGGCCGGCTGGCCGGTGCTCATGCGGGCAGCGGCCGATGTCCATTGGCGCAACATCTCGACCACCTCGTCCCGCTGCGTCGTGACCAGATCAAACGACGCAAAATAGGTGTGTGGCTGC
>DASZFP010000106.1:0-18512 GCA_035939615.1 Burkholderiaceae bacterium | reverse complement strand
GCGGGTCCTCGGGCAGGAACGGCAGCCGCACCGCCTGGCTGCCGGCGGCGATGATGGCCTGCTCGAAGCGCACGCGCTGATGCTCGCCGCTTTCGGCGCGGCCGTCCCCGGTGGTCAACACCACGTCCAGGTGGTGCGAATCGTAAAACTGGCCCGAGCCCCGCAGCACGGTGACCTTGCGCATCTTCGCCATCGCGGTCAGGCCTCCGGTCAGCCGTCCGACCACATACTGCTTGTGGCGGCGAAGCTTCTCCAGATCGAGCGACGGCGCATTAAATCCGACGCCGATCGCATTGAAGTGCGCGGCCTCGTCGATCACCGCGGCCACGTGCAGCAGGGCCTTGGACGGGATGCAGCCCACGTTCAGGCACACGCCGCCCAGCGTCGGATAACGCTCGACCAGCACCACGCGCCGGCCCAGGTCAGCGGCGCGGAAGGCGGCCGAATAGCCGCCCGGGCCGGAGCCGAGCACCATCACGTCGCACTCCAGAGCTGCGCCCTCGGCCGGTTCGGCCAGGGCCCCGGCGGCCCGCGCCGCCGCCGCAGCGACCGACGGCGGAGCCGGCGCGGCCGGCTGCGCCAAGGCCGCCGCAGCCCGGGCCGCCGCAGCCGCGACGGAAGTGGCGGCGGGGGCTACAGCCTCCGGAGCCTTGGCGGAGGAGGCAACATCGGCCGTTTCCAGCTCCAGGATGGGCGAGCCCTCCGACACCTTGTCGCCCAGCTTCAACTGCAGCTCGCGCACGATGCCGGCCTTCGGAGACGGAATCTCCATCGAAGCCTTGTCCGATTCGAGCGTGATCAGCGACTGCTCGGCCTGGATCTGCTGGCCCGGCTTCACCAGGATCTCGATGACCGTCACGTCGTGAAAGTCGCCGATATCGGGCACCTTGACCTGGAACCGTTCACCCATCAGTCGTTCCTCCCCAGGTGCAGCGCCATCAGCACCTCGTCCTCCGAACCATGGTCCAGCCGCACCGCGTCGCGCTTGCGTCCTTCCTCGCGAAATCCGGTCTGCTCGTACAAGCGGATCGCCTGCGCGTTCGGGCTTCGCACCAGCAGCTCGATCCGTTCAAGACCGCGCCCGCGCGCGGCCGCAAGCGCCTGCTCCAGCAGTCGCCGCCCCAGCCCCTGGCCGCGATACAGCACCCGCAACCCCATGCCGAGCAGCCCCGTATGCGCCCGGCCCGGCAACAGGTCGCGCCGCACTTCACACCAGCCCACGACCCGGTCCTGATCGAGCGCGACCAGGAACGGATTGCCGCGCAGGCGGTCGGCCGCGACCCAGGCCGCCGTCTGGTCCAGCGCAAAGCCTTCGACGATCGCCAGGAAGCGCCGCTCGCGCGCCACCTCCGCCACGCATTCGGTCAGGCTCTCGATGTGCCGCAGCTCGATCGGCACGATCGCCACCGTCATAGCAGTACGCGCCGGAAATCGGACAGCACCTGCGCCAGATACGAGTTGAATCGGGCGGCGCCCGCCCCGTCGATGACCCGATGGTCATAGGACAGCGACAGCGGAAGGATCAGCCGCGGCACGAACTGTTTGCCGTCCCACACCGGCCGCATCGCCGACCGGGACACCCCCAGGATCGCGACCTCGGGCGCGTTGATGATCGGCGTGAAGTAGGTTCCTCCCAGGCCGCCGAGCGACGAGATCGAAAAGGTCCCGCCCTGTATATCCGATGGCGTGAGCTTGCCTTCGCGCGCCTTGGCCGCGAGCGCGGCCGCCTCGGTGGCCAGTTCCATCACCCCCTTGCGGTCGGCATCGCGCAGCACCGGCACCACCAGCCCATTGGGCGTGTCGGCGGCAAAGCCGATATGGAAGTACCGCTTCAGGATCAGGGCCTCGCCGCCCGGATCGATCGAGCTGTTGACCTGCGGGAACTTCTTCAGCGCCGCCACGCACGCCTTGATCAGGAACGACAGCATCGTCAGCTTCACGCCCGAGCTCTCGCCTTCCTTGTTCAACTGGACCCGGAACGCCTCCAGCTCCGTGATGTCGGCGTCCTCATGATTGGTCACATGCGGAATCGACACCCAGTTGCGCAGCAGGTTCGGCCCCGACAGCTTGCGGATGCGCGACAGCTCGACCCGCTCGATCGGACCGAATTTCGCAAAATCGATCTGCGGCCAGGGCGGCAGGTTCAGCCCGATACCGGCGGCCGGCGCGGCGGCCGGCCGCGCACCGCCGGCCAGCGCCGACTTCACGAAGGCGCGCACGTCGTCCTGCAGTATGCGGCCCTTGGGGCCGGAACCCTTGACCCGGGCCAGGTCCACGCCGAGCTCGCGCGCGAAGCGCCGCACCGAGGGCGATGCGTGGGCTCGCGGGGAGGTCGCCTGGGCGAGCTGCTCGATGTCGGGACGCGCTCCCATCTCGGTCGCAAATTCGGTCGATGGCGGCGATCCCGCCTGCGCCGCGGCTTGCGCCGCGGCTACGGCGGGCGAGCCCGCTGGAGGCGCCGCGGTGGGGGCCCCAGCCGCCGGGGGCGTCGCGATAGCGGCCTTGGCCGCCGTAGCCGGAGCTTCGGCGACCTTGGTCGCCGAAGCTTCGGCGGAGGCGGCCGGCTCCAGCTCCAGGATCGGCGAGCCCTGCGAGACCTTGTCGCCGAGCTTGACCTTCACCTCGCGCACGACGCCGGCCATCGGAGACGGAATCTCCATCGAGGCCTTGTCGGACTCGACCGTGATCAGCGACTGCTCGGGTTTTATCCGGTCTCCGGGATGCACCAGCAGTTCGATGACCTCGACGTCCTTGAAGTCGCCGATGTCGGGAACCTTGACTTCGACCATGTTGCCCACTGGATGCTCTCCTCTTCACATCCTCAGGAAGTTCATACGAGCCATGGATTCGGACGTTCCGGGTCGATGCCGTACCGCTTGATCGCCTCGGCCACCTGGCCGACGGCGACGGCGCCTTCCTCGGCCAGCGCCTTGAGCGCGGCCACCGTCACGTAGTGGCGGTCGACCTCGAAGAACTGCCGCAGCTTCTGACGGGTGTCGGAGCGGCCGAAGCCGTCGGTTCCGAGCACGCGGTAGGCGCGCCCCTGCGGCATCAGCGGGCGGATCTGGTCGGCGAACAGGCGCATGTAGTCGGTCGAGGCGACGATCGGCCCGGCGGTTCGCTCCAGCGCCTCGGTCACATACGCCTTGCGCGGCCGGCTGGCCGGATGCAACAAGTTCCAGCGCTCCGCGTCCAGTCCGTCGCGCCTGAGCTCGGTAAAGCTGGTCACGCTCCACACGTCGCCCGCCACGCCCCAGTCCGATTCGAGCAGCTCGGCCGCGGCCAGCACTTCGCGCAGAATCGCCCCGCTGCCCAGCAGCTGCACGCGGGCGATCGACTGGCCCCGGCCGCTGCCGGCCGGGCCCTCGCGCAGCCGGTACATGCCTTTGAGCAGCGCGGCCTCCTGCCCGCGCGGCAGGCCCGGGTGGGGGTAGTTCTCGTTGAGCAGCGTCACGTAGTACCAGACGTTTTCCTGCTCCTCGACCATCCGGCGCACGCCATCGCGCAGGATCACCGCCACCTCGTAGGCGAACGTCGGGTCGTAGCAAACGCAGTTCGGAATGGTCGAGGCCAGGATGTGCGAATGGCCGTCCTGGTGCTGCAGGCCCTCGCCGTTCAGCGTGGTGCGGCCGCTGGTTCCGCCCAGCATGAAGCCGCGCGCCTGCATGTCGCCGGCCGCCCAGGCCAGGTCGCCGACGCGCTGGAAGCCGAACATCGAGTAGAAGATGTAAAACGGCAGCATGATCCGGTTGTTGCTCGAATAGCTGGTGGCGGCCGCCATGAACGAGCTCGTGGCGCCGGCCTCGTTGATGCCTTCCTCCAGGATCTGGCCGGCCTTGTCCTCGCGGTAGTACATCACCTGATCGCGGTCGACCGGCTCGTACAGCTGGCCGTGCTGCGAGAAGATGCCCAGCTGCCGGAACATGCCCTCCATGCCGAACGTGCGCGCCTCGTCCGGGATGATCGGCACCACGCGCGGGCCGAGCTCCTTGTCGCGCACCAGCTGCGTCAGGAAGCGCACGAACGCCTGCGTGGTAGAGATCTCCCGGCCTTCCGCGGTCGCCTCCAGCAGCGCCGAGAACGTCTCCAGCGGCGGCACCTTCAGGGTTTCGTCGGCGCGGCGGCGGCGCTGCGGAAGGTACCCGCCCAGCGCGCGGCGCCGTTCGTGCAGGTACTTCATCTCGGGCGAGTTCTCCTCGGGTCGGTAAAACGGCAATTCATCGAGCTTGCCGTCCGGCACCGGGATGCGGAAGCGATCGCGGAACTCGCGCACCGCCTCGGTATCGAGTTTTTTCAGCTGGTGGGTCGGATTCTTGCCCTCGCCGATCTTGCCCATCCCGTAGCCCTTGACCGTCTTGGCCAGAATCACCGTGGGCTGTCCGGTGTGGCGCGAGGCGGCCGCATAGGCCGCGTAGATCTTGTGCGGATCGTGGCCGCCGCGGTTCAGCCGCCAGATGTCCTCGTCGGTCATGCGCGACACCATTTCCAGCAGCTTGGGCTGCTTGCCGAAGAAATACTTGCGCACGTACGCACCGTCGTTGGCCTTGTAATTCTGATACTCGCCGTCGACCGTCTCCTCCATCACCGTGCGCAGCAGACCATCGGTGTCGCGCGCGAGCAGCGGATCCCAGTAGGAGCCCCAGATCACCTTGATCACGTTCCAGCCGGCCCCGCGGAATTCACCCTCGAGCTCCTGGATGATCTTGCCGTTGCCGCGCACCGGGCCGTCCAGCCGCTGCAGGTTGCAGTTGACGACGAAAATCAGGTTGTCCAGCCGCTCGCGCGCCGCCATCCCGATGGCGCCGAGCGACTCGGGCTCGTCCATCTCGCCGTCGCCGCAGAACACCCAGACCTTGCGCTGGGCCGTATCGGCCAGGCCGCGCGCCTGCAGGTACTTCAGGAAACGGGCCTGGTAGATGCCCTGGATCGGGCCCAGCCCCATCGACACGGTCGGGAACTGCCACAGATCCGGCATCAGCTTCGGATGCGGATACGAGCTCACGCCCTTGCCGTCGACCTCGCGCCGGAAATTCACCAGCTGCTCCTCGCTGATGCGCCCTTCCAGGAAGGCGCGCGCGTACACGCCCGGGGAAGAATGGCCCTGGATGTAGATCAGGTCGCCGCCATGGCTGGCGTCGGGAGCGTGCCAGAAGTGGGTGAAGCCGACCTCCATCAGCGTGCCGACCGACGCGTAACTGGCGATGTGGCCGCCCAGATCGCCCTCGCCCCGGTTGGCGCGCACCACCATCGCCATCGCGTTCCAGCGCACGTAGGAGCGGATGCGCTCTTCCAGCGCCGGATCTCCCGGCGAGTGCTCCTCCAGGTGGGTTGGAATCGTGTTGATATACGCGGTCGAGGCCGACAGCGGAATGTCGACCCCGGAGCGCCGCGCCTGCTCGACCAGGCGTTCCAGCAGGTAATGGGCTCGCTGCGGGCCTTCCTGCTCGATCACCGTGGCGAGCGCGTCGAGCCATTCCTGCGTCTCGACGTTATCGGGATCGTTGGCGGCCAATGCAATCGGATTTGCGGACATCGGGTCACCTCGCGCAGGGTGCTCGGCGCCGCGGCAACGGCGCCCAAAGAAAAGCGGACTTTGGCACTCTAGCAGCCGCGAGGGTGAGTTTCAAATTGTGAGTATCTATTTCATATCACGGAAATGGCCCCCGGGTAGACTGCCGCGACCTTCCGAGCACCACCCACCGCACGAGGTGCCATGTCGCCCGACGGAGAAGCCGGTTCGCCCGCCAATCCGCTGCTTCGCTTCGATGCGCCGATCGCGTTCGATCGGATCGGGCCCGGCGACGTGACAGCCGCCATCGAGCGGCTGCTGTCGCAGTGCCGAAGCGCGGTGCAGCGCGTCACCGATCCGGCCACGCCGGCCGATTGGGACACGGTGGTGCTGGCGCTGGAGCGGGACGTTCAGCAGCTCACGCGCGCTTGGGCCGCTGTCTCGCACCTGAACGCGGTGGCCGACTCGCCCGCGCTGCGCGCCCAGTACAACGCTAACCTGCCCAAGCTCACCCAGTTCTGGACCGAGCTGTCGCAGAACCTGGCGCTGTACGAAAAGTACCGCAGCATGGCGAAGCAGCCGCAGTTCGGCCGGTGGAGCGCGGCGCGCCGGCGCACTGTCGAGAACGAGTTGCGCGATTTCCGGCTGGGCGGCGCAGAGCTGCCGGCCGCACAGCGCGAGCGGCTGCGCGCGCTGCGGGAGCGCGAGTCGCAGATTGCGACCCGTTTCGCCGAGAACGTGCTCGATTCCACCGGCGCCTTCGCGCTGGTGCTGGACGATCCGGCGCAGGTGGCGGGCATCCCGGAGGACGTGCTCGAGCAATACCAGGAGGCCGCGCGCGCCGACGGCCGCAGCGGCTACAAGGTGACGCTGCACGCTCCCAGCTACCTGCCGGCGCTGCAGTATGCGCACGATCGCGGCCTGCGCGAGCGCCTGTACCGCGCCTACACCACGCGCGCCTCCGAGTTCGGACCGGCGCAATGGGACAACACGCCGCTGATGCTGGAGCTGCTGCGGCTGCGGCGCGAGCACGCGCAATTGCTCGGCTACGGCAACTTCGCCGAGCTGTCGCTGGTGCCGAAGATGGCGCAGTCGGTCCCGGAGGTCGCCCAGTTCCTGCACGATCTGGTGCGCCGCGCGCGCCCGCAGGCGCAGCGCGAGCTGGCCGAGCTCGCCCGCTTCGCGGCCGACGAGCTCGCCTTGCCGGAACTGGCGCCGTGGGACATCTCGTTTGCGGCCGAGCGGCTGCGGCAGGCCCGCTACGACTATTCGGAGCAGGAACTGAAGCGCTACTTTCCGCAAACGCGCGTGCTGCAAGGGCTGTACGCGCTGATCGAGCGGCTGTTCTCGGTCAGGATCCGCCCCGACCAGGCCCCGGTGTGGCACGCGGATGTGCGCTTCTACCGGATCGAGACGCCCGGTGGCGAGCTGATCGGGCAGTTCTACCTGGACCTGTACGCGCGCGACCACAAGCAGGGCGGCGCCTGGCAGGACGACGCCCGCAGCCGCTGGCGGCACGGCTCGGGGCTGCAAACGCCGGTGTCGTTCCTGACCTGCAACTTCTCACGGCCGGTGCCGGGGCGGCCGGCGCTGCTGACCCACGACGAAGTGCTCACGCTGCTGCACGAGTTCGGGCACGGCCTGCATCACATGCTCACGCGTGTGGACGAGCCGGCCGTGGCCGGGATCCACGGAGTCGAATGGGACGCGGTGGAGCTGCCCAGCCAGTTCCTGGAGAACTTCGGCTGGCAGTGGCAGGGGTTGCAGGAACTCACCGAGCAGGTCGACGGCGGCGCGCAGCTGCCGCGGCCGCTGTTCGAGCGGATGCTGGCCGCCCGCAATTTTCACAGCGGGATGCACCTGGTTCGACAGCTCGAGTTCGCCCTGTTCGACCTCGGGCTGCACAGCGAGTTCGACCCGGAGCGGGCCGACGGTGCCGCCCTGCAGGCGCTGGCGCGCCAGGTGCGCTCGCAGGTCGCGGTGGTCATCCCGCCGCCCGAGCACCGCAGCGCCAACAGCTTCACCCACATCTTTTCGGGCGGTTATGCGGCCGGCTACTACAGCTACCTGTGGGCCGAGGTGCTGTCCTCGGACTGCTTTGCCGCGTTCGAGGAGCTCACCGACGTGCTCGACCCGCGCCAAGGCGCGCGCTTCCTGGACGAGATCCTGTCGGTCGGCGGCAGCCGCCCGGCGATGGAGTCGTTCGTGGCGTTTCGCGGGCGGCCGCCGAGCATCGACCCGCTGCTGCGCCACAACGGAATCGGCAGTTAGATCCGGCGAGGATTCATGCAGATCGCACCGCAATGTAACTGACTTGTCATATTCGGCTTCTAGATTGAATAAGTTTCAGTCCGATAAAAAAACAGAGGAGCCCAGCATGCTCGAGCGAATCGCCCGGTCCGTCGCGATCGGGACCGCAGGCGCCTTGATGGCGGGCGCCGCGTTGGCGGCCGAGATCACCGGCGCCGGTGCGACATTCCCGTACCCGGTCCTGTCGCAGTGGTCCACCGACTACAGCACAGCCACGGGCGTCAAGGTCAACTACCAGTCGATCGGCTCCGGCGGCGGCATCGCCCAGATCAAGGCGGCCACGGTCGACTTCGGGGCTTCCGACAAGCCGCTGGATCCCGCCGAGCTGGCCCAGTTCGGCCTGGCGCAGTTTCCGATCGTGATCGGGGGCGTCGTTCCGGTGGTCAACATCGAAGGGGTGGCGCCGGGGCAGTTGAAGCTGACCGGCCCGCTGCTGGCCGACATCTTCCTGGGCAAGATCCAGAAGTGGAACGATCCGGCCATTGCCGCCCTTAATGCCGGCCTGAAACTGGGCGACGGCGCCATCAGCGTGGTGCATCGCTCGGACGGATCGGGCACCACGTTCAATTTCGCCAATTACCTGTCCAAGGTCAGCGAGGATTGGAAATCGAAGGTCGGAGAAGGCACCTCGATCCAGTGGCCGGTCGGCGTGGGCGGCAAAGGCAACGAGGGCGTGGCCGCTTACGTGAAGCAGATCAAGAACTCCATCGGCTACGTGGAACTGGCGTACGCGTTGCAGAACAAGATGTCGTATACGTCGATGAAGAACAGCGCCGGCAACTTCGTCGAACCGGATCCGGAATCGTTCCAGGCCGCCGCCGCCTCGGCCGACTGGGCCAACTCGAAGGACTTTTTCCTGGTGATCACCAACGCGCCGGGTGCGAAATCCTGGCCGATCGCGGCGAGCTCCTTCGTGCTGATGTACAAGCAGCCCAAGGACGCCGCACGCACCAAGACGGCTCTGGATTTCTTCAAGTGGGCGCTCGAAAAAGGCCAGCAGCAGGCCAAGTCCCTGGACTACGTCCCGCTGCCGGATCCGCTGGTGAAGCAGATCGGGGCTTACTGGGCCAGCACCATCAAGTAGGAACCGCGGTGGGCGCGGCAGCCGTCCGATGCCGCCGCGGCCTTCTTCACATGGGGACGAAATGACGGTTTACTCCGCCGCCTCGTCAGCGGTCGGCGTCGAGGCAGCAGGCGCGCGAGACCGCTCGGCCGCGGAGAGCCGGCAGGACAGCCTGTTTCGCTGGGCGCTCGCCGGGTCGGCGACGCTGGTCCTGGTGGTGCTGGGTTCGGCCGCCCTGTCGATGTTGTGGGGCGGGCGCCTGGCGTTCCAGACGTTCGGCTGGCACTTCATCGTCAGCGACGAATGGGACGCGGTCGGCCGTCATTTCGGGGCCTTCGTCCCCATCTACGGCACGCTGGTGAGCTCGGCGATCGCGATGCTGATCGCGGTGCCGGTCAGCTTTGGAATCGCCCTGTTCCTGACCGAGATCGCTCCGAACTGGCTGCAGGCCCCGATCGCGGCTGCGATCGAGCTGCTGGCCGGCATCCCTTCGATCATCTATGGCATGTGGGGCCTTTTCTCGTTCGTCCCGTTCATGTCCGACCACGTGCTGCCCTGGATCAACGACCATCTTGGCCCTCTGCCCTGGATCGGCGTGCTGTTCCGCGGCCCGCCGCTCGGGATCGGCATGCTGACGGCGGGCATCGTCCTCGGCATCATGGTGATCCCGTTCATTTCCTCGGTGATGCGCGACGTGTTCCGGACCGTGCCGGCGTCGTTGAAGGAATCGGCCTATGCGCTGGGCTCGACCACGTGGGAGGTCGTCTGGAAGGTAGTGCTGCCGTACACGCGATCGGCCGTGGTCGGCGGCATCTTCCTCGGCCTGGGGCGGGCGCTGGGCGAGACGATGGCGGTGACGTTCGTGCTGGGCAACGCCCATCAGCTCAGCGCCTCGCTGCTGATGCCCGGCAACTCGATCGCCGCGACCATCGCCAACGAGTTCACGGAAGCCGACTCCGACATTTACCTCTCGTCACTGATCGCGCTGGGCTTCCTGCTGTTCGTCGTGACCCTGATCGTGCTGGCGATCGCCCGGTTGATGCTGAGCAACCTGGCACGCCGGGAGGGCCGCTGATGCAGTCCCCTCGCGGCCTGATCCTGAGGCGGCGCGCCAGCAACCTGGTGTCCAAGGCGCTGGGCGTCGCCGCCACCCTGTTCGGCCTGTCGTGGCTGTTCTGGATCCTGGTCGTCACGCTGATCAACGGCGCGCGGGCGCTCAGTCCCCGCATCTTCACCGAGATTACCCCGCCCCCGGGCGCGGACGGGGGGCTCGCCAACGCGCTGGTCGGCAGCGCGGTGATGAGCGTGCTGGGCGTTCTGATCGGCGCCCCGCTCGGCATCGCGGCCGGAACGTACCTGGCGGAGTTCGCCGAGCGGCGGCCCGTGTGGCGGGAGACGATCCGCTTCGTCAACGACATCCTGCTGTCGGCTCCGTCGATCGTGCTGGGGCTGTTCGTGTACACGATCGTGGTGCGCCAGATCGGGCACTTCTCGGGTCTGGCCGGCGCACTGGCGCTGGGGTTGATCGTGCTGCCGGTGGTCGTGCGCACCACCGATGAGACGTTGCGCCTGGTGCCGAACATGATGCGCGAGGCGGCGCTGTCTCTGGGCATCCCGCGCTGGAAGGTCACAGTCCAGGTTCTGTACCGGGCCGCGCTGCCGGGGATCCTGACCGGGGTTCTGCTCGGCCTGGCCCGCATCACGGGCGAGACGGCCCCGTTGCTGTTTACCGCGTTGAACAACCAGTTCTGGAGCTCCAACCTGAACGGGCCCACCGCCAGCGTGCCAGTGGTCATCTTCCAGTTCGCGATGAGTCCCTACGACGCCTGGCACTCGCTCGCCTGGGCGGGCGCGTTCGTCGTGACCATGGTGGTGCTGGCGCTCAGCGTGGGCGCGCGCGCCTTCCTGCTGAAGAACCGGATGGATTCCAATGCCTAGCGACACGCCCCTGATCCACACGGTGACCGGCGCCAACGGCGCCGACCCGCCGGGCGTCACTGCGGGCCCGGCGCGCAGCAAGATCCAGGTCAAGGCGCTGGATTTCTTCTACGGCGGCTACCACGCGCTCAAGAGCGTCAACCTGGACATTCCCGAGCAGCAGATCACCGCGATCATCGGACCGTCCGGCTGCGGCAAATCCACCCTGCTGCGGGTGTTCAACCGGATCTACTCGGTGTACGCGGGCCTGGAGGCCACCGGCCAGGTTCTGCTGGACGGCGAGAACATCCTGGATCCGCGCTACTCGCTGAACCGGCTGCGCACGCGAGTGGGAATGGTGTTCCAGAAGGCCGTTCCGTTTCCGCTGTCGATCTTCGAGAATGTGGCCTTCGGGCTGCGCCACCACGTGCGGCTGTCGCGCGGCGAGATGGAGGATCGCGTCGAAAAAGCGCTGCGGGAAGCCGCGCTGTGGGACGAGGTCAAGGACAAGCTGCACACCAGCGCGCTGGGCCTGTCGGGCGGACAGCAGCAGCGGCTGTGCATCGCGCGCGCGGTGGCGCTGCGGCCGCAGGTGCTGCTGCTGGATGAGCCCACCTCGGCCCTGGATCCGATCGCAACCGGGCGGGTCGAGCAGCTGCTGTCCGATCTGCAGCGCGAGTACACGATCGTGATCGTCACCCACAACATGCAGCAAGCCGCGCGCGTGTCCGCCTTCACCGCTTACATGTACCTGGGCGAAATGGTCGAGTTCGGATCGACCGCGGAACTGTTCACCCGTCCGCAACGCCGCCAGACCGAGGACTACATCACCGGGCGCTTCGGTTAGAGGAGGGCTCGCCCTCCGTAGCTCGCGCAGCGAGCGAAGGAGGGTTTGCCTCAAGTCGCAGTTCCTGAGACGATTAGCCCTTCGGGCTCAATTGGATTGGGTATGCGCTTTAGCTGGCTGGCTCTCACCCTCCTGGTCAGCGCGCCGCTGGCTCAGGCGCAGTTCAAGTGGGTCGACGACCAGGGCCGGATCGGCTACGGCGACAAGCCGCCGGCCGACGCTCACGATATCGAAGCACTGAACGGCGTGACCAAGGGCCGCCGGCCCGACCCGCTGGAGGTGCTGCCCTACGAGCTGCAGCGCACCGTGAAGGAGTTCCCTGTCACCCTGTACGCGATGACCGAGTGTCCCGCGTGCGATAAGGCCCGCTCGATGCTGAAGGCTCGGGCGATTCCGTTTGCCGAGCGCGCGATCCGCACCTCCGAGGACGTGCGGGCTCTTAAGAAACTGACGGGCTCGGACCAGTTGCCGGTGTTCCAGGTCGGAGCCCGCACCATCACCGGTTTCAACAGCGCCGTGTGGGACGAGATGCTCGACTTGGCGGGCTACCCGCGCAAGAACCTGCTGCCGGCCGACTGGGCCTGGCCGGCCCCCAGGCCGCTGACCGAAGAGACTGCCGCGCCGGCTCCCGCAGCGCAAAATGCTGCGGCGCCCGCTCCGGGCAATCCGCAATAGCGGGCGAGCGGTGGTGAAAGTCGCGACCTGGAATGTCAACTCGCTGAACGTCCGCCTCGGCCATCTTGTGCAGTGGCTCAAGTCCGAGCCGATCGACATCGTCTGCCTGCAGGAAACCAAGCTTACGGACGAGAATTTTCCGGTGCAGGCGCTGGCCGAGGCCGGCTACCGGAGCCTCTTTACGGGGCAGAAGACCTATAACGGCGTGGCGATCCTGCTGCGGCAGGCGACCGTCCAGCAGGCCGATCAGGTCCTGACTCAGCTTCCCGGAAGCGAGGATGATCAGCGCCGGCTGATCGCGGCTACCGTCGACGGCGTGCGCGTCGTGTGCGCCTATGTGCCCAACGGCCAGGCGGTCGGGAGCGAGAAGTACTCCTACAAGCTCAAGTGGATCGCGTCGCTGAACCAGTGGCTGCGCGATGAGTTGCAGCAGCACGCACAGCTGCTGGTGGCCGGCGACTTCAACATCGCGCCCGAGCCGCGCGACGTGCACGACCCGGACGCGTGGGCCGGGCAGGTCCTTTTTTCCGAGCCGGAGCGGGCCGCCTTCCGCGCGTTGCTCAACCTGGGACTGAGGGACAGCTTTCGCCTCTTCGAGCAGCCGGGCCGCAGCTTCACCTGGTGGGACTACCGCAACCTTGCATTCCGGCGCAAGCAGGGCCTGCGGATCGATCACATCCTGATGAGTGCGCAACTGGCGGGGCGCTGCACCGCCTGCTCGATCAATGTCGAGCTGCGGCGCCTGGAGCAGCCGAGCGATCATGCACCGGTGATCGCGACGCTGGAGTAGGTCTCAGGGGCGCACGTGCTACAAGCTGCGAATTCGCAGCGCGCCCTCGTCCCACTCGGCCCGCTGCCCGTTGACCCAGACCGGCGGCTGCTCCGCGCCGGGCCACGCGAACACGATGCCGCCCGGCGGCATCCGGATGCCCGGGTCGATCGCGATCCGCACGCCGCTTGAATCGCGCGCGACGCGATAGCTCAAGGGGCCGTACGTAGTTCGCAGGCCCTCCACGGCGATGCCGTTGCCGTCGAGCCAGTCGGCGGGAATTCCTGCCGCCAGCACCAGCGCCTGGTCGGAATAGCGCTCGTAGGCGAACAGGTCCAGCGCTGAACGGATGAAATCGGAGGCAACCCATGCATGGGGCATGTCACCGACGAAGCGCGGCTGGCGCGGCTCGCGGCCGACCACCTCGGCCCACTGGTTCCAGCCGGCCGGCCGGCGGCCGGCCATCAGGAATTGCAGCAGTTGCAGCGCCCGCTCGCGCCAGCCCAGCCGGACGAACGCCGCCACCGCGCGCAACTCGTACGGCGTGTAATCCTCCCAGGCGCGCTGCCCGAGCTGGCGCTGCTCGGCTTCCCGCCAGTAGCGCTCGAAGGTGCGTTCGACCATGTCGCGGGGAAGATTCGCCAGTTCGCCCACCGGCTCCAGCGCGATCGTGGTGGAAGTCGGATCGAAATCGCCCAGTTCGGCGGCTCCCGGGATGAAGTCGATCGCATGCTGCCCGCTCGCCAGCCGGATCGAGTCGACCAGGTCGCCGCGAAACTCGTCGCGCGCACCGGCCAGGCGCGCCAGCGCCGGCCCGTCTTCGACCACCTGCGCCAGAAACGCCGCGTCCTTGTACCCTTCAAGCGCCCAGAAGTCGTCCCAGTACGAGTGCATGGGCATGGCCCAGTAGCCCTCGTGGCTGATCGAGGCGGGCAGCAATCCGTAACGCTCCGGATGGTCGGCCTGGAAGGAGGCGGTCCGTTCGCTCTGGCGCAAGGTCTCCTCGTAGCGTGCTGCCGCCTGAACGTGCGGCCACAGCCCGAGCAGTTCGCGGCGATCGCCGGTGTAGCGGTACAGCTCCGCAGCGGCGAAGATGAATTCGCCGTTGCTGTCGTTTTCGGGAACCGGATCGGCGCCGCGCCGGTCCACGCAGCACGGCACCTTGCCGCTGGAAAACTGATGGCGGGCATACCAGGCCACAAAGTCCGAGGCCTCCGCTGCGTGGCCCATCCGGAGCAAAGCCTCGACCATCATCGCGCCATCGCGGATCCACGATCGCGCATAGGAATGGGTTCCCGGCTGCAGGCGCGCGCCGTCGCGCGAGACCAGAATCTGTGCCAGCGTGCTGCGCAGCGTGTCGGCGATCGCCTGACCCGCCGGGGGCACCGAAATCGCCACGCCTGCGAGCTTGACGCGCCAGGCGGCCGCAACCGACTCCTGCTGCCGCGCCGCCCAATCAGACCCGTGGGTCTTCGGCGCCGCCGCCAATCCACCCGGTTCGCCCGAGGCCAGGATATCCACGCTCTGTTCGCCGCCCGGCGCCACCGCCAGGTCGTACAGCAGCGCGCCCGATGCGAGCCCGGTCGGGTCGTGGATCGATCGGACCCTTGCCTCGTCGCCTGTCGCGATACGGTCGACCACCGTGCCGGCGTCGAACGTCGATGCAACGAAGGCGGTCGGGCGGCGCAGCGGGCGTAGCCCCGGCGTTGCGTCCACCGTCACGACCTCGCCGTCCCAGGCCAGATCGTGGATCGGGTGCACTCCTCCGGGAACGTTCAGGAACTGCGTGGGCGGGTCCACTTGCAGCGGGCGCACGGCCAGCGCGAGCTTCAACCGGGCCGTGCGGGCCGATCGATTGCCCACGACGTAGCGCAGCACCACCGCAGTGCGCCCCGGCTCGCCGATCGCGAAGGCGCGCACCTGCAGGTCCAGCTCGCGGGTGCGCCACCGCACCTGCGGAATCGGCAGGTAGCCGTCCTGCAAAGACTGTTCGGCCTCCACATTGGCCCAGCTGATCAGCCCCTCGGGAGCCAGCAGGAACGGTTCGATCGTGTAGCCGTTCTTGCCGACCTGCAGCGCCCCGTCCTCCGACAGCAGCGAGGGCGCCCCGCCCCCGTCGGTGGCGACCACGGTCCAGTAGGACTGCTCGCCGCTGAATCCGCGCGGGTAGTGGCCGCGCGGCGAGCGCGCGGCCAGCAGCTCGACCAGGTGGTTCAGATCGGAGCCGAAATGCGGATCCTCGAGGCGAAATCCGATCAGTCGGATCCTTCGGGCGGCCGGGTCATGCAGCTCGAGCCTGACATACCGGGCCTCGGCGCCGGCCAGCGGCACGGTCTGATCCGGGCGGCGGGCATGGACGACCTCGCGCACGGTCGACCAGTGCTGGTCATCGTCGGACAGCTCGATGGCGTAGTCGCTCGCATGCTGGCCCCGAGCCCACCGAAGCAGAACGGCGCCGAATTCGCGCACCTGCCCCAGATCGATCTGCAGCCACCGCGGTCGCCCGCCAGCCGCATCGCTGCTGAGGGCCGGCTGCAGAAGTCCGTCGGCTTGCACGGTCGAGGGCGCCGCGCGGGGCGCAGAACCCGTCACGCGGGGCAACGGCGGATCGCCGGCGGCAGGCCGATCGACCAGATCGACGCGGTCGACGCACACGGATCCGCGCTGCGGGCCAGTGCCTTTCGACACGACCAGCTCGAGGGCGGTGGCTACGCGCAGCGGTCGCTCGAGCTTGGAGTCCCCGGCGAATTCGATCTGCCACTTGCGGATACGCAGCGGGCTCCAGTCCCCGGGGAAGTCGAAGTCGGCGCGGCGATACCACCAGACGTGTTCGCCGCCGGCGTCGGTCAGCTTGACCTGAAACTCGTGGCCGGCGGATTGGCCGCGCAGCTGCAGGTGCAGGTCGAAATCGGGCGCGAGCACGAGCCCTAGCGCGCGGCGCGCGGTTGCATAGCCGGCCACGCCCGCGAAATCGAAGTCCAGGCAGATGCCCGGGCCGTTCGGACCCCGGACGGCTCTGAGTTCGGAGCGGACCTGCTCCGATGCGCTGGCCACCCAATCGGAGGCGGGTCCCAGCAGGTCCAGCCCCGCGGGCGCCCCGCCCGCCAATGCCGGCGCTGCGCAGGCCAGCAGCGCGGACAGCGCGAGCGCGGTGCGAAGCGCCATGGAGGACCCGCAGCGTGGCCGCATTCCGCCCTCACCCCTTCACGCTGCCCAGCAGCAATCCCTGAATGTAGTAGCGCTGCAGCCCCAGGAACAGCAGCAGCGGCGGCAGCACCGTGACGACCGCGCCGGCCATCATCAGCTCGTTGTCCTGCACGTGCTCCCGGGACAGCAGCGCCAGCGCCACCGGCAGCGTCTGCAGCCGGCTGTCGGTCAGCACGATCAGCGGCCACATGAAGTCGTTCCAGATGTTCAGGAACGTGAAAATGGCCAGGGTGACCAGGATCGGCTTGAGCAGCGGCAGCACGATGCGCAGGAAGATGTGTCCCTCGCCCGCCCCTTCAAGGCGCGCCGCTTCCAGGATCTCGTCCGGAATCGAGCGGGCATACTGGCGCACGAGGAAGATTCCGAAGACGCTGGCCAGTGCGGGAACGATAACGCCGCCGTAGCTGTTCACGAGCCCGATCGCCCGCAGCATCAGGAACAGGGGCAGCATCGCGACCTGGGCCGGAATCACCAGCGCTGCGAGCAGCGCGCGCAATACCCGCTCACGCCCGGCAAACGACAGCTTGGCGAATGCATAGCCGGCGCTGACGTTGAACAGCAGCGACAACCCGGTGCCGGCCGTTGCCACCACCAGGCTGTTGGCGAGGTAACGCCCTACCCCAACCCGCGTGAAGAGCTCCCGGTAATTGGCCAGCGTCGGCTCCGCCGGAAAAAAAGGCGGCGGAAACGTGTTGGACTGCCCGGCCGCCATCAGCGAAGCCGACAGCATCCACGCGAGCGGCGCCAGGCTGATGGCGGCAGCCGCCAGCAGCAGGCCGTTGACCGCGTAGGAGGCCGGCCGGTTCATGTGCTCCCCCAGGCCACCATTCTGCGGCGCGCCGTCCTGAGCAGCAGCGCGGTGCAAGCGAGCATCAGCGCAAAGAGGGCAAAGGCGACCGCCGAGGCCACGCCCAGGCTCCACCACTTGAAGCCTTGCTCGTACATCAGGTACAGCACGCTCACCGTGCTCTGCAGCGGCCCGCCCTGCGTCATCACGTACGGCTCGGCGAACAGCTGAAAATAGCCGGCCATCGTCACGACGGCCACCATCAGCATCGTCGGTGCCAGCAGCGGCAGCGTTACGTGCCGGAACTGCTGCGCCGCGTTGGCGCCTTCGATCCGTGCCGCCTCGTACAGCTCGCGCGGGATCGCTTGCAGCGCCGCCACGAAGATGATCATGTTGATGCCGAAGTTCTTCCACACCGCGAACAGGATGATGGCCGGCATCGACCAGTGCGGATCGCCCAGCCAGTCGACCGGCCCGAGGCCGATCGCTCCCAGCGCATGATTGACCCAGCCGTAGCGCGCATGGAACAGGTTGCGCCACACCACGGCCACCGCCACCACGGTGGTGACCACCGGCGCGAACAGCGCCGTGCGAAAGGCGCCCTTGAACCGTGCGAGTTCCGAGTCGAGCAGCACCGCGGTCGCGAGCGAGACCGCGATCGACAGCGGAACGCCGACCACGACGAAGTACAAAGTATTGCCCAGCGCCTTCCAGAAGAGCGGCGTCTTGAGGAGCTGAACGTAGTTGTGCAGCCAGACCAGCCGCAGGTTAGCCGGATCGGCGATCGCGTAGATGTCGAAATCCGTCAGGCTCAGCACGAACGCCGCCGCCACGGGCACGACGAAGAAGACCGCGAGCACCGCCAGCGCCGGCCCGGCAAACCACCACCCGGCCAGGCTCGGTCTCATCACGGGCCACCGTGACCTGAGCCGGCGCGTGCGAGCATCCAGCGGCGCTTCTCCAGGATCGCATCGACGCGGCGGTCAAGCTCCCGCGCGGCCTGTTCCACCGTCATCTGCCCGGTGGCGGCGCGCTCGCCCACCAGCCGCAGTTCGTCTTCGATGTGCTCCCATTCCGGCACCTTGGGGGCGGGCTTTGCGCGCTCGAGCTGCTGCCGGAAGGCCCGGGCATAGGGATCGGCGGCCAGCGCCGGCAGGTTCCAGACCGAGCGGCGCGGGGGCAGATCGCCGGTGAGCGCGCGGAAGCGCTCCTGCACGTCGGGGCGTGACAGGTACTCGATCAGCTGCCAGGCCTGCGACTTGCGGCGCGAGGCGGCGAAGATCACCAGGCTGGAGCCGCCGGCGATTGAGGCGCCCGGTCCGTCCGGTCCCGGCAAGGGTGCCGTCATCCAGTCGCGGCTGCGCTCGGGCGGAAGGCGCCGCTTGAATTCGCCGATGTTCCAGGGGCCGGAGATGTAGTAGGCGAAAT
>DASZFP010000105.1:0-2598 GCA_035939615.1 Burkholderiaceae bacterium | reverse complement strand
GCCCCACGTGGTAACCAGCACGCCGCCCAGCACCAGCAGCGCGGAGCGCTCGTTGTAGTAAGCCGGATCGAACGTCACCACGCCCCCGGAGCTCCCGTCGCCGCTGCCGGGATAGGTCGCCTGCACCACGACGGGGGAGCCGGTCCGCTCGGCGCCGCTGGCCAGATCGAGCGCGTGCAGGCGCTGAACGTACTGACCCGATCCGTTCTTCGACGACGCTGTCACGAACACGGTGCCGCTCGGGCCGAGCGTTCGATCGATCGTCGGCGTGGCCGTGATGCCGATCTCCGGCGTCACCTGGCCGCAACCGCGGTCATCGCTGCTCGTTTCTCCGGCGCCCAGCATCGACTTCTGCCACAGAACGCCTCCGGTGTGCGCGTCGAACGCGTACACCGTGTCGTGCTCGGTCGCGGCCAGTACGAGGTCGTGCACGCTGCCGCCCGCCAGCGTCACCGAGCCCGCAACCAGCGGCTGCGCGTCGACCCGGCCGTCCACCGCCCACATCGCTTTGAGTCCGAAATGGGCCGTGTTGACGGTGGTGGGCGTCAGCGTCGTTTCGGCCAGCATCTGTCCGGTGCGGGCCGCATCGTTGTGCCAGGTCAGCACGTCGATGGCGGTGGCGGTGACGGGGGTGCCGCCCGAGCCCTGGCCCGGGCCGGTCGGGCCGCTTCCCGCAGCCCCGCTGGCAGGTCCCGATGAGCCGTCGCCGTTGCAGGCGCACAGGATGCAGGCGACCACCGCGTACAGCGCTCGCCGCAATGCCGTTCGCCTGCTGATGGGCCTGGTGCGCACGTTGCTGTCCGTTGGGTGCGCGCGCAGCATCGCACACGGCCTGGGCCGGCGTCATACTTCGAATTGGCTCGACCAATCGGGGGAGGTCAGATGGCCGTTTTGATCGTCGGTTTGATCCTGTTCCTGGGGCTGCATTCCGTGCGCGTGGTGGCCGAGCCGTGGCGCGCGCGCCAGCAGGCCGCGCTGGGCGAGGCGCGCTGGAAGATGTTGTACTCGGTTGTCTCGATCGGCTCGCTCGCGCTGGTGATCTGGGGTTTCTCGCTGGCGCGCGTGGCCACGCCGGTGCTGTGGGTGCCGCCCCGGGCGCTGCACTGGGTGACCGCGCTGCTGGTGCTGGTTGCGTTCGTGCTGCTGGTGGCCGGCTACGTTCCGGGAACGCGGATCCAGGCGGCCGTTGGCCACCCGGTGACGCTGAGCGCGAAGACCTGGTCCTTCGGGCACTTGCTGTCGGCCGGCACGCTGGCCGACGTGGTGCTGTTCGGATCGTTCCTGGTCTGGTCGGTGGTGGTGTTCGTGTCAGCGCGCCGCCGCGATCGGGCCTCCTTCGCCGCGGCTTCCGCCGCGACTACGGAGGCCAAGCCGCGGCCGCAGGGCAGCCTGGCGCGCGATGCGGTGGCGGTCGTGATCGGCGCAGCCGCCTGGTTCGTGTTCCGGGCCCGTTTGCACGAATGGCTGATCGGCGTGCGGCCGTTCGATTGATGGTTGGCCTCGGCTGCCGCGTGCGGGGCGCCGAAGGGTGCCCTTGCCTTTCTGCAGGCTACGCGATCGTCCGGACGACTCCGCCTTCCACCCGCAGCGCGGCGCCGTTGGTCGCGGAGGCTTGCGGCGAGCAGGTGTACACGACCATGTTGGCCACCTCTTCGACGCTCGCGAGGCGCTGCAGCAGCGAGGTGGGCCGCTGCTCCTTGATGAACTGGGAGGCGAGCGCCTCGGGCGAGGTTCCGCTCTGCTTGGCCATCGCCTGCAGGAAGTCCTCCACGCCATCGGAGCGGGTCGGCCCGGGCAGCACGCTGTTGACGGTGACCGCGGTGCCGGCGGTCAGCTCGGCCAGCCCGCGCGACACGGCGAGCTGCGCAGTCTTGGTGAACCCGTAATGGATCATCTCCTTGGGGATGTTCAAGCCCGATTCGGAGGAGATGAAAACGATCCGACCCCAGTTGCGCTTCAGCATGCCCGGCATGTAGGCGCGCGACAGCCTGACCCCTGACATCACGTTGGTTTCGAAAAAGCGCGTCCAGTCCTGGTCGGGAATCTCGAAGAAGTTCTTCGGCTCGAAAATGCCGGCGTTGTTCACCAGGATGTCGACATCGGGCACTGCCCGCACCAGCGCCGAGCAGCCTTGCGCGGTGGCCACGTCCGCCGCCACGGCCTGAAGAGTCGCCCCCGGCAGCTGGGCGCGCAGCGCCTGCAGCGTGGCCTGGACCGTCGCCTCGCGCCGTCCGTTGATGACCACGCGCGCGCCGGCCGCCGCCAGCCCGTGCGCGATGGCGCGTCCGATGCCGGCGCTGGAGCCGGTGACCAGCGCGGTTTTTCCGGTCAGTTCGATTTTCACGGTAGTTCTCCCGGTAGTTCTCCGAGTGGCGCTGAATTTTCGCGGGCGCAGCGATGGAGGCTGCACATCTTAGCCCGTTGGCTCGGACCGACGGACCGATAGAATGTTCCGCATGCCACAAAGCTTTGTCCATTTGCGCCTGCACTCCGAGTTCTCGGTGGTCGACGGCGTGGTGCGGATCGACGAGGCGGTGGCAACGGCAGCAGACGATCGGCAGGGCGCGCTGGCGCTGACCGATCTGGGCAACCTCTTCG
>DASZFP010000104.1:0-7570 GCA_035939615.1 Burkholderiaceae bacterium | reverse complement strand
GTTGTCCAGCTCGAGCATCGGAATGCGACCGTTGGGATTTTTCGCCAGGAACTCGGGCGTGCGCGTGCGGCCCGTCATGATGTCGCACTCCACTCGGCGATAGGGCTGCCCCAGCTGCGCCAGCAGCAGGCGCGCCTTGTAGCCATTGCCGGAGTCCAGGTAGTCGTACAGCGTGAGCATGAAGTCTCCCTCCAAGGCATCAAACTGCGGTTTGCGTAGCAGGCAGCGCGCCACCTCACCCTTTAAGATACACAGATGGACGGGCTTGCGACGCCACCGGAGGAGATCCAGATGTCACGCTGGCTGCCGCTCGCCCTGCTCGCCTTCGCTACTTGTGCTGCCGCGGCCGACGATGCGGCCAAACAGGATTCCGTCACCGAGGAGATCCGCAAGCTGCCCTGGATCGCCGGGCCGACCGAGGCGAAGATCGGCGAGAAAGCCACCCTCAAGCTCACCCAGGACTACCAGTTCCTGGAAGCGCCCGGCAGCAAGAAATTCCTCCAGCTGCTCGGCAATCCGCCCTCGGACAACCACTACACGCTGGTTCCGGTCCACGGATCGTGGTTCGCGGTGTTCAGCTTCTCGCCCGACGGCTACGTGAAAGACGACGAGAAAATCGATGCCGACAAGCTGCTGCAGTCGATGAAGGAAAGCGAGAAGGAAAGCAACGAGGAGCGCAAGCGCCTGGGCCTTTCGCAGATGTACCTGGACGGCTGGGAAGTGCCGCCCCACTACGACACCGCCACCAAGCGGCTCGAATGGGGCAAGCGCCTGCACGATGAGCGCAACGAACCAGTCATCAACTACACGGTGCGGCTGCTCGGCCGCACCGGCATCATGAGCGCGACCCTGGTCGACGATCCGGCCCACCTGAGCGCGGACGTGGCCGCCTTTCGCGACGCCCTGAGCACCTATGAATACGTGCCGGGCGAGCGCTACGCGGAGTTCCGCTCGGGCGACCGCGTGGCCGAATACGGCCTGGCGGCGCTGATCGCGGGAGGAGCCGCGGCCGCTGTCGTCAAGACCGGCGCGGGCAAAGGCCTTCTGAAGCTGATCGGGCTGGGCGCTATCGCCGTGTTCGGCGCCGTGGCGGGCGTCGTGAAGAAGCTGCGCGGCCGCGCCACGCCCAGCACCTAAGTGCTCGGGCGTTTCCTGGCCTTCGAACAGGCGATCTGGATCGTCGCAGCCGCCCTGTACGTTCTGGATGTGGTGCGCGCGATCGCACCCGATCAGATCCTGCTGGAGGAACGCCCGGGCCTGAAGCTGCGCGCGGTGCTGGCGCGCCGCCCCTTCGAATGGGGACGCCGGCACCTGTACCTGGTCGGCATCCTGGCCCCCCACCGCGGCGTGCTACTCGCTTCGCAATGGGGCGCCGAGGTCGAGGCCGAATTGCAGGCCCTGGACCAGGTGCGCTCGTCGATGGGCCCGTTCCGGGCGATGGCGGTGGCGATGTTCGTGCTGCTGTTCGCGGCCGGTCCGATCGCAACCCAGAACATCGGCGCTGCTGCCAGCATCCTGTGGATCGCCGCGCCGGCCTACGGGCTCGGAGCGGCCAGCGCCCTGTTAATCGGGCTGCGCCGGCGCCGCCTGGCGCTGTCGCCCGCGCAAGCCGGCACACTGGCCCTCGAATGCCTGCTGTGCCCGCCCTACGTGGCCAACCTGCCCAAGAAGATCTGCGCCTTGCAGCAGCTGCGCGGCAGCGGCATCGCCGCGGCCAAGGCCAGGATGGGGCCGCAGGAGTCCGCTTTGCTGGAGGAGACGCTGCGCTTTCGCGCCAAGGAGGAGCACGGATGACACTGACCGACTGGACCATCATCGCCGGCGCGGGCTGCCTCGGATACGTAGCGGTCTCGTTCTTCCTCGGGCGCCGCACGCCTCCCGCTCAGCCGCCGCAGGCTGCGCCACCGGCGCCGCCCTCCGATCCA
This sequence comes from Burkholderiaceae bacterium, assembly GCA_035939615.1. Lineage (GTDB taxonomy): Bacteria > Pseudomonadota > Gammaproteobacteria > Burkholderiales > Burkholderiaceae_F > VBCK01. The sequence continues at coordinate 5,645 of DASZFP010000104.1, read as the reverse complement.
GGGCCTGCGCCAAACCCCAGCGAGCCCGAACCGGTGCAACCCGTCCGATCGGCGTGGGACCAGATGCACGACCAGCCCGCCTCGGAAGCGCCGAAGGACCAACGGTAGGTCGCGGCCCGGCATCGCCCGAAGATCCGGGGATTCGGAGCTCAGTTCGTCGGCCTGGCTGCGCACCCGCCCGGCCTATACTCGATCGAACCGATCGGCGCGCCAGGCCGCTTTCCCCTCCAACCAAGGACCCCCATGCGTAAATTCATCGTGCTCGCTATCGCCGCCGCCGTGTGCGGCGCGAGCCACGCAGCCCCACCCACCGAAGCCTCGATCAATGCGCTGCTGGCAGCTTCCAAGACGCAACGGGTGATCGAGAGCTTCTACACGTACATCGATCAGTCGATGCGCCAGGGAATGCACAACGCCCTCAAGGACCAGAAGCTCACCGACGCACAGCAGAAGGCCGTCGACGCCGTGCCGGCCAAGTTCGACCAGCAGCTGCGGCAGGATCTGAGCTGGGAGAGCCTGCGCCCGACGTTCGTCAAGATTTATCAGGAAGCTTTCACCCAGAGCGAGATCGACAGCATGACGGCCTTTTACAAGAGTCCGGCCGGCGCCGCCTTCATCGACAAGATGCCCGCGGTGATGCAGAAGTCCCAGCAGGCGATCCAGCAGCGATTCGCACCGATGGCGGACAAGATGAACACGGCCGTCGCGCAGGCCCTGAACGACGCCAAGGCCACAAAATAGGACTCTAGAATGCCGCCATCTGCGGCCAGCCGGCCGCAAGGGGCGGCATGCTCACCTTTCAGCAAACCATCCTGCGCCTGCAGGAGTACTGGAACGACCAGGGCTGCGCCCTGCTGCAGCCGATCGACATCGAAGTCGGCGCCGGCACCTCGCACACGGCCACTTTCCTGCGCGCGATTGGACCCGAGCCGTGGCGGGCCGGCTACGTGCAGCCCTCGCGCCGCCCCAAGGACGCACGCTACGGGGAAAACCCCAACCGGCTGCACCAGCACCACCAGTACCAGGTGGTGCTGAAGCCCTCGCCCCCCGAGATCCTGGATCTTTACCTGGGCTCGCTGCGCGCGCTCGGGATCGATACGCTGCGCAACGACATCCGCTTCGTCGAGGACAACTGGGAAAACCCGACGCTGGGCGCCTGGGGCCTGGGCTGGGAAGTGTGGATGAACGGCATGGAGATCACCCAGTTCACCTACTTCCAGCAGGTGGGCGGCCTGGAGTGCCGGCCCATCACGGGCGAGATCACCTATGGCCTGGAGCGGCTGGCGATGTACCTGCAGGGCGTGGACAACGTGTTCGACCTGGCGTACGCGCGCTGGCGCGCGCAGGGGCGCGAGCGCACGTTGAGCTACGGGGACGTGTTCCACCAGAACGAGGTTGAGCAGTCCAAGTACAACTTCGAGCAGTCCGACCCGAAGGTGCTGCTCGGCCAGTTCGCGCTGTTCGAGGCCGAGGCGGCTCGCCTGATCCAGGCGGGACTCGCCCTTCCCGCCTACGAGGCGGTGCTGAAGGCCGGCCACACCTTCAACCTGCTCGATGCGCGCGGCGCCATCAGCGTGACCGAGCGCGCGGGCTACATCGGCCGCATCCGCACCCTCGCCCGCGCGGTGGCTCAAAGCTACTTTCAGTCGCGCGAGGACCTGGGCTTTCCGATGCTGCAGGCGGAGGGGCCGCAATGAGCGCGCACCCTCACCCCCGGCCCCTCTCCCACTGGCGTGGGCGAGGGGAGGGACTGCTGCTCTCCCTCTCCCGCTTGCGCGTGCAAGGGGAGGAACCGCGTGCAAACCTCGAGCCGTTCCCCCTCTCCCGCTTGCGGGAGAAGGGTCGGGTGCTGTTCTCCCTCTCCCGCTTGCGGGAGAGGGCTGGGGTGAGGGTCGTCGAATGAGTGCTGCCCTTCTGGTTGAGCTGCACACCGAGGAGCTGCCGCCCCGTTCGCTCAAGGCGCTCAGTGAAGCCTTCGCGCGCGAGATCACCGACAGCCTGATTCGCTCGCAGCTCGCCCCGCAGGATCTGCGCGCGCGCCACGTGTTCGGCTCCCCGCGCCGGCTGGGCGTGCTGCTCGATCCGGTCCGCCCCGAGAGCCCCGCAGTGCCGTTTCGCCAGAAGCTGGTGCCGGTGGCGGTCGGCCTGGATGCACAGGGGCGCGCCACCGGCGCTCTCACCAAGAAGCTCAAGTCGCTCGGGATCACCGCCGAGCCCGCGCAGCTCGAGCGCGAGTCCGACGGCAAGCAGGAAACGCTGGTGTACTCGGGCGTGCGGCCCGGCGTCGCGCTGGCCCAGGGGCTGCAGTCCGCGCTGGACCGCGCGGTCACCAGCCTGCCGGTGGCGAAGCCCATGAGCTACCAGCTGGCCGACGGCGTCACCACCGTCCAGTTCGTCCGCCCGGCCCATCGCCTCGTGGCGCTGCACGGCGAGCAGGTGGTGCCGGTGACGGCGCTCGGCCTGAGCTCGGGCCGGCAGACGTTCGGGCACCGATTCCACGCGCCCGAGCCGCTGGCGATCCGCTCGGCCCAGTCGTACGCACGCGAGCTCGAGCAGGCGCACGTGATCGCCTCGTTCGACGCGCGGCGCGACCGCATGCTGGCGATGATCGAGGCGCACGTCGCGCGCCTGGGCGCCGAGGCGGTGATGCCACCGGCGCTGATCGATGAGGTCACGGGCCTGGTCGAGTGGCCGGTGGTTTACGAGTCGGGGTTCGACGAGTCGTTCCTGCAGGTGCCGCAGGAGTGCCTGATCCTGACGATGCAGCAGAACCAGAAGTACTTCGCGCTGCGCGATGGCGACGGCCGGCTGATGAACCGCTTCCTGCTGGTGAGCAACAATCAGCCCGACGACCCCACGCTGATCATCGAAGGCAACGCCCGCGTGGTGCGGGCGCGCCTGGCCGATGCGCGCTTTTTCTACGAGCAGGACCGCAAGCACCCGTTGGACACCCGCCTGCCCCAGCTCGCCCAGGTTGTCTACCACAACCGGCTGGGAAGCCAGCTCGAGCGCATCGAGCGGCTCACCAGTATCGCGGTGGCGCTGGCCCGCGAGCTGGGCGCCGACCTGGCGCACGTGGAGCGCGCGGCGCGCCTGGCCAAGGCGGACCTGCGCACCGAGATGGTGACCGAGTTTCCCGAGTTGCAAGGCACGATGGGGATGTACTACGCGCGCCACGGTGGCGAATCCGACGACGTGGCCCTGGCCATCGAGGAACACTACCGGCCGCGCTTTGCCGGCGACCGGCTGCCCTCCTCCGTCGTGGGCGCCTGCGTCGCGCTGGGCGACAAGCTGGAGGCCTTGGCGGGCTTGTTCGGGATCGCCGAGCGCCCCACCGGCGACAAGGACCCCTACGCCCTGCGGCGCCATGCGCTGGGCGTGCTGCGGATGCTGATGGAGGCGGAGCTACCCTTGCCGCTGCCGCGCTTGATCCAGGTGGCCTTTGAGCCGTTCGGCGAGCGCTTCGGAGCCGAGCCGCGCCAGGAGCTGGAGGTGTTTCTGTTCGACCGGCTGCGGGGCCTTCTGCAGGAGCGCGGCTACTCGACGCTGGAGGTGGAAGCCGTGGTGTCGCTGGCACCGGCCCGGATCGACCGCGTGCCGGCCATGCTGGCGGCGGTGCGGGCCTTTTCGCAGATGCCCGAGTCGGCGAGCCTCGCGGCCGCCAACAAGCGCATCGGCAACATCCTGAAAAAAGCCGACCCCGCCGGCAACGGCGCCTTCGACTCGTTCGACCCGGCGCTGCTGTACGAGCCGGCCGAGCGGGAGCTGTGGACCGCCTTCGAGCGCGTGGCGCCCCAGGCCGAGCGGATGCTGGCCAACGCCGACTACAGCGCGATGCTGCGCTCGCTCGCCCCGTTGAAAGAGCCGGTAGATCGCTTCTTCGATGACGTGATGGTGATGGTGGAGGACGCCAGGCTGCGCGCCAACCGCCTGGCGCTGCTGGCGCAGCTGCGCGCACTGATGAACCGCATCGCCGACCTGTCGGTGCTGGCGGCAGCTTAATTGACCTTCACGATGCGGCCGCTCACGGCGCTGCGCTCGGCCGTCTACCTGCTCTTCCTGGCGGTGACGGTCGTGCCCTACGGGCTCGCGGTACTGTCGTGGTCGTGGCTGCCGCAGACGCAGCGCTACTGGCTGGTGACCGGCTGGCCGCGCACCGCGATCTGGGGAGCGCGCTGGATCTGCGGGATACGGTGGCGCGTCAAGGGGTGGGACAACCTGCCCCAGGGTCCAGCCGTTTTGCTGTCCAAGCACCAGTCGGCCTGGGAGACGCTGTGGCTGCCAGCGGTGATGCCGCGCATGCTCTCGTTTGTGTACAAACGCGAATTGCACTGGATTCCATTTTTCGGTTGGGCCTTCGCCACCATCGGCATGATCAACATCGACCGCAGCAAGGGGCAAAACGCCTTCGACCAGGTGGTCGAGAAGGGCAGCCAGTATCTGCGCACCGGCTGGTGGATCGCGATCTTCCCGGAAGGCACGCGCACCCCGCCCGGGTCGACTCGCCGCTACAAGACGGGCGGGGCGCGCCTGGCGGTGCGCACCGCCACGCCCGTGGTGCCGATCGCGCTGAATTCGGGCGAGTGCTGGCCGCGCAAGGCGTTCCTGAAGCACCCGGGCGAGATCACCGTGTCGATCGGCCCGCCGATTCCAACGGCCGGCCGCACCGAGCGCGAGGTCGGCGCCCTCGTAGAATCGTGGATCGAAACGGAGATGCGGCAACTGGCGCCGCACCGCTACGCGAGACCCTTTGCGGCGCCGGCCGAGCTGGCGCCCGAGTGAAGACGCCGATGCCGATCGACGAGGCAAGCGCAAACGGACAACTGAGCCTGCCGCTGGAGCCGCCCCCGCCCGCCGCCAGCGAAGCCGGCCGCCTGCGCCGCGTGGTGCTGGGCGGCCAGATGTGCCACTTCCGGCTGCGCCGCGCGCGCCGCCGCACCATCGGATTTCAGATCGATGACCAGGGCCTGACCGTCTCGGCCCCGCGCTGGGTGAGCCTGCGCGCGATCGAAGAGGCGATCCTGGAAAAGGAGCGCTGGATCCGCAGCAAGCTCGCCCAATGGCAGGACTGGCGCGCCCGCCACGGCGCCCAGCGCCTGCGCTGGGTCGATGGCGCCGTGGTCCCCTACCTGGGCACCGAGCTGGCCCTCAAGCTCCGAGGCGCCGCCCCACGCACCAGCCCCGCCTGCGTTCGCACCGCCCACGAGCTGCAGGTGGCGCTGCCCGCCGCCGCCACCGAAGCCGAAGTACGCACGGTGGTGCAGGACTGGTTCCGCCACGAGGCCACCCGGATCCTGGGCGAGCGCGTGCACCTGCTCGCCGCGCGCGGGCAGGTGCGACCCTTCACCTGGCGGCTGTCGTCGGCGCGCACCCAGTGGGGCTCGTGCAACGAGGACGGGCGGATACGTCTTAACTGGCGGCTGCTGTTTTTCCCGATCGCGGTGATCGACTACGAGGTCGCGCACGAGCTGGCGCACTTGACGGAGCTGAACCACGGGCCGGATTTCTGGCGGGAAGTGGAGCGGCTGCTGCCGGACTTCCAGGCAGCCCGGGACAAGATCAAGGACGAGGAGCTCGCCGCGCTGCCGCTGTGACGGGCGCGCGAGGGCGGATCGAGGCGGCAAGCGACGCAAGGAGACCGCTAT
>DASZFP010000103.1:0-39445 GCA_035939615.1 Burkholderiaceae bacterium | reverse complement strand
CATCGCCGGCGGCGCTGATCCTGACGGGCGGCGGCGCGCGGGCCGCCTACCAGGTCGGCGTGCTCAAGGCCGTGGCTGCGCTGCTGCGCGATGCCCGCCGCGGACTGGACCCCAGCATCGCCCAGGGACACAACCCGTTCCCGATCCTGGTGGGCACCTCGGCGGGCGCCATCAACGCCACGGCACTCGCCTGCCGGGCCGACAACTTCCAGGAAGCGGTCGCCCAGATGGTGCACGTGTGGGAGAACTTCCGCGCCGAGCAGGTCTATCGATCGGACCTGATCGGCGTGATCCGCACGGGGGCGCGCTGGCTCACGTTGATGTCGGTCGGCTGGCTGGTGCGCCGCTCGCTGCGGGTGCGCCCCCGCTCGCTGCTCGACAACTCGCCGCTGCGCGCACTGCTGATGCGGATGATCGAGCTGGACCGGCTGCAGCGCGGCCTCGAGCACGGACACCTGCGGGCCCTGGCGGTCGGGGCATCCAGCTACAGCTCGGGCCGGCATGTGACGTTCTACCAGGCGCTCAACGATTACCAGATTCCGAACAAGATGCAGCGCCTGTATGTGCGCTGCTCGATCCACATCGAGCACCTGCTGGCTTCCAGCGCGATTCCGTTCATCTTCCCGGCCGTGGCGCTCGACCTGGCCGAAGCCGGGGCCGGCGGCGTGGAGCACTTCGGTGACGGCTCGATGCGGCAGCTCAGCCCGATCAGTCCGGCCATCCACCTGGGCGCAGAGCGCGTGCTGGTCGTGGGGGTCGGTCAGATCGGTCACCCGGGGCTGCTGCCCGGCGTGGATGGGGCTGCATATCCGACGCTGGCGCAGATGGCCGGCCACGCGATGTCGAGCATCTTCCTGGACTCGCTCGCTTCCGATATCGAGCGCCTGGAGAAGGTCAACCAGATCACGGCCGCGCTGTCGCCGCACGAGCGCCGCGCACTCGGGTTGCGGGTCGTCGAAACGCTGGTGATCTCGCCCAGCGAGCGCCTCGATGGCGTGGCCTCGCAATACCTGGCCGCGCTGCCGATTCCGGTGCGGGCGCTGCTCGAGGTGCTCGGCGCCCACCGAGGCGGCGGCTCGGGCCTGGCGAGCTACCTGCTGTTCGAGGCGCCCTATACCCACGCCCTGATCGACATGGGCTTTCGGGATGCGATGGCGCGCCGCGACGAGGTGATGAGCTTCCTCACCGAACGGCGCGAATCCAGCCCGAGCCAGACGTCGCGGGTGGTGGTGCTCTGAACGCGCGCGACGGCGCTCTTGCGAGTGCTATGCCGTGGTCAAGAAGGAGTACGGGCGGCTGCTTCCCGAGAAGTTCTCGACGTCGGTCTAAGCTCTTCCAGCAGCAAGCGTTGCAACTGCCCGATCGACCGGCCAGCCAAGCGAGCGCAAGTAGTGCGCGGCCCGTGCCGGTCCGTCCCGAAGCTCGCGTACCATGCGGCGCGCCAGGGCGATGATTTCACGCGTGCTCATGTTCGGTGCTCCAGCTTTTCACTCCAAAGAGAAGGAGCGGGCCGCCCATCACCCTTCACCGTCCGCCTAGCGACGGTCAGCACGCAATCCAACGTTAGCGGCGACCTGGGTCTGGCGTCTGTGCGATAACGCACGCAGGCGCTGCGGTTTCAGGGACGCATTCGTTTCTGCGTACGAGGTCCTGGGTGCTTCAAGCTGTTTGCGGCAAATAACTCGGCCGTGGCGCCGTGAGCCCCTGCTTCGTCAGCCTGGTGCGCTCGTCGGCAAGCACCTCGTCGAGGCCGGATTCCAGAGCATCGAGTGCGCGCTTGACTATTTCGTCCGCACTGGTCTTTGGAGCGTCTATTGCACGCGCGAGGTCTGTATCGACGAAGGCCATGTGTAGCGCCAGCACCTGTGTCTTCTGCCCTGCCAATTCGTAGCGCAGCGAGTTTGTCAGCGACCAGGCAGCGGACTTGCTGGCCGCATACGCCGCGAGTAAGCCGCCATTTACCCGCGAGGCAATCGATAGAACATTAAGAACTGCGCCGCCGCCGTTAGCGGAGAGGATCGGTGCGAAAGCCTTGCTCACGCGTAAAATCCCAAAGAAGTTGGTCTCCAGTTGCCGGCGTGCGACCTCTTCGCTGTCGCGCGCAAGAAACCCACCCTGATGGCTCACCCCTGCGTTATTGATAAGGAGCGCTACATCGGCGGCATGCGCCGCGGCTGACAATATCTCGTCGGGCTTGGTGACGTCGAGCCGGATGGCCTGGACACCTGGGTGTTTGATCGCGGCGGGGTCCCTGGCGCCGCCGTACACCTTGCGAGCACCGCGAGCCAACAGTTCGCGCGTAAACGCCAAACCGATACCGCGGTTGGCACCGGTGACCAGGGCGACAGTATTGCTGATCTTCATGGAAGCTCCTATGTCTTGGATTTCAAACTCTGAATTTGATGTTCCACGGGCCCGCCGAGGCGACCGGCCGTTCAGGCCGGCCGCCTGCTGCCGCGACATCAATCCCTACTGATGATTCACCGCCTGCTTCATCGCGGCTGTCGTGCGGGCCTCAGTCTGGCAGCTTGGTGCCGAGCACGTCGATGGGTTCGATCGAAGGCGCCTGCGCCAGCAGCTTGGACGCGTTCGCCCCCAGCGCCTGCGCGATCGGCCCGTTGAGGTGGGCCTGGCGGCCGGCTTCGTCGGCGAAAGCATCGAAAATGCCGAAGGTGGACGCGCCGAGTTGCAGGGCGAACCACACCGGGGTGGTGCCTTCCTGCTGCGCCAGGCCGAGGCCGGCCTGCAGGAACTGGGCGACTTCCTTCTCCTTGCCGGGTTTGGCTTCGAGACGGACAAACAATGCATGCTTGATCATGTTGACTCCAAGTTGAAGTGAATCGGGGTGCGAACAGCAGGCTGGAGCGCCTCTGCCTAGGGTGAAACAGTGCTCGCCTGCCTCGGAGCGTTGCTCGTGTGGCCATTCATGTTGTCCGGGCCCGAACTTGCTGAACCCGGCTGGCTGCGCCTCGCGAACGAGACGCCATATGCGGCGGCGCGCACGCTCGGCAGCGGATCGTCGGAGAGCTCGATACCGTCGGTGAGGCTCGTGGGCATGAACAGCAGCTTCTTCTCCGCCTCCAAGCTGTCGGGCTCCACCTTGTTCAGCGTCAGCACGCCGAGCTCGACGACTTTGCGGTCATCAGGCCAGGGTTGGGTCCCATCCCTGGTCTGATCGCCGGGCTCAGCCAATTGGGCCTTCAAGTGAAAGACCACCGGCTTTCGCGCGACCCGCCTGGTCAGTTCGTCGGACAGAAAGTCGGGTGACTGCTTGGCAGCCTCTTCCGGCGTAAGGTGCACCAGCTTCTCGGGCACCAGCTGGTAGCGCACCGCCTGCCTTTGGCCGGTCTTGCTGACGAAGATGAAAGCATTGATGCCGTGATACTCCTCGTCCGCGTAGCTGTCCGGCGTGGCGGCCGTGCCGAACGCCTTCGGCGCATTCGGATGGCTGGCGAAGAACTGTTCCAGTTTCGTCGGCTTTGGGGCATCGGGCGGGCTCGCGATGATGGCCGCCAGCAGATCACGAAAGTCCTCTCCAGTCCCCGTCGGGAAGAACTTCAACGAGTTGGTCACCATGTCGGTGTCCGCTCCGCCGGGCAGATGGTATTTGATGGCCATGCCATGGGGGTTCGCAGCCGGCGAGCCGTCCGGGACATTCGGCATCCCATTGCCATCCGAGAAACGCACCGTAACCGGAACAGTGCTGCCGTCGAACAGCTTTGCGCGGCTGAGCCGGGCAGCATCGGGCGAGGCCTTGAACTTGCCCTCCACCACAACGCCTTTCGCGTGGAAGGCGCGGAAACCCGGATGCACGCCGTTCAGCTTGTTCGCCAAATCGACGATCTGCGTCGTGACCGGTGGGTCGTCTGCGGTGGCCGTTGCGGAAACCAGCAGAAGTGATAGAGCCATTGCAATGTACTTCGCGGTCTTTACCAATGTGGTCATGTCGAAATCCTCCTGTGAAGGCGGTTGGGGTGGATCCAGATGCGCAAAGTAGGCCTGCAGCGGCGTTTGTTGTATTGGCAAGATTGCCAACTTTGATATCATAACTGCCATGCGCATCCACATCCTTGCTCTCAACGGCGTGTTCGACACCGGCTTGGCCGCGGTGCTCGACGCCTTCGGCATCGCCAACGCACTGGCGGAGAGGACCGGCATTTCCTCGCTGCGCTTCCGGGTGAAGGTGGTGGGCCTGCGCAAGACCGTCACCACCGCGCGGGGCCTGAGCGTGCCGGTGACCGCGGCGGCGCGCGCGCAGACACCGGACGTGGTGGTGATGCCTGCCATCAGCCAGTTGAGGCCGGAGCCGCTCGTGCAGGCGCTGGCCACCAGCGAGGTGCGCGATGCCGGCACGGTGCTGTGCAAGTGGTCTGGGCGCGGCGCGCTGGCTGCCGCCGCCTGCGTCGGTACCTTCGTGCTGGCGGAGGCGGGTCTGCTCGACGGCGAGGTGGCCACCACCACCTGGTGGCTGGCGCCGCTGTTCCGACAGCGCTATCCGCTAGTGCGGCTGGACGAGTCGCGCATCGTCGTGCAGTCCAACGCGGTGGTCACCGCCGGCGCGGCGCTGAGCCATCTCGACCTCGCGCTGGCCCTGATCCGGCGCACCAGCCCGGAGCTGGCCAACCTGACCGCGAAATACCTGGTGGTGGATGCGCGCACCTCGCAGTCGGTCTACTCGATTCCCGACCATCTTGCGCATGACGATCCGCTGGTGCGGCAGTTCGAGCGCTGGGCGCGCGGACGCCTGACCGAAGGCTTCTCGCTCGACCGGGCCGCGGTGGCGCTGGCCACCAGCAAGCGCACCCTGGCGCGCCGCATGCAAAGTGTGCTGGGCAAACCGCCGCTTGCCTACTTCCAGGACCTGCGGATAGAGCGCGCGGTGCATCTGCTCAAGACCACCCACGCCAGCGTCGACCAGATCGCCGCCGAGGTCGGCTATTCCGAAGGCGTGACGCTGCGCGTGCTGCTGCGCCGAAGGCTTGGCCGCGGCGTGCGCGAAATCCGTCACAGCCTGTGAGTCGGGATCACGTCGTTTCACTTTGTCGCAACGTAGCAGCGCGACAGGCACCGAGTCTGCTCCGGACCAGAGCAACGGCGAGCTTTCCACCGAGCGGACCCGTCCAAATAATCGCTTTGGACGCGGTAGCAGTCGACCGACCATCCTTGTTCCAGTCTGGCATCGGCCACCTACCTAACGTTCTCCACCTGACTGAATTCACCGTTCAACGCGAGCCAGGCCGCCGCCGCGGCCAGGCCCGCCGTTTCGGTCCGAAGGATCCGTGGCCCCAGCGCGATCGGCACGAATCCGGATCGTGAGGCCAGCTGCAGCTCCTCCGGGTCGAATCCGCCCTCCGGTCCGATCGCCAGGGCGGTGCTGCTCCGTTCGGACCCGGCCGGCGGCAGGCCGGGCGGTGCGGCCGGGTCCAGGATCCACTTGAAATGCGCCTCGCGCGCCTGCTCCAGCGCCTCGGCCAGCGAGCTCGCCGCCTCGATGTCAACGAGCCGGTTGCGCCCGCACTGGCAGCAGGCGGCGATGGCCAGCTCGCGCCAGTGCTGCAAGCGCCGCTCGCGGCGGGCCGCATCGAGGCGGGCCGTGCTGCGCGCCGCCGGGGCCACGATCACGCGGGCCACGCCGATCTCGACGGCCTTTTCGATCACCCAGTCGACCTTTTCCGACGTGGTCAGCGCCTGGATCAGCGTGATGGCCAGCCGGGCTTCGCGCTCGATCGGGTCGAACGCGTCCACCTCGGCTTGCAACGGGCCGCCGGCCGCATCGTGCGCTTGGGCCAGGCGCGCGCGATACTCGCCGCCGCGGCCGTTGAACAGCACGATCGGGTCGCCGGCGCGCAGACGCAACACGGTGCGTGCGTGATGCCCGACACCAGCCGGCAACGTGACGCGCGCGCCCGCTGACAGCGGTTGCTCGACGTAAAACCGGGGCGCCGGCACGCGCAGCCCGGGCCGGGCCGGCTAGGCAGCCAGCCGGGCGGTCGGTGGGTGCTCGGAGGCGCCGCTGGCGCCGCGGGTCTGCTCGCGCACGAAGTTCGGCAGCGCGAACAAGGCCCCGTGCACCTCGGCGTTGTAATACTGAAGGCCGGCCAGGCCCCGCTCGCGCATGCGCGCCGCGATCAGCTCGGCGCCGACCGTGCGTGGATCGGGGCCGTCGCTGGCCACCGCCAGGCACCACAGCGAGCCGTACAGCGGGATATACAGCGTCATCGGGCAAACCCGCGCGAACACCTTGCGCAGGTTGTCGGCATTCTTGCGCACGGTCGACGGCTGGAACACCGGCGAGCCCAGATGCAGCGTCAGCATCCCGCCCGGATTCAGGATCGCGCGGCACATCCGGAAGAACTGCTCCGAATACAGGTGAAACGCCGGCGTGTCCGGATCGGTCAGGTCGAGCACGATCAGGTCGAAGCGCTCCGGGGTCGACCGGACATAATCGAAGCCGTCGCCGATCCGCACCGTCAGGCGCGGGTCATCGAAAGCGCCGCGGTGGATCGCACCCAGGTACTGCTTCGAGATATCGATCACCGCCTGGTCGAGCTCGGCCATCACGATCCGCCGCACCGACGGGTGCTTCAGGATCTCCTCGGAGGAGCCGCCGTCGCCGCCGCCGATCACGAGCACCGATCGCGGATCCGGGTGCGTCAGCATGGCCGGATGCGTCATGCACTCGTGATAGAAGAATTCCTCGCCCTCCGAGGTCATCAGCCGGCCGTCCAGCCGGAACAGTCGCCCAAACTGGGGCGTGTCGTACACCTCGATGCGCTGGTAGGGCGACTGCAGCGTCTGCAGCCTGGCACGGGCGGTGAAGCCGTAGCCGGCGCTGGCGTTGAGCCAGTCGAAAATCATCCGGTCGGAGACCGCCGTTTGCGGCGCCTCGGCGCCGGCTGCCGCCGCCGTGGCCTGGATCGACGCGGTCAGATCGCCCCGTTCGATCCGGTTCACGCTCTGGCGGGTCGGCCGGAACGCCAGCGCCAGCGTGTCGAACAGGCGCTGCGCCTTGGCGCAGTTGTCGCTGGTGAAGTTGCACACGTACACGTCCAGCGTGACGCCGCATCGCTCGGGCCACGTGTGCACCGCCAGGTGCGACTCGGCCAGCAGCAGCGCGCCGGTGATGCCGCCCGGCTGCCCGTCGACGGAGGGAAAGACGTGGAACTTCTCGTCGACCACGGTCAGGCCCGAATCGACGGTCGATCCGCGGCACAGCGTAGCCAGCGTGGTGAGATCGGTCAGGAACGCGGCAGAACAGCCGCAATTGAAAAGATCACCGGTCAGGTGCAAGCCTTGCATCTTCAGCCCCCAGCAGGTCCGCCCAATCGACCTGAATTACGGTTGTGACACCGCAACCCATCGGTTCGGGACCCGCTCGCTGGTGCGCGGCGCTCGGGTCTGTGCAGTGCACCGGGCACTGCGTCGATTGGCTCTGGCGGGGGAGAACCGCCCGATGCTGCCGGGCGACCCGTTACTTGCCGTGTTGGTCCGAACCGAAACTTCGGGCCGAATCTTAGAGCAAAACGGTGAGAAATGAAAGGCTTGGCTCGGCGGGCGGCGCAGGTCCCGTTCGCAAGATATCCGGCGCGCTCTGAGCGCTCGGGCCCACGGATAAAATGGATGTTTCCCGCCGATCATTCCCGGGCCGAAGCCGATGAACGAACTCGCTTCTTCCGCCGTCTCGTCCGCCGCGCTCGAACGCGACATGTGCAACGCGATCCGCGCGCTGGCGATGGATGCGGTGCAAAAGGCGAATTCGGGCCACCCTGGCATGCCGATGGGGATGGCCGAAGTCGCCTACACGCTGTGGACGCGGCACCTGCGCCACAACCCGGCCAATCCGAAGTGGCCCGGCCGGGACCGCTTCATCCTGTCCAACGGTCACGGCTCGATGCTGCAGTACGCGCTGCTGCACCTGACCGGCTACGACCTGCCGATGGCCGAGCTCGCCAACTTTCGCCAGCTGCACAGCCGCACACCGGGCCACCCCGAAGCGGCCCTGACACCCGGGGTGGAGACGACGACCGGCCCGCTGGGGCAGGGCCTGGCCAACGCGGTGGGCATGGCGCTGGCTGAGCGGCTGCTGGCGGCCGAGTTCAATCGGCCCGGCTTCGACATCGTCGACCACCACACCTACGTGTTCGTCGGCGACGGCTGCCTGATGGAGGGCATCTCGCACGAAGCGGCCTCGCTCGCGGGAACCTGGAAGCTGGCCAAGCTGATTGCGGTCTACGACGACAACGGCATTTCGATCGACGGCGAGGTGCGCCACTGGTTTACAGATGACACGGCGGCCCGGTTCCGCGCGTACCACTGGAACGTGATCGGGCCCATCGACGGCCACGACACAGCAAAGGTCGACAGCGCGCTCAGCCAGGCCGGGCGGTCCGATCGGCCCACGCTGATCATTGCGCGCACGGTGATCGGCAAAGGATCGCCCGCCCGTGCCGGCAGCGAGAAGGCTCACGGCGAGGCCCTTGGCGAAGCCGAGGTCGCCGCCACCCGCCAGGCCATCGGCTGGCCGCACCCGCCGTTTCACGTTCCGGACCCGATCTACCGGGCCTGGGACGCGCGGCCGGCCGGGGCCGCGCGCGAACGCCTTTGGCAGCAGTTGCTCGACCGGTACGCGGCCGCCTTTCCGCGCGAGGCGGCCGAACTGCGGCGGCGCACGGCCGGCGATCCGCCGCCCGGGTTGGCCGGCGGGGTGCACGATGCGATCGAGGCTGCACAGGTCAAGCGCGAGTCGGTCGCGACGCGCAAAGCCTCGCAACTTGCGCTGGAGATGCTGGGCGAGTCGGTGCCGGAGTTGATCGGCGGGTCGGCCGACCTGACCGGCAGCAACCTGACGCGCTGGAGCCGCGCGGTGCCGCTGCGCACCGACGCGGGGTTCGTGCCCGGCCGCCACATCAACTATGGCGTGCGCGAATTCGGAATGAGCGCGATCGTCAACGGGATGGCGCTGCACGGCGGCCTGATCCCGTTTTGCGGGACGTTCCTGACGTTTTCCGACTACTCGCGCAACGCGCTGCGAATGGCCGCTCTGATGAGGATCCGCGCCATTTTCGTGTTCACGCACGACTCGATCGGACTGGGCGAAGACGGTCCGACCCACCAGGCGGTCGAGCACGCTGCCAGCCTGCGCTTGATTCCGAACATGGACGTGTGGCGTCCGTCCGACACGGTCGAGACGCTGGTGGCCTGGGGCGCTGCGATCGAGCGGCGCGACGGCCCCACGAGCCTGCTGCTGTCGCGCCAGGCGGTCGCCTTCCTGCGCCCATCGGCCGATGCGGGGGCGGTTCGCCGCGGCGGCTACGTCTACAGCGAGGCCCCCGGCGGCGCAAGTCGGGCCAAGGCCGTCCTGATCGCCACCGGCTCGGAGCTGCCCATCGCGGTGCAGGCCGCAGAGCAGCTGGCCGCGCAGGGCATCGCGGTGCGGGTGGTGTCGATGCCCTCGACCAGCGTGTTCGATCGCCAGAGCGTGGCCTGGAAATCGAGCGTGCTGCCGGAAGGCGTGCCGCGGCTGGCGATCGAGGCCGGCGTGACCGATTTCTGGTGGAAGTACGTGCGCGCCACCGGCGCCGTGCTGGGCGTGAACCGCTTCGGGGAATCGGCCCCGGCGCCGGCCGTGTATGAACACTTCGGGCTGACCGCAGCCAACGCGGTGGCCATCGTGAAGGCGTTGCTGAAGGGGGGAAAAGGTCAATGACGATCAAAGTCGCCATCAACGGTTATGGGCGGATCGGCCGCAATGTGCTGCGGGCGCACTACGAGGGTGGCAAGAAACACGACATCGAGATCGTCGCGCTCAACGACCTGGGCGACGCCCGGATCAACGCGCACCTGACGCGCCACGACACGGTGCACGGGCGGTTCGCCGGCACCGTCGAGGTCGACGGTGACGCGATGGTGGTCAATGGCGACCGGATCCGGGTGCTGGCCACGCGTGAGCCTTCGCAGCTGCCCTGGGCGGCGATGGGCGTGGACCTGGTGCACGAGTGCACGGGACTGTTCACGACCAAGGAGAAGGCCGGGCAGCATCTGAAGGCCGGTGCGAAGAAGGTGATCATCTCGGCGCCGGGTGGCAAGGACGTCGACGCCACGATCGTGATCGGCGTGAACGACGACGTGCTCAGGAAGGAGCACACGGTCGTCTCCAACGCCTCCTGCACGACCAATTGCCTGGCGGCGCTCGTCAAGCCCCTGCACCAGGCCATCGGGCTGGTCAACGGCCTGATGACGACGATCCACTCGTACACCAACGACCAGGTGCTCACCGACGTGTACCACGAGGATCTGCGGCGCGCCCGCTCGGCCACGCAGTCGATGATCCCGACCAAGACCGGCGCGGCCGCGGCGGTCGGCCTGGTGATGCCGGAGCTGGCCGGGCGGCTGGATGGATACGCGATCCGGGTGCCGACCATCAACGTGTCGATCGTCGATCTGTCCTTCATCGCCGCGCGCGATACCACGGTCGAGGAAGTCAACCGGATCATGAAGGCGGCGGCGCAAGGGCCGCTGCGAGGCATCCTGGCCTATTGCGACGAGCCGCTGGTGTCGGTCGACTTCAACCACGACGCGCACTCGTCCGTGTTCGACGCCACGCTGACCAAGGTTTCCGGACGCCTGGTCAAGGTCAGCAGCTGGTACGACAACGAGTGGGGCTTCAGCAACCGGATGCTGGACGCCACCGTCGCACTGATGAACGCGCGCTGACCGGCCCAAAACGCGGAAGCCGCCCGGTCGGGCGGCCTCCTGGCAGCCGAGATGGGCTGCTCCTGTGCGGCATCGCGACTCAGGGTCGCACCGCCGTCGCTATCGAGCTGCAGACCTCCCGGCCTTCAGCGTCCGATCTCAGTCTCAAGACGTTTCGTCCTGGTGGAAGCTCTTGACTTCCTGTTCCTCCTGCACGATCGAGACCTGGATATCTTCCCTCTTTGCGCTCGGCAAGTCCACTCTGACTTTTCGAAGTCAGGCGGCAGACATCTGACCCTGTATCCACGCCCACGAGGCGCCGATCAGGGATCCGACGCCGGCTCCGAACGCACTCGAAGCCAGCAGCATCGCCTGCCGGGCGGCAAATCGGGGCCGAGCAGGCGCGCCAGCTTCTATAATGCACGACGCGCCCGGACACAGAACTAAAGAACGCTAAAGAAAAGAACACAACGCGGCGCGGTTGCGATCGGATCGACCCCGGGGCGGCCTGGCCGCGACGACACGATGATTGTCACCCTCGAAGAGCTGTGCCGCCGCGGGGCGCTGCGCGGCCAGCGCGTATTCATCCGCTCGGACCTGAACGTGCCCCAGGACGGGGCGGGCGCGATCGTGGAAGACACCCGGATCCGTGCTTCGGTGCCGGCGATCCGGATGGCGATCGACGCCGGGGCCGCCGTGATGGTGACCTCGCACCTGGGACGGCCTGCCGAGGGCGAATTGAAGCGCGAGGATTCGCTGGCGCCGGTGGCGGTGCGCCTGTCCGAGCTGCTGGGGTTCACCGTGCCGCTGGTGCGCGACTGGCTGGGCGGCGTGACGGTCGAACCGGGGCGGGTGGTGCTGCTGGAGAACTGCCGCGTCAACCCGGGCGAGAAGAAGGACAGCGAGGAGTTGTCGCGTCGGATGGCGGCGCTGTGCGACGTCTACGTGAACGATGCCTTCGCCACTGCGCATCGCGCCGAAGCGACCACCCATGGCATGGCCCGCTTCGCCCGCGTCGCGTGCGCCGGGCCGCTGCTGGCGGCCGAGCTGCAGGCGCTGGGGCGCGCGCTGATCGAGCCGAAACGCCCGCTGGTGGCGATCGTGGGCGGCTCGAAGGTCTCCACCAAGCTGACGATCCTGAACAACCTGGCCCGCAGGGTCGACCGCCTGATCGTCGGCGGCGGCATCGCCAACACCTTCCTGATGGCCGATGGATTCCCGATCGGCAAATCGCTGAGCGAACCCGACCTGGTGCCCGAATGCCGCAAGGTGCTGGGCACGCTGGCCGACAAAGGGGCCACGTTGCCGCTGCCGATCGACGTGGTGACCGCCACGGTGATGTCGGCGCAGGCGCAGCCCACACTGCGGCGCGCCGATGACGTCCGGTCGGACGAAATGATCCTGGACGTCGGACCGGCCACATCGCAGGCGCTGACCCACGTGATCAACGAAGCGGGCACCATCATATGGAACGGACCGCTGGGCGTATTCGAAATCGATGCCTTCGCCCAGGGTACGCACAATCTGGCGCTGGCAGTGGCCGGTGCCACGGCCCGCGGCGCGTTCTCGATCGCCGGCGGCGGCGACACGCTGGCGGCCATCGCCAAGTTCCACATCGCGGACCGGCTGGGTTACATCTCGACCGGCGGCGGGGCCTTCCTCGAATTTCTGGAGGGCAGGACCTTGCCGGCGGTCGCGATTCTGGAGGAACGCGCGCGCGCCGGCATTTAAAATACGTCGGCAGACCGCACAGGAGATCGAAGATGGCTCTGGTATCGATGCGACAGTTGCTGGATCACGCCGCCGAGAATGTCTACGGCGTGCCCGCGTTCAACGTCAACAACCTCGAGCAGGTGCAGGCCATCATGGAAGCGGCCGCCGAGGTGGACGCCCCGGTGATCATGCAGGCCTCTGCCGGGGCGCGCAAATACGCGGGCGAGAAGTTTCTCAGGCACCTGATCGAGGCGGCGGTCGAGAGCTACCCCGACATCCCGGTGGCGATGCACCAGGATCACGGCCAGTCTGCCGCCGTGTGCGAGTCGGCCATCCGGCTGGGTTTTTCGTCGGTGATGATGGACGGCTCGCTGAAGGAGGACGGCAAGACGGTGGCCGACTACGACTACAACTGGCAGGTGACCCGCAAAGTCGTGGATCTGGCGCACGGCGTCGGCGTCAGCGTCGAGGGCGAGCTGGGTTGCCTCGGTTCGCTGGAGACGATGAGAGGCGACAAGGAGGACGGGCACGGCGCCGAGGGCGGCATGACGCGCGAGATGCTGCTGACCGATCCGGACCAGGCCGCCGATTTCGTCCGGCGCACCCAGCTCGATGCGCTGGCCATCGCGATCGGCACCTCGCACGGGGCCTACAAGTTCTCGCGCAAGCCGACCGGCGACATCCTGGCGATCGACCGTATCAAAGAGATCCACCGCCGCATTCCGAACACGCATCTGGTGATGCATGGTTCCTCCAGCGTTCCGCAGGACCTGCTGGAGCAGATCCGCCGCTACGGCGGGCAGATGAAGGAAACCTACGGCGTGCCGGTCGAGGAGATCCAGGAAGCGATCAAGCACGGCGTGCGCAAGATCAACATCGATACCGACATCCGGCTCGCGATGACGGCGGCGGTGCGCCAGTTCCTGTCCGAAAACCCGTCCAAATTCGATCCGCGCGAGTTCCTCAAGCCGGCGCGCGAAGCGGCGCGCGTCGTATGCCGGCAGCGCTACCAGCAGTTCGGCTGTGCCGGACAGGCCTCCGCGCTCAAGCCCATCGCACTGGAAACGATGGCGCGGCGCTACCGCTCCGGCGAGCTGAGCCAGCAGGTTCACTGATGTTGCACAGCGGCGGCGCCCGTTCGCTATCATCGGGGCCATGAGCATCGGGCGAGGGCACGAAGGGGCGCTGGAGTCCGGCGACAGCCGCAGGCTGAAAGGCAAGCGCGGCCTGTTGCGCATCGTCAACGCCTTTCGCTATTCCACCGACGGACTGGCCGCCGCCTGGCACCACGAAGATGCATTCCGCCAGGAGATGATCCTGGCGGCGGTGCTGGTGCCCACGGCGCTGGTGCTTCCAGTGACGCTGCTCGAGCGCATCGTGCTGATCAGCGTCGTGATCCTGGTGCTGATCGTCGAGATCCTGAATACGGCGATCGAGGTGGCCATCGACCGCCAGAGCTTCGAGATCAATCCGCTCGCCAAGCGCGCCAAGGACCTCGGCAGCGCCGCGGTCATGCTGTCGCTGATCCTGGCCGGCGGGGTGTGGATCTCGATCCTGTGGGCGACCTTCGCCCGCTGACGCGCGGGTTCGGCGTGGAGCCATCGCGCCGATGACCTCCTCCGAGCCCGCCGCCAAGTCGGACGCGGTCGCCGCCGCGCCGATGCTGCAGTCGCGGCTGCACTCGCTGGCGCTCACTTACCGCGGCAAGGTGCGCGATACCTACGCACTCGATCCGGACCGCCTGCTGATCATCACGACCGACCGGCTGTCGGCTTTCGACGTGGTGATGAACGAACCGATCCCCGGTAAGGGTCACGTTCTGAACGCCATGTCGAACTTCTGGTTTGCGCGCCTCGCGCGCGTGGTGCCCAACCACCTGACCGGGATCGTGCCGGAGTCCGTGGTCGCGCCCGACGAGCTCGACCAGGTGCGCGGGCGGGCGGTGGTGGCGATCCGCCTGAAGCCGCTGCCGATCGAAGCGGTCGTGCGTGGCTACCTGATCGGTTCGGGCTGGACCGACTACCAGTCGACCGGGCGCGTGTGCGGGATCGAGCTGCCGCCCGGCATGGCGCTCGCCTCGCGCCTGCCCGAGCCGATCTTCACGCCGGCCATCAAGGCCGAACTGGGCGAACACGATCAGAACATCTCGCTGGACCAGGCGAGCGACATGGTCGGAGCCGATCTGGCGCGGCAGGTCCGTGTGACCGCGCTGGCGCTTTACCGCGAGGCGTCCGTGTACGCACAGCGCCGCGGGATCCTGATTGCGGATACGAAATTCGAATTCGGCCTGGACGCCGCCGGCGCGCTGCGCCTGATGGACGAGGTTCTGACGCCGGACTCGTCGCGCTTCTGGCCGCTGGACCAGTACCGGGAGGGGCAATCCCCGCCCAGTTTCGACAAGCAGTTCGTGCGCGACTGGCTGCAGGGCCAACCCTGGGACAAGAAGGCCCCGGCCCCCCGCCTTCCGCGCGAAATCATCGAGAAGACGGCCCGCAAGTATCGCGAAGCGCTCGAGCGCCTCACTGATACGATGGATGCTCGAGCGTTTTCGGATCCGGCCCCGACCGCGGGCGCCTGAGACCATGACTGCGCCCCGTACCCAGCCGTTGATCGGCGTTCTGATGGGATCGGACTCCGACTGGGAGACGATGCAGCACGCCTGCGAAGTGCTGAAGGAATTTTCGGTCGCGTTCGAGGCCAAGGTGGTTTCGGCGCACCGCACGCCCGACGATATGTTCGCGTATGCGGAATCGGCGCGCGAGCGGGGCATCCGGATGATCATCGCGGGCGCGGGTGGCGCGGCCCACCTGCCCGGGATGCTCGCTTCCAAGTCGGTGATCCCGGTGCTCGGAGTCCCGGTGCCGTCGAAGTACCTGCGCGGCGAGGACAGCCTGCTGTCGATCGTGCAGATGCCCAAGGGCGTGCCGGTCGCGACCTTCGCGATCGGCGAGGCCGGCGCGGCCAACGCGGCCCTGTTTGCGGTATCGGTGCTCGCCTCGACCGACCCTGCGCTGGCCCACAAGCTGGCCCAGTACCGGGCCACGCAGACGGAGAAAGCGCGCAACCTGACGCTGCCGCTGTGATTGACCCAGGTGAATGGCTCGGCGTGCTGGGCGGCGGCCAGCTCGGCCGCATGTTCTGCATGGCGGCGCAGACGCTGGGCTACCGGGTGTGCGTGCTGGACCCGGCCGCCGACAGCCCGGCCGGCGCGGTCGCCGACCGGCAGATCCGCGCCGAATACACGGACGAGGCCGCGCTGCGCGAGCTGGGCGCATTGTGCCGGGCCGTCACGACCGAGTTCGAGAACGTTCCGGCGCAGAGCCTGGAACGGCTGGCGCGCGATTGCGCGGTCAGCCCGCCCGCCACCGCGGTGGCGATCGCGCAGGATCGGCGCCTGGAAAAGCGCTTCGCCCAGGACTGCGGCCTTTCGGTGGCCCCCTACCGCGCCATCGCCGATGCGGCCGACTTGGGCGGCGTCGATGCGAGCCTGCTGCCTGGCGTGCTCAAATCGGCCCGGCTCGGCTATGACGGCAAGGGTCAGATCCGCGTGGAGCGCCCGGACGATCTGCCGCGCGCCTGGCAGGAGCTGGGCCGGGCGCCGAGCGTTCTGGAGCAGTGGCTGCCGCTCGCCTGCGAGGTCTCGGTGATCGTGAGCCGTGGACGCGACGCTCGCTCGGTCACGTATCCGGTGGGCGAGAACCAGCATCGGGGCGGCATTCTGGCGGCGACCATCGTGCCGGCACGCATCGATACGAACCTGGCGCTGCAGGCCCGCGCAGCGGCCGCCCACATGGCCGGGCGGCTCGATTACGTCGGGGTGCTGGGCGTGGAATTTTTCGTGCTGCAGGACGGGCGGCTGCTGGTCAACGAGATGGCGCCGCGCCCGCACAACAGCGGTCATTACACGATCGATGCCTGCACCAGCAGCCAGTTCGACCAGCAGGCGCGCATCCTGGCGGGCCTGCCCCTGGGCGATACGCGCCAGCTCGCCCCTGCCGTGATGCTGAATCTGCTGGGCGATCTGTGGTTCGAGGGCGAGCACCTGCGTGTGCCCCGCCTGGATCAGGTGGCGGCCATCGACGGCGCCTGCCTGCACCTGTACGGCAAGCGCGAGGCGCGGCCCGGCCGCAAGATGGGTCACGTGACGGTGCTGGGCGCCTCGCCCCAGGACGCGCTGGAGCGCGCCGGCCAGGTGGCCGCGGCGCTCGGCCTGGACCCGGCCCGGTGAACGTGGCGCCGCTCGATGCGGAAGCGATCGCGCGGGCGGCGCGCCTGCTTTACCAGGGAAAACTGGTGGCGTTTCCGACCGAGACCGTTTACGGACTCGGTGCCGACGCCGACAACGTAGCGGCGGTGCGCGCCATTTTCGCGGCCAAGGGCCGGCCGGCCGACCATCCGGTGATCGTTCACGTGGCCGACCAGCGCGGCGCCGCGGCCTGGGCCGGCGAGCTGGCGCCGGCCGCGCGCGCGCTGGCGCAGCGGTTCTGGCCGGGGCCGCTCACGCTGGTGGTGCCGCGCGCGGCGCGGGCGCACGATGCGCTCACCGGCGCGCAATCGTCGGTCGGCCTGCGCTGCCCGTCGCATCCGTGGGCGCAGGCGTTGCTGCACGCCCTGGCGCGCGAGGCCAACGACCCGTGCCGGGCCGTCGCGGCGCCGAGCGCGAACCGCTTCGGGCACATCAGTCCGACCCGGGCCGAGCACGTCCGCGCCGACCTGGGCGAGCGGCCGCTCGGACCGGTCGACCTGGTCCTGGACGGCGGATCCTGCCCGGTCGGGATCGAATCGACCATCGTCGATCTGAGCGGCGCGGCGCCGCGGCTGCTGCGTCCGGGGTCGGTCACGCGCAACCAGATCGAGCAGGCGCTGGGCTGCGAAGTTGCCGCGGCCGCGCCCGACGATGCCTCCGCGCCGCGCGCCCCGGGTCGGCTGGCCCGCCACTACGCGCCGCGAAGACCGCTGGAACTGATCGAGGCCGCGCGCCTGGCCGAGCGGGTCCGCCAGCTCGGTGCGGCGCAGGTCGCGGTGCTGGCGCCGGCGCCGCAACTGCCGGCTGTGACGCGATGGTGGACGGCCGCGCCCGATGCGGCCTCGTACGCACGCGAGCTGTACGACGTGCTGCATCAGATGGATGCGAGCGGCGCGCAGCGCCTGCTGGTGCAGCGGCCGCCGGCGCAGCCGCAATGGGCGGCGATCTGCGATCGCCTCGAGCGGGCGGGCGCCGCCTTCAGCGGGCGATTTGACGACGCTGACTGAGCGAGGCCGACTGAGCCGCGCGCAATGAGGCGGCGCGCCCCTATCCGGCTCCGTGGCGCAGCCGCAGCACCAGGATGAAAGCGGCCAGCGCAAGCGTGATCGAATTGGCCACGATCACCGGCCAGGCCCCGATCAGCAGGCCGTAGCCCAGCCACAGGGCCACGCCCGCCGTGAAAATCGCATACATCGCGAGCGACAGCCCGCCCGTGTGGCGCGTTTTCCAGCTCAGCCACGCCTGCGGGATGAACGAGATCGTGGTCAAGGCGCCGGCCAGGTAGCCGATCGTCTGCGCATTGATCATTGCAGCGCGGCCCAGAACCGCGACAGCCGCGGCTGCCAGTGATCCAGCGTCGCGGCCGACACCAGGATGCGCTCAGCGCGCCCGATCAGCTGCTCGCGGCTCACCAGGCCGAAGAAGCGCGAGTCGGCGCTGTTGTCGCGGTTGTCGCCCAGCATCAGGTAATGATCGGCCGGAATCGTGATCGGCCCGAAGTCGGCCGCATTGCGCCGATCCTGCGCCCATTCGATCTCATGACGGCGCGAATCGAACGCCTCCTGTACCGTCAGGCCGACCCACGGGCGCCCGGCCGTATCGGTCTCGTCGACCCGGCCGTCGAACCGGTATTGCGCGCTCTGGCCGTTGATGGTGAGCCGGCGCGCCTGCATCTGCACCGTGCCTCCGGGCACCGCCACGATCCGCTTGATCAGTCTGCGCCCGTCGGCCGGCGAAGAAAACGTCACGATGTCGCCCCGGCGCGGCTCGCCCGTGTGCGCCAGCACCAGGTCGGTCAGCGGGATCTTGACGTTGTAGGCCAACCGGTTGACGAACACGACGTCGCCTTCCAGCAGACCGGGGTGCATCGACCCGGAAGGGATCGGGTTCCAGTCGGCCACTGCGGTGCGGAATACGCCGAACAGCAGCAGGAACAGCACAAAGCCGCTATTTTCGCGGAGCCACAGTCGCATCGCACCTCCATGCGGGCCTTGGGAGGAAAGCGGCTCATTTTACGGACGCGCTGCGCCTGCGCCCGCCGCTGCGCGGGCGGCGCTAAAACCGCTTCTACCTTAAGGGTTTAAGATGCGGACTTGCGGGCTCAAGCTGCTTTTTGTCCGGAAATGAACCCGCGGCGTTCCTGTTAAAACCTACGCGGGCCGCCTGCTGGCACGACGGCCAAATTTGAATCCGGAGAATTGAAGGCGAATCCGGTGCCATTTTCGAGCGGCCCGTTTTCGCACCAGGCGAGTAAGCAACCGATGGACTTGATGCTGAAGGTCATCCACGGGCCGTCCGATGGAAACTGGCACGGCCTGCAGGCGCGATTCGACGCTTCCGGCGGGCTGATCGGGCGCGCCGAGACAGCGCGGCTGTCCTTGCCCGATTCGACTCGAACCGTGTCGCGGTTTCACGCGCACGTCAGCTGGAGCGACGACACTTTTTACCTGGAGGAGATGGGCAGCCGCAACGCGGCCAGGATCAACGGCCGCTCGCTCACGGCCGGCACGCGCGAAGCGCTGAGTCCCGGCGACCAGGTGAAAATCGGTCACTTCACGCTGGCGGTCGAATTCGACGATCCGGATTCTGCCGCCACCCAGCTGCTCGACCGCAACGTGCTGCGGTTCGAGCCGGCTGAAAACGACGATTCAACCCGGTTCGTGCCGTTCGGCGGGTCCGGGCAGGACGATTCGAGCGTCGCGCTGCTCGATGCATTGCAGGGCGGTGCGGGCGTGCAGCTCGAACTGCCCCACGGGCTGCGGCCGGAGTTCATGAGGTCGCTCGGACTGATGCTGCGGGTGCTGATCGGGGGCTTGCACCGGCTGGCCTCGCAGCGGATGCGGCTGCGCGACGAAACATCCCCGGAGCGGGCACGGCCGCAGGCGCGCAGCGTCGATCCGGTCCGCACCGCCGCCGAGGAGGCCCGCTTGCTGGTCGACGTGATCAGGCCGGCCGCGTTCGGGTCGGCCAAGGCGCAGGCCAGGGCACAGGAAATGATCGACGACGTGGCCGCGCGGCTGGCGGCGATGCGCACGGCGGTCAGTGCCGCCGTGGAGCAGACCGAAGCGCGCCTCGCCCCATCGGCCGTGGAGGCTCGGCTCAAGGGGTCGCGGCTGCTGGACGGGCTGCTGCCGATGCGGCGCAAGGCCCGCCTGTGGGACTTGTACCGCAGGACTCACGCCTCGGCGAACTCAGCGCCATCGGCCAGCCCGGCCGACGACCAGGGCGAGGCCTCGGGCGGCGCCTCTGCGGCGCGGGAGCTGTTCAACAACGCTTTTTCGCGCGCCTACGACGCCGAGATCTTGCGCTTGCGCAAGGAGCGGGTCTAGCCGCGCATGAATTCGGCGATCTTCCGGCGCACGTCGTCGGGAATGTCGACCGGCTTGTCCGTTTCCTGACTGATGCAGACGGCCACCCGGTTCATCCGGACCCGCTGCTCGCCGTTCTTGTCGACTCCCATGGTCAATCGCAGCGAGGTGCGCCCGATGTGGCTGGCGGTCAGCCAGAAGTCGACCATTTCGCCCATCCGGGTCGGCTTGGTGAAGGTCGTTTCCAGGCGCACGGTCGGCAGCGAAAGGCGCCGCTCCATCAGGAGGGCATCGAACGGGATTTCGAGCGCCTCGTAGAACCAGTCCTCCACCAGTGCATTGAAGATGTGGAAGTAGTTCGGATAGAAGACGAAGCCGGTCGGGTCGCAGTGCGACAGGCGGATCAGGTAGGGTTTGATGAATGTCATCGGCAGGCCTCCGGATCGATGATAGGCAGGCCGCTGGCCGGGTGCGCCCGGAGGAGGCCGGGTTTTATGGCCGATTTCTGCCCCAACCGGCTTGCGAACCCCCCCTTTCCCCCCATATAAACCGCCTTTGGCTTTCCGAACGATCACAGCGAGGGGAGGTTCCGATGCGTGGGTGGCGCCTGGGCTTGGCAGCTGCTGCGGCGTTTGTGCTGGCCGGCTGCGGTTACAACGAAATTCAGACGCGCGACGAGGCGGTCAAAGCGGCCTGGGCCGAGGTGCTGTCGCAGTACCAGCGCCGCGCGGACCTGGTGCCGAACCTGGTCAACACCGTCAAAGGCGAGGCCAACTTCGAGCAGGAAACGCTGACCCGCGTGATCGAAGCGCGTGCCAAGGCGACCTCGATCCAGGTGACGCCGGCGCTGGCCAACGATCCGGCGGCGCTGCAGAAATTCCAGCAGGCGCAGGGCGAGCTGTCATCGGCGCTGTCACGCCTGCTGGTGGTGAGCGAGAACTACCCTAATTTGAAGAGCAACCAGAGCTTCCAGGATCTGAGGGCGCAGCTCGAAGGCACCGAAAACCGGATCGCGATCGCGCGCAACCGCTACATCAAGACGGTGCAGGACTACAACGTGTACATACGCCAGTTGCCGCAGAACCTGACAGCGAGGGTGATGGGCTACACGGAAAAGCCGCAGTTCACGGTCGAAAACGAAGCGGCGGTCAAGCAGGTGCCGAAGGTCGATTTCGGCAAGTAGCGGCGCCGGTCCATTCCCCTGACGGTCGTCGATGCGGCGCTGGCTCTGGCTTGCACTGGTTGCGGTGGCGGCCTCCTTCGCCGCGGCTGGAGCCGCGGCTACGGAGGCCAGGGCCACCGGAGCCGAGGCTCCGGCGGCCCTGCTGCTGGTGCCGCCGCTGGCCCGCATCGTCGATCAGCCGGGCGTGCTGAAGCCGGCCGACCGCGCCAGCCTGGAAGCGCGGCTGGCCCGCTTCGAGGCCGACAACGGTGCCCAGATCGCCATCGTGATCGTGGGCACGACCGGCGTCGAACCGATCGAGGACTTCGCCAACCGGGTCGGCTCGGCCTGGAAAATCGGCCGGCGCGGAGTCGGTGACGGCCTGCTGCTGGTGATTGCGACGCAGGACCGCAAGGCCCGCATCGAGGTGGCCCGGTCGCTGGAGGGCGCAATCCCGGATGCGATCGCCAAGCGCGTGGTCCAGCAGACAATGGGCCCGCATTTCAAGGCGGGCGATTACGCCGGGGGTCTGGCCGCTGCGCTGGACGAGCTGCTGCCGCGCATCGAGCAGGAGCGCCTGGGCGTGGCGCCGGCCCACCGGTCGCAGGCGGCGCCGGCGCACCTGCACCTGTTGCTGCCGATGCTGGTGTTCGGGGTGGGGCTGGGCCTGGCGCTGCGCCGGGTGCTGGGCGCCGGCGGCGCACTGGTGGCGGGCGCAGGAGCGGGCACGCTGGCGGCGGTGGTGCTGACCTCGGTCGCGCTGGGCGCGCTGGTCGGCATCGTCGTGCTCGTGTTTGCGCTCGTGCTGGGAGCGGCCGCCCGCTACGGTCACGCGCTCGGGGGACCTTATTTGCCCGGCTCGTGGGGCGGCGGGGGCGGGTTCGGCGGCGGCGGCGGCGGCGGTGGATTCAGCAGCGGCGGCGGCGGAGACTTCTCCGGCGGCGGTGCATCGGGGAACTGGTAGCGATGGCGTGGAAGATCGACCTGCGACGCGTGCTGCGGCATCTTTTGAGCACGCCGCACGCGCTGCGCCGCTCGCTGCCGGCGGCGGCGCTCGACCGCATCGCGCTGTCGATCCGCCAGGCCGAGGCCGGCCACCAGGGTGAGATCCGGTTTGCGATCGAGCACGCGCTGCCGTGGTCGTACCTGCGTCGCAACGCGCCGCCGCGCGAGCGCGCGTTGATGATGTTTTCCAAGCTGCGGGTGTGGGACACCGAGCACAACAACGGCGTGCTGCTGTATGTGAACCTGGCCGATCGCGCGGTCGAAATCGTTGCCGACCGCGGCATCGCGGACAAGGTGCCGCGCGCCACCTGGCAGGCGATCTGTCACGCGGCGCGCGATCAGTTCCGTCACGGGCGGATCGAGGCCGGCGCGCTGGCGGCGATCGCGGCGATCGGGGCCGTGTTGGCCGAGCACTTCCCGCTGGCGCCCGGGCAGAGGCGCGGCAACGAGCTGCCCGACCGGCCGGTGGTGTTGTAAATTTGATTTGTTTCGAAAGGACGCCAACATGTCGAGACGCAATCCGCTGGGCGCCCAAGCGGCTCCCGGCCATCAATTCGCCACGCTGGCCGGCGGATGCTTCTGGTGCCTGGAAGCGGTGTTCGAAGAAGTCGAAGGGGTGGTCGACGTCGAATCCGGCTACAGCGGCGGCACCGTGGCCAACCCGAGTTACCGCCAGGTGAGCGAGGGCGACACCGGTCACGCCGAAGTGGTCCGGCTCGAGTTCGATCCGGATCGCATCAGCTACAGCGAGATCCTGGAGATCTTCTTCGCGGTGCACGACCCGACCACGCTGAACCGCCAGGGCAACGACATCGGCACCCAGTACCGCTCCGTGATCTTCTTCCATGATCCGGAGCAGCAACGGGCGGCCCGGGAAGTGATCGAGCAGGCACGCTCGGCCTGGGGCCGCGAGATCGTCACCCAGGTGGAGCCGGCGCCCGCCTACTTCCGCGCGGAGGACTATCACCAGGAGTACTTCCGGCACAACCCGACCCAGGGCTATTGCATGTCCGTCGTCGCTCCGAAGCTGGAGAAGTTCCGCAAGACCTTCGCGCGCAGGCGGCGCGCGGCGTCTCACTGAGGACGGGTCACTCCGGCCTTTCGGCCAGCGCGCGCGCCAGCTCCAGGCAAGAGAGCGGCGCGCAGCCCTCGGCTTCGTTGCCGACGATGACGAATGCGCTCTGTGCGCTGCGCGCGGCCACCCGGATCAGGTGGGCAAGCGTTCCGCGCGTCACCAGATCCGGATCGAGCAGTCGGTTGAAGGGCGCGTATCGGCCCCTGGCCTGCTCGGCGCTGAAGCCGGCGTGCAGGCTCCAGCGCACCACCAGCGGTCCGGCCAGGTTCCACGCGCTGTCCGGCGTGGTGCCCGCGTCCATCGTCCGCAGCGCGGCGGCCTGCCGCGCCACCGGGGGCATACGGGCGTGCACGCCGACGCACAGGCGGGCGCCGCACTCGCGCAGTCGGTGCACGAAGCGGGGGGTCAGCAGCTCCGCATTGCGAAGCTCCACCGCGTAAACCGGCCGGATCCCGGCGTGCTCGGCCGGCAGCTTCGCCAGGAAGGCGGCGATGCGCTCGATCAGCGGGTGGGCCTCGCGCGTGAGTTCGGGCGGCATCGGCGCGAACTGCAGCAACAGGGGCCCGACTTTCTGCCCCAGCCCCTCCAGGGCGGGCAGCACGAAGCGCTCGGCCGCGTAGGTCGCATCCAGGAAGCGCGGGTTGGTCGCGCCGGTGCCCGGCGGGTGGCGTGCTCCGCGCGGTACCGCCTCGGTCACAGCCGACGGGGCCGGCACCAGGAAGCGGAAATCGTCCGGGACCTGTTTCGCGTAGCGGCTCCAGTCGGCCGCGTCCAGTCCGTGATAGGCGCCCCGATCGACGCCGACCGCGCGCAGCAGCGGGTGGCGGCTGTAGGCCGACAGGCCTTCCCGCGTCAGCCGCGACTCCGGGTACTCGTTTTCGTAGACCAGGCCGTGCCACCCCGGATACGCCCACGATGAGGTGCCCAGGTACAGCCCGCCCGGCAGGCGCCGGCCCAGGCGCGTGACCTCCTCGCCGGCGGCAGCGGCCTCGATCGGCCCGTGCAGGTCGAGTGCTGCCTCGCCGAAGAGGGAGTCCGTCAAGCGGGTGCAAAGGGCCGATGGCCCTGGCGGGTTGCAAAGCGTCGCGGGCCGCTCTCACATCGGCGCGCGCGGCAGCTCTTCACGGCATCTCAGCCCTGGCGGGCGCGTTCGATCACGGCCTGCGTGTTCAGCGCGGTCCGTGGTTCCTTCGTGTTCGTCACCTGGGTCGGGTCGAGCTTGCAGCGCAGGTGCACGACCGTCCCGGAACCGGGCGCCGACACGATGTTCAACTGCGCGCCGATGCGCTGCGCGCGGTTGCGCATGTTCAGCAGGCCGCGTCCGCCGACCCCCTCGGTGGACATGCCGCGGCCGTTGTCGGCGATCCGGATGTCCAGGTACTGCGCGTCGCCCACCCGCGACGTGTCGAAGGTGACCCGGGCCACGCGCGCGCCGCTGTGCTTGAGCGCGTTGTTCAGCGCTTCCTGCACGATGCGCAGGATCGGCAGCACCGCGTCCGGATGAAGCCCGATCTCCTCCGGCAGGTTGCGCGCATCCCACGCCAGCTCGATGCCGGCGGCCCGCAGCCGCGGCTCGATCCGGTAGCGCAGGTTGCCCAGCGCCGAACCCAGATCGGTCTCCTCGGCCGCCAGCGCGTCGATCGCCAGCCGCATGTCGTCGATCGACTCGCGCAGGATCTGCGCCACCTGCTCGTTGCTCAGCGCGCCGCGTTCGACCAGCATCAGCGAGGACATCAGCTGCGATCCCAGTCCGTCGTGCATGTCCTGCATGATGCGCTGGCGTTCCTGCCCCTCGGCCTTGATCCTTTCGCTTTCGCGCAGCCGCTCGAAATTGCGCTTCAGCAGCTGCTCGCGCTCGCGCACGCGGCTCTCGAGCTCGGCGCGCGCGATCTCGGCCTCGCGCAGCACGTCGATGAAGTGTTCCACCAGCGGCGTGCCCATCGCGAACAGCAGCAGCGGCCCGGCCCAGGCCAGCGAGTGCGCGCCGTTCAGCGTACCGGCGCCGACGACCATCCGGATATCGACCAGGGCGGCGCCGATCGCCACCAGTGCGGCGATCAGCACGATCGGCCGCGGCGCCTGCAGCCCGTTGACGCTGCGGAACATCGTCACGCCGGTGGCCGCGATGCCGATGGCCACCAGGCCCGGCGCCCAGAACTGGTCCAGGTACGGCGCCACCGCCCGCGCCGTCGCCAGCAGCAGCACCGGGCCGAGCGCCGCGTAGGCGGCCATCAGCCACTCCCAGCGCCGGTAGCGCAGGCCGCACAGTCTGAGCATCATGATGCTGACCACGGCGGCGAACGCACCGGCGCTGGCGTAGTGCACGCATTCCAGCGCCAGGCGCCAGGCCAGCGGCACCGAGTCCACCAGGTAGTACGCACTGAAAGCCACCCAGATCGCCGAGCCCAGCGCGAGCAGGCCCAGCAGCTCGTCGCGCCGGCGCCACCACAGGACGCCGAAGATCAGCGTGATCATCGCCGCCACCGTGGTGCCGATCCAGAACACGGTGCGATCGCGGAAGTATTCCCAGTCGAAGTGCACCAGGACCCGGTTGAGCGGACCGACCTCGACGCCCGAGAGCACATGCACCCCGGAACGGTAGGGCGCCCGGATCAGCAGCACGTTGTCGCCGGTGGTGAGCCCGGTCGGATCGATCACCGCCACGTGCGGGCGCCACCAGTGCACGTAGGTGTCCTGGTCGGCCGCCGGAATCTGCGCCGCGAAGTGCCCGTTGACCGTGACCCGTCCGCCGTCGGTGGCCTCCGACAGCAGCACGGCCCACGGATCGGTCGGCATCGAGGGCAGCGTGAAGTGGAGCCGCAGCGCGACCTCCCTGAGCGGCGCGCCCTCCTTGACCGGCCAGCGCATCGGCATGTCGAACCGGGTCCATTCGGCCTCCGGCGCGGGCGACTGGCCGAGCTCGTAGGAGGTGAATTCGACCTGCCGCAGCTCTTGGACGCGGTCGATGTCGGCGGTCTGGGCACCGACCGCCGAGGCCGCCGTTACGAGCAGCAGCAGGACGGTGCGCTGCGATCCAGCCACGCCGACGGCCTCATGACGGACACACCTCTCAGCTTTTCAGCAGCCCCATCTGGCTCGCCTCGTACACCGCCTCTCCACGCGAGTGGACGGCCAGCTTGCGATAGATCTTCTTGATGTGGGCGGTGACGGTGTGCGGCGAGATGCCGAGGATTTCACCGATCTCGTTGAAGCTCATGCCCTTGGCCAGCAACTGCAGAATCTCGGTCTCGCGCGCCGACAGCGGGTTGTTGTCGCTCGAGCTGGCCCGCGGCGGCAGCGTCTGGCCGGTGCTGCCGCCCATGCGCGAGCGGATCGCCCGCAGCACGCTGCGCGCCACCACCGGGCTGACTGGCGAGCCGCCCGCTCTGAGCAGGCGAATGCAGGAGATCACGTCGGCCGGGGTCGAATCCTTCAGGATGTAGCCGGTGGCGCCGGCCTCGATCGACGACACGACGTGCTGCTCGTCGCCGAAGACGGTCACCACCATGATGTCGACGTCCGGCTTTCTCTGGGAGACGTTGCGGATCAGGTCGATCCCGGTGCCGTCCGGCAGCCCCAGATCGATCAGCATCACGTCGAAATCCTCCCGGTCGATCAGCGCCTGGGCTTCGCGTTTGTTGGCTGCCACACCGGAGAGCCGCATGGTCGGCTCGTTTTCGATGATCTGCGCAAAGCGGCGGCGAAACTCCGGCTCGTCTTCGACGATAATGATCGAAATCTGGTCGGCGCTCATGGGCATCCCGGAGTGCTACTGGTTGTGACAGTTTAGCCGGTTGTGCGTGATTCAACGACCCCCTTGGACGGCCTAGCGCATCGGGCCCGGCCGTCGGTCGCCGCCGGCGCGCCAGACCGCCGGCCGGCCGCCGTAGACCGACGGGCCGGGCCGATTTCCTCTCATGGAGCCAGCCGGCTCAGCTGCCACTGGTCGGCCTGCCGGACGTACAGCAGCCGGTCGTGCAGGCGCGATGCGCGGCCCTGCCAGAACTCCATTTGCACGGGCGCAATTCGGTATCCGCCCCAGTACGGCGGCCGGGGCGGGTCGCTCTGGTGGGCGAAGCGGTCGCGCACCTGGCTCATGCGCGCCTCGAGCTCGGCGCGGCTGCCGATCGGTTCGCTCTGTGGGGAGGCCCAGGCGCCCAAGCGGGCTTCCAGCGGACGCTGTGAGAAATATTGGTCCGACTGCTGCGGTGCCACGCGCGACACCGACCCCTCGATGCGCACCTGCCGCTCCAGTTCGATCCAGAAAAACAGGGCGCACGCGAGCGCATTTTCCTGCAGTTCGCGTCCCTTGCGGCTGTCGTAGTTGGAGTAGAAGACGAATCCCGAGGCGTCGAACTCCTTCAGTAGCACGATCCGGTTGCTCGGGCGCCCCTGAGGCGAGGCGGTCGCCAGGCTCATGGCGTTGACTTCGCGCACGCCGGCGGCACGCGCTTCGTCCAGCCAGCGCGAGAACTGCTCGATCGGATCGTGCGCTGCGCAATCCTCGCTCAGCGCGCCGCGTCCGTATTCCGTCCTCGGGTCCGAGATCGACATCCGCCAAGGGTACCTCGAAACTTAGAATGTGCAGATGCAAGCCGATCACGGCGGGGCGCCTGAGTCCGCTGACGTCGAGCGCCGCTTCGCCGGTGTCACCCGCCTGCTGGGCGCGGCCGCCCACGCGCGGCTGCGCTCATCGCGGATCGCGGTGGTCGGCGTCGGCGGCGTGGGCTCGTGGGCGGCCGAAGCGCTGGCGCGCAGTGGAGTGGAGCAAATCACGCTGATCGACCTGGACCACATTGCCGAAAGCAACGCCAACCGGCAGATCCAGGCGCTGGGCGGCGAGTTCGGCAAGGCCAAAGTGGTCGCGATGGCGCAACGCATCGAGTCGATCAACCCGCGTGCCCGGGTGATCTGCATCGAGGAGTTCGTCTGCGAGGACAACGTGTCGGCCCTGATGCGCGACCTGGACCTGGTGCTGGATTGCATTGACCAGGTTTCGGCCAAGGCCGCGTTGATCGCGCACGCGCGTGCGATCGGCCTGCGCGTGATTACCTGCGGCGCAGCCGGCGGGCGCACCGATCCGACCCGGATCCGCTGCGCCGACCTGGCACGCGCGCTGGGCGATCCGCTGCTCGCCAAGGTGCGATACCGGCTGCGGCGCCGCTACGGCTTCGCGCGCGAGTCGGGCACCCGGCGCCCGCTCTTCGGCGTCGACGCCATTTTCTCGGATGAGCCGGTGCGGCGCCCGCTGGCCGAAGTGCCGGATTCCTCGGAAACCGAAGCGCCCGGGGCCGGGTTTCAATCCGGCCTGGCCTGCGCCGGGTACGGCTCGTCGGTCGTCGTCACGGCTCCGTTCGGATTCGCCGCCGCCGCTCGCGCGGTGGAGCGTATCGCCCAGGCTTGACCCTCCTTCGCTCGCTGCGCGAGCTACGCAGGGCTAGCGGCCCACCGTGTGCCTCTGCCCCATCTCGCGGCGTATCCAGTCGTGCAGGTGGATCATGCCGTCCTCGTGCGGCGTGTGATAGGGCCCCACGTCGTCTTCGCCGGCCAGCCACAGTGCGCGCCGGCCTTCGTGAAGCCGAGCGCAGATTTGCGCATCTTCCGCCGACGACTCGGCGTACGAGGCCTGGTGCGCCTCGACGATCTGGCGCTCGAAGGCCTGGACCTCCTCCGGATAGTAGAACTCGACCACGTTGGTCGTGTGGTCGGGTCCGCGCGGAATCAGCGTGCTGACCACCAGCGCGCAGGGGTACCACTCGATCATCACGTTCGGATACAGGATCGACCAGACGGTGCCGTACTTCGGCAGGCGGCCGCCCGAGTAGCGCAGGATCACGTCGCGGTACTTCTCGTAATTGGCCGAGGTCTGCACGCGCAGCTGGTCGTTCACGCCCAGGATCTGGTAGCTCCAGCGGTCGCCGAAGCCCCATTCGTAGTTGCCGGCGTCGACCCACCGGCGCAGCCCGGGATGCGAGGCCTCAACGTGATAAAGCTCCAGGAAAATCTCCAGGAACGTCTTCCAGTTGAACGGGCATTCCTCCACCAGGAGGCGGTCGAACACGTATCCGCTCCAGTCGAAATCGGCCGCCAGCGGGAAATCGGCCAGGTCCTGGCTCGCCTCGCGCGGGCCTGCGAACAGCAGCCCGCGCCAGTTGGTCAGTCGCGTCGAGGGCAGCGAGCACTGCGGTGGCTGATCGAAGTCGGGGGCCCCGAGCAGGCGGCCGTCCAGGTCATAGGTCCAGCGGTGCACCGGGCACACGATGTTGTTGACCCGGCCCTGCCGGTCCAGCAGCCGCGCCTGGCGGTGCCGGCAGACGTTGGACAGCAGGTTCGGCCCCTGTGGACCGCGCACCAGGACCTTGCGGCCGTCCATCCACGGCAGGCTGATGTAGTCGCCCCGCTGCGGCACCATCAACTCGTGGCCGGCGTAGTTCGGACCGCGGTCGAACAGCAGCAGCATCTCGCGCTCGAACCAGGCGCGGTCCAGGTACCAGGCCACCGGCAGCGGCGCCGTCCTGGAGATCAGGTCCGGATCCAGGTTGGAGCGGCGCGAAACGGTCGTATCGGGCGCGTTCATCGGCTCAGCGGCTGTTCATTGGCCACTCAGTGGCCGTTTTGCCCCTGCTGGGGCGGGGTCAGCGGGATGATCTGAATCGAGCCGCTGTCACAGGCGCGGTCCGAGAAGGTGACCTTGCCCTGCTCGACACAACGGAATGTCTTGCGCGGGTCCATCAGGACCTCGTCGGCCGGGGCTGGCGCCGTTTGCGCCGCCGGGGCCGGCGACACCAGGACCGCACCGCGGGCCTCGACCGGCGCGAGCGGCTGCTTGAGCAGGTGCGGCCTCACCCACCGGTATGTCAGGAAACCGACACAGCAGACGAGCGATACCAGAACGAAAATCGTCAGCAGCCGCAGCGACAGGTCGAAATAACGATCGCTGGCGCCACTGCCATCGCTGATCGGATTGGTGTCGTTCATGGCGCGGCCAATTTATCACGCGGCGGGCCGATAATGTCGCCATGCCCCCGGATCTGCGACGGACCCGATGGTGGACCGTGTCAGCGCTGCTGCTGGTGCTCGCGGGCGCCCCGGGTCTGTGGGTGCTGGCGCGTGATGCGCCGCGCGCGGCGCCGCGCGAGGTCACCCCGCGAGGCCCGCTGCCGCCGTCCGAGCAGGCGCTGGTGGATCTGTTCGCCAACACCGCCCCGTCGGTCGCCTACATCACGACCGAGGTGCTGCAACCGACTGGATTTTTCAGCGCCACCGTCGCCAAGGGTGCGGGCAGCGGATTCGTCTGGGACACGAGCGGGCACGTGGTGACCAACAACCACGTGGTCGAGGGCGCGCGCAGCGTGTTTGTGCAACTGGACGCCGGCGACCCGGTGCAGGCGCGCATCGTCGGCACCTCGCCCGACTACGACCTGGCCGTGGTTCAGCTGACGCGCATTCCGCGCGCTCTGCGGCCGATCCCGCTGGGCACGTCGCGCGACCTTCGGATCGGCCAGTCGGTGTACGCGATCGGCAACCCGTACGGCCTGCAGCGCACGCTGACCCACGGCATCGTCAGTGCGCTGGGGCGGGAGCTTCCGACCACGGAGTTCCGCGAGGTGGTCGGCGTGATCCAGACCGACGCCGCCATCAATCCGGGCAATTCGGGCGGCCCGCTGCTGGACAGCGCCGGTCGCCTGATCGGCGTGAACTCGGCGATCCAGTCCGAATCGGGCAGTTCGGCCGGAATCGGCTTCGCCATCCCGGCTGACCTGGTCAACCGCGTCGTGCCGTCGCTGATCTCCCGGGGCAGGGCGCCGCTGCCGGGGATCGGGATCAACCCGGTGCGGCCCGACCTGGTCGAGCGCGCCGGCATTGCCGGCGTCGTGATTGCCGAGGTGCGGCGCGGAACGCCGGCGGCACGGGCCGGCTTGAAGCCGCTGGACCGCGGCACCGGGAACCTGGGCGACATCATCATCGCCGTCAACGGCAAGCGCACCGAGACGCTGTCCTCGTTTGTGGCGGAACTGGATCGGGCCGGAATCGGCAGCACCGTCGATCTGACCGTGGTGCGCGACGACAAGCCGCGCCACGTCTCGGTGCAGGTAGTCGAGCTGGAGCCGTAGCCAAACCTGCGACGCTGATGCCCGGCTAGGCCGGCACCGCTGCAGGCTGCGCGCCGGACGTGCGCTGGCGCGGCGGCCGCTCGTCCATCATCCACTGCAGCAGGAAGGCTGCGGTACCGATGAAGATCAGCGCACCCCAGGCGAAGTTGTAGTCGCCCATCCGGTCGAACACCACGCCGCCCATCCAGGCGCCTACGAACGAGCCAACCTGGTGGCTGAGGAACACGATGCCGTAGAGCGTGTTGAAGTGGGTCAAACCGAAGACCCGGCCGACGATTCCAGTCACCAGCGGCACGACGCCAAGCCACAGCAAGCCCATCGCCGCGGCGAACACGAGCGTGGAGGTCGCGCTGACCGGCGCCAGCAGGAAGACGACAATCGTCAGCGTGCGCAGCAGATAGATCAGCGCGAGCAGGTGCTTCTGGCTGTAGCGCGCGCCGAGCTGACCGAAGATGTACGTGCCGATCGCGTTGAAAAGGCCTATCAGCGCCAGCGCGCTCGCCCCCACGCCCGGCGCGACGCCGCAGATCTGCAGGTACGACGGCAGGTATGAAGTGATGAACACGAGCTGGAAGCCGCAAGCGAAGAACGCCACCGTCATGTACAGAAAGCCCCGGTGCCCCATGGCCTGCCGCACGACCTCTGAGAGACTCTGGCTTGGTTCCAAGGAACTTCGTTTCGCAGCGGACTGCTCGCGGATCGGCAGCGCCAACAGTGCGATGCCTGCCGCGAGCACGGCGAACACGACCATCGCCACCTTCCAGTCAAAGGCGGTGATCAGCCCCTGGGCGATGGGCGCGATCACCATCGTGCCAAGCGATCCGACCGCCGCGACCATTCCGACCGTCTGGGTGCGTTTCTGCGGCGGCACCGCGCGCGACACCGTGCCGATCAGCACGCCAAAGCCGGTCCCTGCGATGCCGATCCCGGTCAGAAAGCCCGCGATCTGCAGACCGCCTGGCACCGCGTTTGCGAAGACCATCAGGAGCAAACCGGCCGCATACATCAGCGCGGTGCCGATCAGCACGGGCCTGGGGCCGTAGCGGTCGGCGAGCGCCCCCACGAAGGGCTGCGACAGACCCCAGACGATGTTCTGCAGCGCGATCGAAAAGCCGAAAGTCGCCGCCGAGATGCCCAGCCCGAGCGTCAGCGGACGCAAGAAAAGACCCAGGCTCTGGCGCAGCCCCATGCACGTCGAGATGATCAGGCCGCTCAGGACGAGCAGCACCAGCATCGCGCGGCGCTGGTTGATCGAAGCCATGGCCCTGGTTCCTGTGAGTCGGTGAGCGACTGCGCATTGGAACCGTATGGGGTGGGGATCGCAAATGAGATTCTTGCGGCTCACCCATGAGGAACTGGAATGTCTGGCTTGGGCAAGTCCCTTTCCGGACTCATGCCCGCCGATCAGACGTTTCTTTCCGTTGCATTCCTGGTTGGAATCCAGCTAGAGTGGGCCGCCTGGGACTGGACGAATCACTTATGGGCATTCATGGCATGAGGTAATCGAATGTCAGTTCCGATTGCTCGGCTGTCATCCCTTGACCTGATCAGGGGCTTCGTCGCGGTCGGCCGGCGGATGAGCATCACCTTGGCGGCGCAGGATCTTTGCATCACCCAGTCGGCCGTGAGCCGCCAGGTCAGCACGCTGGAAGACATGCTCGGAGTGAAGCTGCTGGTCCGCGGGCATCGCTCGATTGCCTTCACTCCCGAAGGGGACCGGCTGTTTCGAAGCGCAAACGGCGCTGTTCAGCAGCTGCAGGACGCGGTCGGGGCGGTGCGTGTGAGCGGCGCGCGCCAAGCGGTGACGATCACCTGCACGATCGGTATTGCCGGTCTTTGGCTTTTGCCGCGGCTCGGTGGCTTCCAGGAGCATCACCCGGGTGTCGATGTGCGCATCGCGGCCTCCGATAAGCTCGAGGATCTGCGCGGGGAAGGAATCGATGTGGCGATCCGCTACTGCACGCGGGAAACCGCTTCCGTGGGTGCAGAACGGCTGTTCGGCGAGACGATCGTGCCGGTTGCGCACCCTGCGCTGGGCCTTGACTCGCTCGATTCGCCCCGCAGGCTCGAAAACCATTTCCTGCTCGAATTTGACGGGGCACCTTTCCCCTGGCTGCATTGGCAGGAGTGGTTGACGAGCCAAGGCTGGAACGCGGTCAAACCCAAAGGCATGTTGCGTTTCAATCAGTATGACCAGGTGATTGCCGCTGCCATTTCGCGCCAGGGAATCGCTCTGGGCCGCATCACGCTACTGGGCCCCATGTTGTCCGACGGCCGCTTGCGAGTGCTGACGGCGCCGCGGGCGGGCCCGACCACGTCTCATGCTTACTGGCTGATCAAGGCCAGGCCGAATCCCCGCCCCGACGTGCTGACGGTGGCAGACTGGATCAAGTCGCAGGCCGAATCAGTTAACTGCGACGAACTCTTGAAGCCGGGACCATGACGGCGAGCGACGTTCGCGCGTGAGCAGCGCACGCGGCCCTCGGATGATCGCTCAGGGACGTAACTATCGGGCCACGCGATTTGCGGCAAACCGCATCGCATCTTCCAGTCGGTCGTTGCCCCAGTACATTTCCGGTCCGACGAAGAAGGTCGGCGCGCCAAAAACTCCGCGCCGGCCCGCCTCCGCCGTCTGCTCCCGCAGCCGCAGCTTGTTGTCCTCGGACTGCGCCGCTGCGAGCAGATCCGACGTGGCCAGACGCAGTTCGTCCAGTACCTGGCTCACCGCCTCCGGTGTGTCGATGTCGCGGTCATCGACGAAATTGATTCGCATGATCCGCCTGCTGTAATCGCCGATCCACGGTTGATCGGCGCCGATCAAGGCAACCCGCATCGGAAGCAGCGCCCTGCGCGGAAACTCGCTCGGCTTCTTCCAGGGCAGGCCATATTTCGTGCATTGACGCTCCATATCCCGCCACACGTAGGCGCCCTTTTCCCTTTGCAGAACAAACGGCGAGGTGGACCATCCGAAAGACTTGAAGATGGCTCCCAGCAGGAACGGCTTCCAGGCGACAGCCACGCCGAACGTTCGCGCCAGTTCCTCGATCCGCATCACGGCAAGGTAGCTGTAATTGCTCCCGAATTCGAACCAGAGCTCGACCGTCGGTGCTCCCGCTGCCTTCACGCAACGCGTCTTGGGTGCCTTAACAGACAAGATCGCCGACTGGCTAGAGCTGCTGCGACAATTCGATCAAGTTCATGTCGGGGTCGCGCACGTAGACCGAACGGATCGGCCCCTGCGCGCCGACACGCAGCACCGGACCCACTTCGATTGCAATTCCCAACCGTCCCAGCTGCTCGATCGCCTGATCCAGGGGGATGGCCAGGATGAAGCACAGATCCAGAGAACCGGGAGCGGGCAGCCAGGCCCTCGGAGAGAACTCATTGCCGAATGTGTGGACGTTGAGCTTCTGCGGACCGAATTTGAGGGCAAGGCGTCCGTCCCCGAACGGCTCGGCCTTCATGCCCAGGACCTGAGTGTAAAACTCGATGCAGCGAATCTTGTCGCGCGTGGTGATGACCAGGTGATCCAGATGCGACAGCATGGCCGATCCCGGGCGAGGCTCAGATGGGCCGGGTGCCGGCTTGCAGCCAGTCGGCGGCAGCCCCGGCGACATGCGGCGCCAGCCGCGAGCGCACCGTCGTGTGGTAACGGTTCAGCCAGTCGGCCTCGTCGCGGCTGAGCAGGTCGCGCTCGATGCAGCGGGTATCGATCGGACACAGCGTCAGCGTCTCGAAGTCCAGGAAGCTTCCGAATTCGGTGGTCTGCCCCGGCACCGTCAGCAGCAGGTTCTCGATGCGAACGCCCCAGCGGCCGGGCCGATAGATTCCGGGCTCGTTGGAGGTGATCATGCCGGCCTCCATGGCGGTGTGCGCCTCGGCCATCAGGTACGGCGTGATGCCGTGCGGGCCCTCGTGAACGTTCAGGAAGAATCCGACCCCGTGTCCGGTGCCGTGACCGTATTCGACGCCGGCCGCCCAGATCGGGGCGCGCGCCAGGCTGTCGAGCATGGGCGAACGCGTGCCGCGCGGAAAGCGCGCCTGCGACAGCGCAATCATTCCCTTGAGCACGCGGGTGAAATCCTGGCGCTGCTCCTTTGAGGTGGCGCCGACCGCGACCACGCGCGTGATGTCGGTCGTGCCGGTCTGGTACTGGCCGCCCGAGTCGATCAGCAGCAGACCGTTGCCGGCCTGCTGGCCGTCGCAGATCACCGCATGCGCCTCGTCCGTGGCGCGGTAGTGCGGCAGCGCGCCGTTGGCGTTGAAGCCGGCGATGGTTGCAAAGCTGGCCGAGAAGAATCCGTCGCGCCGGGCGCGCGCCTGCGTGACCCGCTCATCGATCGTCAGCTCGGAAATGACTTCGCGCCGGGCCAGGGCCTGCTCGAACCAGGAAAAAAAATCCGCCAGCGCCGCGCCGTCCTGTTCCATCGCGTACCGGATCAGCTCGATTTCGCCATCGCTCTTGACCGCCTTGGCGAGCGTGGACGGGTTGATGCGCTCGATGCGCCGCACGCCGGCCGGCAGCGACTGCAGGATGCCGGCCGTGACCCGGCGCGGATCGATCAGGATCGTGCTCCCACCGGGCAGGCGCGCCAGGTGCGAGGCCAGCTCCTGGTAGCCGGCCAGTTGCACGCCGTCGTCGGCCAGCCGGCGGCGCAGCGGCGGCGGCACCTTGCTGTCCGCGATGAACAGCGTGCCGCCATCCGTACCGATCAGCAGGTGCGCCAGGAATACCGGGTTGTACGGAACGTCCGATCCGCGCAGGTTGAGCAGCCACGCGATGTCGTCGAGCGTCGAAATCAGGTGCCAGCCGGCGCCGGCCGCCTGCATCGAATCGCGCAGCGCCTTCAGCTTGACCGCACGGGCCACCGGCGCGTATTGCGCCTGCTGCTCGAACACCGGCACCAGCGGCAGACCGGGGCGCTCGGGCCATACCTCCCCGAGCAGGTCCAGGTCCATCCGCAGGGAGGCCCCGCTCGCGCTCAGCGCCTCCTGCAGCGCCCGCACCGTGGCCAGGCCGATCGCGCGGCCGTCGATGCCGACCTCATCGCCGTTGCCGCAGTTGGCGGCCAGCCAGTCGATGAACGCCACCCCGGCGTTGGCGTTGACCTTCATCGCTGCGATGCCGGTTCCAGCCAGCTCGGCCTCGGCCTGCAGCCAGTAGCGGCTGTCGACCCAGACGCCGGCGAAGCGCGCGGTGACCACCAGCGTTCCGACGGAACCGGTGAATCCGGACAGCCACTGGCGCCCCTGCCAGTGGGCCGGCAGGTATTCGGACAGGTGAGGGTCGGAGGACGGGACGACCCAGGCGGCCAGTCCGTGACGCTGCATCGCCCCCCGCAGTGACTCGATGCGCTTGGCGATGATCGATGGCGGGGTCATTTGGAACGCGAGTCGCGTAAGGTCGTGATGCGGTTGAAAACCGGGCGGCCCGGCGTGTGATCGCTCTGGTCCGCAACGAAATAGCCGTGCCGTTCGAACTGCAGCCGGTCCTCCGGCTGTGCCGCGGCGGCGGCCGCCTCGACGAAGGCGGTCAGAACGCGGCGGCTGACCGGGTTGATCGATTCGCGAAAGTCCCGCCCGCCGGCGTCCGGCTGCGCAACGGTGAACAGCTGCTCGTACAGCCGCACTTCGGCGGTCGGGCAGCCTTCGGCCGGCAGCCAGTGTATCGCCCCCTTGACCTTGACGCGGTTGGCGCCGTCCGTTCCGCTGCGCGTGTCCGGCAGGTACTCGGCCAGCACCGCGGTGATGTGGCCCAGGTCATTCTTCTCGACCCCGGTGCACCGGATCACGTAGGCATAGCGCAGCCGCACCAGGTTGCCCGGATACAGGCGGAAGTAGTCCGGCGGCGGTCGCTCCGCGAAATCGTCGCGCTCGATCCACAGCTCGCGCGTCAGCGGGATGGTGCGCGTTCCCAGCTCCGGCCGGTGCGGGTGCACCGGGGCCACGCACGGCTCGCTGTGGCCGACGGCCAGGTTGGTGATCACCAGCCGCAGCGGCTCTAGCACCGCCACCGCGCGCGGCGCGATCGGGTCCAGATCGTCGCGCAGGGCCTGCTCGAGCACCGGGTAGTCGATCCACGATTCGGCTTTGCTCACGCCGATGCGCTCGGAAAACAGCTGCAGGCTGCGCGGCGTGTAGCCGCGCCGTCGCAGGCCCACGATGGTCGGCATGCGCGGGTCGTCCCAGCCGTCGACCAGCTGCTCCTCGACCAGCTGGATCAGCTTGCGCTTGCTCATCAGCACGTGGTTCACGTTCAACCGGGAGAACTCGTACTGGTGCGGCAGATCGAACGGGTCGGGGCGCAGGTCCTCCAGCGCGCCCGCCAGCAGCGGCGCGAACTGCTCCGCCTTGCCCAGCAGCAGCTTGTAGAAGACGTCCAGGTCCCGCATCACCGCGGCGCGATCGTGCTCCCAGCGCTCGAACATCGAGCGCAGGTTCGCCTCGGCCGTCCCCGCATACAGCTTGTGGCGGAAGTTGTG
The DNA here is from genome assembly GCA_035939615.1 of Burkholderiaceae bacterium. Classification (GTDB taxonomy): domain Bacteria; phylum Pseudomonadota; class Gammaproteobacteria; order Burkholderiales; family Burkholderiaceae_F; genus VBCK01. The sequence goes on along the minus strand of DASZFP010000103.1, from coordinate 1,648 downwards.
GCAGTGCAGGGCGAACTCGCGCGCCACTTCAAGGCCCTGCTCGCGCAGCGACTGCACCAGTTCCAGCGCCTCGCGCCACTGCGGCTCGCGCATGGTCGGCACCAGGCGCTCGACGCACCAGTCGTACAGCGGCCGGTGATCCTCGAACTCCAGCGTGCACAGGCTGTGCGTGATCGACTCCAGCGCGTCGGAGATCGAGTGCGTGTAGTCGTACATCGGATAGATGCACCAGCGATCGCCGGTCCGATGATGGTGCGCGAAGCGGATCCGGTACAGCGTCGGATCGCGCATGTTGATGTTGGGCGAGGCCATGTCGATGCGCGCCCGCAGCACCATCGATCCCTCGGGGTGCCGGCCGTCGCGCATCTGGCGGAATCGCTCCAGGCTCTCGTCGGCCGGCCGGCCCCGGAACGGAGAGTCGCGCCCGGCTTCGGTCAGCGTTCCGCGCGACCCGCGCAGCTGCTCGGCGCTTTGCTCGTCGACGTACGCGTGCCCGGTGCGGATCAGGTACTCGGCGTATTCGTACAGCTGGTCGAAGTAATCCGACGCGTAGTACAGGTGGCTGTGCGCGCCCTCGGTCCAGTCGAAGCCCATCCAGCGCACCGCGTCCAGAATCGAGTCGACGTATTCCTGCTCTTCTTTTTCCGGGTTGGTGTCGTCGAACCGCATGTGGCAGCGGCCGTGGTAATCGCGCGCCAGCCCGAAGTTCAGCCAGATCGATTTGGCGTGCCCGACGTGCAGGTACCCGTTCGGCTCGGGCGGAAAACGCGTCCGGATGCGCGCCGTTTCCGGCGGGCCCTGCCGCTGGAACGTCCCGTCGCCCGGGCGCCCGTTCCAGCGGCGCCGCGCGAACCGGCCCTTGGCCAGGTCCGCATCGACAATGTTCCGGATGAAATTGGCGGCTGCCGGTGGCCGTGGTGCGTCGCGTCGATTCATCGGCCCTGATTCTAGCGTTCAACGCCGGGCATTGTGCGGTGCGAAAGCCCGGGTCGCGCCCGCCGCTGGACGGCTGATCAGAGTTCGACCCAGCCCTGCTGGCGTGCGCGGTCCAGGTCCGCGGGGCCGTCCAGATCGGGCAGCGGCCGCAGCAGATACGGCCGCAGGCCGAGCTCGGCACTGCGCTTGAGCGTCTGCTGCGCCACGCGCTCGCTGCCCCATTCGATGCCCTCGAACAGCCTCGGCTGCGGGCGCGTCACCCCGATCAGCACGTAGCCGCCGTCGAGCGCCGGCTGCAGCACCACCTCGTGCGTCCGCAGCGCGGCGGCCGCCTGTTCCAGGTCATCGGGCCTCTGCGAAGGGCAGTCCGATCCGATCAGAACGCAGGCCGCCGATCGATCCAGCCCCGAAAACGCCTGCGAAAGGGCATTGGCCATCCGGGCTCCCAGGTCGGCGCCACGCTGCACCAGAACCGGCACGCCGAAACGCTGCGCGCACTCCTGCACGAACGCATCGAGCGGATCGCCGGCGATCCACAGTTCGACCCGGGCGCCGCGCGCCGCGCAGGCCCGGCGCAGTGCCGCCACCACGAGCCGGCTGTGCAGATCGGTTGCGCCCTGCACGCCCAGCTGCGGGATCAGGCGGGTCTTCACCTGGCCGGGCAACGGCGCGCGGGCGAACACCTGCAGCGTCCATTTGGGTTGCGGTCGTG
>DASZFP010000102.1:0-15200 GCA_035939615.1 Burkholderiaceae bacterium | reverse complement strand
GGGAACGAGGGGGCTGGGCTGCCCCCTCGTGCTCCCCCAGCCAATGAGTACGGGTCTCGACTGGCGGCCGGACTTGTCTTTCTTCTGCTGTCGACTTGCGCTTCGGCCTGGGGGCCATTGGGTCATCGCGCGATCGGCGGGGTGGCCGACGCGCTGCTCACCCCCGAAGCGCGGGCCGAGGTGGCGCGGCTGCTTGCCGACGACCGCGATCGCGACGGCAACCGGTCCGGCCGAACCACGCTGGCCGAAGTCTCGCTCTGGGCTGACGAGATACGCGGTACCCCGGCGGATCGGCCGGCCTGGCATTACGACAACATGCCGGTCTGCGGCGACGCCGGGCCCGAAGCCGCCTGGTGCCCGCAGCAGCAGTGCGCAAGCCGGCAAATCGAAGCGCTGATGGCGCAACTGGCCGACCCGGGCCTGCCGACGGCGCAGCGCCGGGAGGCTCTGAAGTGGATCTCGCACCTGGTCGGCGACCTGCACCAGCCGCTGCACGCAGCCGATTTCGCGCAAGGCGGCAACCAGGTGCATGTCCAGCTCGCCGGCCGACCCGGTCAAACTCCCGGGTCGCTGCATTTCGTCTGGGATGTACGGCTGGTGGCGTCGGCGCTGCGCAGCGGCCATGACACGCAACCGTCCGGGCAGGCCATGCGGGAGCTGGTCGCGCGGGCCCGCGCGTTGCCCGCCGCGCTGCGCGAAGCACCGGTGGCGCGCTGGCTGAGTGAATCGAACCGGCTGGCGCGCCAGGTGGCGCTCAACTATCCGGGCTTCGCCTGCAGCAGCGCACCGGCCGGCACGGTGGCGCTGCCGCGTGCGTACCAGCGGGCCGCCGAGCGCGTCATCACGACGCAGCTGGCACTGGCGGGCGCCCGCCTTGCCACCCAGCTGAACCGGGCGCTGAGCGGCCCCTGAGCTTGCGCGTCAGATATCGAACTTCACGCCCTGCGCCAGGGGCAGTTCCCCGGAAAAGTTGATCGTGTTGGTGGCACGGCGCATATAGGTTTTCCAGACGTCGGAGCCGGACTCGCGCCCTCCGCCGGTGTCCTTCTCGCCGCCGAAGGCACCGCCGATCTCGGCACCCGACGGGCCGATGTTCACGTTGGCCAGGCCGCAGTCGGAGCCGTCAGCGGCCATGAAGCGCTCTGCTTCGCGCTGGTCCGCCGTGAAGATCGAGGAGGACAGCCCGGCCGCCACCGCGTTGTGCGCGGCGACCGCCTCCTGCAGATCCGCATAACGCATCACGTACAGAATCGGCGCGAAGGTCTCGCGCAACACCGGGCCCTGCTGGCCGGGCATCGTCACCACCGCCGGCCGCACGTAGTACGCATCGGGCCAGCGCTGCGCGTGCGCGCGCGCGCCGCCCTCGACCGAGCCGCCCGCGGAGGCGGCGTCCTTCAACGCGGCCTGCATCGCCTCGAAAGCGGTCCGATCGATCAACGGCCCCACCAGAGTGGCCGGATCGAGCGGATCGCCCACGGCCACCGAGGCGGACAGGCGCGCCAGGCGCTGCACGAAGGCGTCGGGCACGTCGCGATGCACGAACAGCCGCCGCAGCGAGGTGCAGCGCTGGCCCGCGGTTCCCATCCAGGCGAACGCGATCGCCCGCAGCGCCAGTTCCTGATCCGCGCTGCGACAGACGATGGCGCCGTTGTTGCCGCCCAGCTCCAGCAGCGCCCGCGCGAACCGCTGCGCCAGCCGGGGCGCGAGCGATCGCCCCATGGCGGTGGAGCCGGTGGCCGACACGAGCGGCACGGCCGGGTGATCGACCAGCACCTGGGCCGCCTGGCGGCCGCCAGTCAGCACGTGCAGCAGGCCGCTCGTGGGCGCGCCGGTTTCGCGCTGAGCCTCGCGCGCGACCCGGTCGAAGATCGCCTGCACCGCCAGCGCTGTGAGCGGCGTCTTTTCCGACGGCTTCCACACGACCGGGTCACCGCAGACCAGCGCCAGCGCGGCATTCCAGGCCCACACGGCGACCGGAAAGTTGAACGCACTGATCACGCCGGTGACGCCGAGCGGATGCCAGGTCTCCATCATCCGGTGGCCGGGACGCTCCGAGGCGATCGTCAGGCCGTACAGCTGGCGCGACAGACCGGTGGCGAAGTCGCAGATGTCGATCATTTCCTGCACTTCGCCCCGCCCCTCGGAGACGATCTTGCCGGTCTCGATCGACACCAGCCGGCCCAGGTCCTCGCGGGCGAGGCGCAGCGACTCGCCCAGGCGTCGCACCAGCTCGCCTCGGCGCGGCGCCGGAACCAGCCGCCAGCGTTCAAAAGCCTCACGCGCCGCCGCGACCGCGGCGCCCACCTGCGTGGGCGAAGTCTCCGGCACCCGGGCCGTGACGCCGCCGTCGATCGGCGTGCGGGCCACCAGGTCGCCGTCCAGCGAGGCGGCATCGACCCCGAGCCGGTCGAGCAGCCGCGAGACCTCCTCGCGCAGCGCCGAATCAGCGGCCGGCATAGTTTGCGCCGGTGTCATCGGCCGGCCTTCTTGGCCGGCCGCTTCCATCCGGCGATCGTGACCTGCGGGGCGCGCGCCAGCGTCAGGGTGCCGGGCGGCACCTCGCGGCACACGGTCGAGCCGGCGCCGATGGTTGCGCCGTCGCCGACCTGGATCGGCGCCACCAGCACGGTGTTGCTGCCGACCTGGACGTCCTGGCCGATGCGGCTGCGGTGCTTGTTGACGCCGTCGTAGTTCGCCACGATCGTTCCGGCCCCGATGTTGGTTCGGGGGCCGACCTCGGCGTCACCGATGTAGGCCAGGTGATTGGCCTTCGATCCCCGGCCGACATGGCTCGCCTTGACCTCGACGAAATTTCCGATGTGGACCTCGTCGTCCAGGTTCGCTCCGGGCCGCAGGCGCGCGTACGGCCCTACCCGGGCCGAGGCGCCGATGCGGCAGCCGTCCAGGTAGGAAAACGCGGCCACCTCGGTGTCGGCGCCCACCGCGGCGTCGCGCAGCACGCAGTAGGGCCCGACGCGCACGCGGTCAGCCAGCGCGACCTCGCCTTCGAACACGCAGCCGACATCGATGAACACGTCGGCTCCGACGCTCAGGCGCCCGCGCACATCGATCCGGGCCGGATCGGCCAGCGTCGCGCCCGACTGCATCAGATGCTCGGCGCTGCGCCGCTGGAAGGTCCGCTCCAGCTCGGCCAGCTGCGACTTGCTGTTCACGCCGAGCGCCTGGCTCGCGTCGGGCGCGAGGCACGCGGTCACCGGGACCTGTTCACGCACCGCCAGCGCGATCACATCCGTCAGGTAATACTCGCGCTGCGCGTTGTCGTTGCCCAGTTGCGCGAGCCACGACTTCAAGCCGGGGGTCGGCGCCACCAGGATGCCGGTGTTGATCTCGTCGATCGCCCGTTCGCGGCCGCTGGCGTCGCGCTCCTCCACGACGCGCGCCACCGCGCCGGCGGCATCGCGCACGACGCGGCCATAGCCGGTCGGGTCCGCCACGCGCGCGCTCAGCAGGCCGACGCCGTCGCCGGCCGCGCGCACCAGCGCCAGCAACGTGTCGGCGTGCACCAGCGGCACGTCCCCGTACAGCACCAGCGTCGGGGCGGCATCGTCCAGCAGCGCGGCCGCCTGCAGGACCGCGTGGCCGGTACCCAGCTGCGGCTCCTGCGTGACGAACCGGATGTCCGACTGGCCGGCGAAAGCGCCCGTCACCTGGGCGCCGCCGTGGCCGACCACGACGATCGCATTGGCCGGGCGCCCGAGCGCGCCGGCGATGGCGCGCGCCGCATCGAGCACGTGCGCGAGCAAGGGCCGGCCGGCCAGAGGGTGCAGCACCTTCGGCAGGTCGGAACGCATCCGTTTGCCCTGGCCGGCCGCCAGGATCACCAGGTTCATCGTTGGTCGCCCATCAGGCCACGATTATAGGTAGACGCAACGTTCAGAGTCGCGGCAGCCGCAGTCCCACGAAGACCCACGCCAGCATCAGCACGACGGCGGCCAGCAGCCAGACCGCGACTGCCAGCCAGCGGTTGCGCTGCGCGTTGGCGCGCTTGAGCTCGGCCAGCTCGGCCAGCACCCGCTCCTGGCTTTCCACCGCCATCAGCGCCTGGGCCGCCAGGCGCGGCACCTGCGGCAGCAGTCGGCTCCACTGTGGCGCCTCGGTGCGAAGCCGCTCCATCAAGCCGGCGAAGCCGACCTGGCGCTTCATCCAGGCTTCCAGGAACGGCTTGGCGGTCTTCCACAGATCCAGCTCCGGGTCGAGCTGCCGGCCCAACCCCTCGACGTTCAACAGCGTCTTCTGCAGCAACAGCAGCTGGGGCTGGATCTCGACGTTGAAGCGGCGTGAGGTCGAAAACAGCCGCACCAGCACCTGCGCGAACGAGATGTCCTTCAACGGGCGGTCGAAAATCGGCTCGCACACGGCGCGAATCGCGCTTTCCAGCTCATCGACGCGGGTGCCGCGCGGCACCCAGCCCGACTCCAGGTGGGTCGCGGCCACGCGGCGGTAGTCGCGCTGGAAAAATGCCAGGAAATTGCGGGCCAGGTAGTCGCGGTCGGTGTCGGTCAACGTGCCCACGATGCCGAAGTCGAGCGCGATGTAGCGCCCGTGGTCGGACGGATCGATGCTGACGTAGATGTTGCCCGGATGCATGTCGGCGTGGAAAAAACCGTCGCGGAACACCTGGGTGAAGAAGATCTCGACTCCGTCGTGCGACAGGCGCTTCAGGTCGACGCCGGCCTCGCGCAGCCGATCGATCTGGCCGATCGGCACGCCGCGCATCCGCTCCATCACCAGCACGCTTTCGCTGCAGTAATCCCACAGCATCTCGGGAATCCGCAGCAGCCTGGAATCGGCAAAGTTGCGGCGAAGCTGCGAGGCGTTGGCCGCCTCGCGCGTCAGGTCGAGCTCATCGTGCAGCGTCTTGCGGAACTCGTCGACCACGTCGCGCGGGCGCAGCCGCCGGCCGTCGCGCCACAGGTACTCGACCAGCACGGCGGCCGCGTCCATCAGCTGCAGGTCGCGGTCGATCACCGACCGCATTCCGGGCCGCAGCACCTTGATCGCGACTTCGCGGCCCGCCTGGGGGCCGTGCGCCAGCACGCCCAGGTGTACCTGGGCGATCGATGCACTGGCCACGGGCGTGGCGTCGAACGATGAAAAAATGTCCGAGATGCGCCGTCCCAGCCCACGTTCGATCTCGCGCATCGCCGCTGCCGAGTCGAAGGGCGGCACCCGGTCCTGGAGGCGGGCCAGCTCGTCGGCGATGTCGGCCGGCAACAGATCCCGGCGCGTCGACAGCAGCTGGCCGAATTTGACGAACAACGGTCCCAGGCTTTCCAGCGCAAGCCGCAGCCGCTCGCCGCGCGGGCGGGTCAGGGGCCGACCGATCGCGGTCAGCCGCACCAGGCGCACCAGCAGCGGATGGCTCAGGTTGCCCAGCGCGATCTGGTCCAGGCCGTAGCGGAACGAGACCGTGACGATCCGCAGCAGGCGCAGCAGGCGCAGCATCGGCTCAGCGCAGCCGGCTGGTCCGCTCGGCCAGGCGCTCGGCGGCCTGGGCCAGTTCGTTCACCTCTGCAACAAACCGCTCGAATGGCCCGCGCGAGGCCAGCCAGGCGCGCTCGCCGGCCAGATAGTCGGCGAGCTGGCGCGCGGCGCGCTCCCCGGCGTCGGCCACCTCGTGCCGCGCGGCGCGCAGCGCCGCCACGATCCGCACCGCGGCCGCATCGCCCACCAGATGCGACAGGTCTTCCTCCAGGTCGGGCCGCAACTGCTCTACCACGCGCGACAACACCTGGGCGAGCTCGGCATCGCCGCCGATGTGCGCGTCCCGCAGCACGGCGGCCGGATCGGACAGCCCGGCGGCGAGCGAGCCCGCCTCGATGTCGATCCGAACGTGGGGATCGGCCTGCGACGACTGCAGCAGACCGTCCGGGCCAATGGCGAACTGCAGCGCGACCGGGCCTGCCTGGATCCGCGCAGTGCGGCCCGCGAGCGGGCGCAGCAGCTCGCGCGCCTGGCGCTGCCCCCGAAGCAGGTGGTTCAGACCTTCCAGGGCCGCGTCGGATGCGAATCGCTGCAGCACGGGCCCCGGGCCGACCGGCTCAATTGAGCTGCTGGATGCCGGCCAGCAGCCAGCCGCTGGAGCCGTCGACCGCCCTGGAGAGATTCCACACCTCGTCCAGGCGCTCGTCCTCGCCGTTGACCTTCAAGTTGCCGCTGAAGCGGACGCTGGCCCGATATTCGCCCGCGGCGGTCTCGATACCCAGCAGGCTCGCCGTCAATTCGATCACCTCGGTGCGGCTCGGCCCCGCCCGCACGCGCAGCTCGTGCGTGAGCGCGCTGAACATCTCGTCGGTCGTGCACTCGTCCAGCTCGTGCAGGTCCGAACGGTCCCAGGCCGACTGGAGCCTGACGAAGGACTGCTTGGCGCCCTTCAGGAAGGCGGGTGCATCGAAGTCGGCCGGTACTCCGAACGGGCGCCTGAAGCTCTCGTGCCGCGCCGCGGTCTCGGGCTGTCCGTTGATCCGCGACCCCTCGGGCGGCCGGCTGGCGGTGCGCGGCTCCGTCCGTACCGTCGTCGGCTGCGGCGCGTACGAAGGCCCGCCGATCCCCTGCCACCCTTCGACGTACGGCGCTGCCGTGGTCGAGGTCAGCCGGTTGCGCCGGGTCGCCAGCGCCACCAGGCCGAAAGCGGCGGCCAGGCCGCCCAGGGCCGCAAACCACCAGCCGTACGCACGCGCCGGGTTGGCCGCGGTGGCGGCCGCGGCCGGCGGCAGCTGCTCGGCACCCTGGCGCTGCAACCCGGGCGGCGCGGGACGGCGTTGCCCGTCGTTCTGGGCAGCGGCGCCCGTGGCCATCGCGACCACCCACGCGCCCAGCAGCCAGCGCCGACACAGCACGCTCATCGCCGTTCCGCTGCGCGCGTCACAACGCATAACCCACATGCAAGGCGCAGATGCCCGCGGAGAAGTTGAACCATTGCACGCGTTCCAGACCGGCCTGCTCCATCATCCGGGCCAATTCCGGCTGGGATGGATGCATCCGGATCGATTCGGCCAGGTACCGGTAGCTCGCCGCATCGCCGGCGATCCGCTCACCGAGCCAGGGCATCACCCGCATCGAGTAGGCGTCGTACAGCGGCGCCAGCGGCTGCCAGATCTTCGAGAATTCCAGCACCAGCAGGCGGCCCCCGGGCTTGAGCACCCGCCGCATCTGCGCCAGGGCCAGTTCCTTGTGCGTCATGTTGCGCAGCCCGAAGCCGACGCTGACCACATCGAACGTGCGATCCGGGAATGGAAGGCGCTCGGCGTCGCAGCGCACCGCCGGCGCGATCCGCCCTTCATCGAGCAACCGGTCCCGGCCGGCCGTCAGCATCTGCGCGTTGATGTCGGTCAGCACGACCAGGCCCGCGGGGCCGGCGGCACGCGCGAAGGCGCGCGCCAGATCACCCGTTCCGGCCGCCACGTCCAGCACCCGCATCCCGGGCCGCACGCCGGCCTGCCGGATCGTGAAGGCCTTCCACAGCCGGTGCAGACCCCCCGACAGCACGTCGTTCATCAGGTCGTAGCGCGGCGCAACCGAGCTGAACACGCGCTCCACGTGCGCGGCCTTCTCGTCTTCGGCAACGCGCTGGAACCCGAAGTGCGTGGTGCGATCCTCGCTCATGCTGCGCGTCTCTCAGTGGCCGCTGCCGCACCCGTGGGGCCCGGCCGGCCCCGACTGGGCGGCGACCGTGGGCGCGTCGCGGCTGGCCCCCGCCGCCTGCAGCCGTTCCAGGTACTGCGCCCACAGGCTGTCCTGGTTCAGGCCCAGCTGGTACAAAAGGTCCCACGAAAAGATCCCGGTGGTGTGGCCGTCCGAGAAGGTCGGCTGCAGGCCATAGTGCCCGACCGGCTCGGCCGAGACGATGGTCACGTTGCGCTTTCCGACCTGCAGCACTTCCTGCCCGGGACCGTGCCCGCGCACTTCGGCCGAGGGCGAATTCACGCGCAGGAATTCGAACGGCAGCCGGAAGGTGCGGCCGTCGCTGAAGGCGATCTCCAGCACGCGCGACTCCGAGTGCAGCGTGATCTCGGTCGGCCGGGGCGAGGCGCGATGAAGTCCGGTCATGGGTGGATGGTCGATCTACGCAACGGTCGTACTCACATTGGCTGGGGGAGCGCGAGGGGGCCAGCCCAGCCCCCTTGCAGCCGATCCTGGCGCGCCTGACAGGAGTCGAACCTGCGACCTACGGCTTCGGAGGCCGTCGCTCTATCCACTGAGCTACAGGCGCGTTGCGAGGAGCTTACCGACTGCGGCGCACACCGTCCAACCGCCCCTCGCGGCTCGATATACTGCGCGCTCAACCGACTCCGGAGCAGGCAATGTCCGCGCCGCCGCCGTCCACGCGCATGTGTCCGCCGTACCTGCTGGGCTTCGTCGCGGTTGCCGCGCTGATCGGCGTGGCGGGAAGCTACGCGTACCCGCCGCTGCACGCGGCCTCGCAGGCCACGATGAGCCCGCAGGCGGTCACGGCGCGGCTGGCGCCCGTGTCCCGCGTCGAATTCGAACCGGCCAGCGGTGGCGGCGCCCACGCGCTGCGCGCCGGCCAGGAAGTCTTCACCGGGGTGTGCGTGGTCTGCCACGGCGCTGGCATCGCGGGCGCGCCCAAGGTGGGCGACAAGAAGGCCTGGGGCCCGCGCATCGCGCAGGGCTTCGACACGCTGGTCAAGCACGCGACCGAGGGCTACAAGGCGATGCCGCCGAAAGGCGGCAGCGCGGACCTGGATCCGCAGGAGGTCGCGCGGGCGGTGGCGTGGATGGCCGATCAGGCCGGGGCGAGTTTCAAGGAGCCTTAGTGGCCCCAGCAGTAGGCCGGATCGGTATTGGTCCCGCCGCTGACGGTTTTCAGACCGGTGTTCGTTAGCGTCAGCGCGCCGCACTCCGCATCATTGAAGGTGCTGGCGGAGGGGCAGGTGCCAGCCGTCCCACACGGCGTCGCCGTCAGCGAATAGGTTTGCGACGCCAAGGTCGGAGCTAGCGCGTAAGTGATCTGACCACCATCGTTCGGTGCGAAAGGGATCACAGCCGAGGCCCCGGCGGTGTAGGAGCCGTTCACCGTGTAATAGCGCTCGAGCCCCTGGGCCGATTGCATCAGCGCGGCCTTGGCCGCTGCGCGCTGGCCGCGCGTGATGTAGGCCGAATAAGACGGGATCGCAATCGCGGCCAGAATGCCCAACAGCACCACCGTGATCAGCAGCTCGAGCAACGTAAAACCGCAAGCTGCGCGTCCCCGCGCTGGGGGGACTTTACTCGCAGATTCCACGTTCATTGGGTTAGTTCGTGCCACGTGATGCGGCCCGTTACATGTTTTGAGTTCGTCTTCGCGATCTGCGTTCCGCCCGTTTCGCCTACGATCAGCTGATCCGTCTTGGTCGTCGGGTCGTACACGGAGGACATTCCTTCCGGCATGCCGTTGGTCGTCTGGATGCCGGCAACGCCCGAATTGCCGTAGAAGAAGTTGTCGTTCGCGCCCAGTGTCTGGCTGGCGGCGGGGATCGCCATGATCCAGCCCGTCCCGGCGGCTGTACACGTATTCGAGCTCGGTATCTCGGTGGCGAACACCACGAACCCGTCCAGCAGCAGCGGCGAGAAGGTCACACGCTCGCCCGTGTCCGGCAGATCCATGAACCAGCCGGGCGACGTCACAGTGTTGCCGCTGACGGTGCGGGTGCTTCCGTTGTCGGTGATCGTCTGCTGCACCAGCGAGCTTTTCGCGATCGTGGTCGAACCGCCCGAGTCCAAGATGCCGTAGAAGCTCTGGGTCGTCGTCGTGCTCAGGTCGCCAATCGCGAACAGCCGCCCAGTGCCGAAGTACACCATCGTACCGGTCATGCCCGGCAACGGCTGACCGAGCACCGGCGCGCTGGTGATCGGCTGGCAGGTGTTCGCCGCGGTCGACCCGGACGCCGGCACGCAGCCGGGCGAGGCCGCGAAGAGCTTTAAGCCGCCTTGCACGTTACCGGTTGGCACCGACGAGGCGGTGTGCAAATCGAACTTCCACAGGTTGCCCTGCAGATCGCCGGCGTACACGTAGTCGGTCGTCATGTTGCCGTCCACGTCGGCCAGCGCGACCGGTCCCAGACCGTTGCTGTTGTTGATGTTGCTGGTCGTGCAAGAGCTCGAGGTGCCGGTACCCGGCGAGCCGGTCGTCCCGATCCTTGTGATGTTCCCGTCGAATAGCCGCACGATGAACAGCACGGCACAGCCGTTTTTGCTCAAGTATCCGTTGCCGAATACGGCGACCCAGTCGCCGTTGTTCAACCGCGCGACCACGGGCTTACCGATCGGATAGCCCAGGTCCGGATCGCCGTTAGGGTTGGTCGGATTGGTGCCGGTGGCTCCCAGGCCGTCCAGGTCCCATAGCACGGTGCCGGTCGCGCTGCTGCTGGGCCCCATCGATTCTGGATGGGTGACGTCGAGGGCGAACACGCCCTGGCCGCCGGCGCCCGTGGTGCCGACCAGCACGGTCTTCCAGGAGCAGCTGGTCGGGCTGCTCCCGACGCAAGCATCCCCGACGTACGGAGTCTGGTCGACGTAGAAGCGGTGCGCGTAACCCGGGTCCGCCAGCGCCGGCAGATTCGGGATCACGTTGTGCGGCACGTAACCGAACACTTCGGTTCCGCTGTTGGCATCGAATCCGTGCAGCATCCCGTCGTTGGCGCCGACGTAGACCATGCCTTTGCCCTGGTATCCGCCACCGGTTCCATTGCCCTTGCTCGCAAGGAAGGTCGTGTAGTTGGGGCTCGCGGTCATCCCCTCGGGCAGCGCGGCGTAGCCGAAGTTCTCGTGCCATTGGAAAATCGGGGTCGAGTCGATGATGTCGCCCAGAACCGAGGTGCGGTTACGGTAGGTGCCGCCGTTTTGCAGCTCCTGCGTGGTATCGCCGCGCAGCCAGGCGAGATTGTTGGCGGTGGCGCCGGCCACGGTCTGCCACATCGCGTTGAACGTCGAGTCTGATGCCGCAAACTCGACCCCGGTGGTCGAGGCCGTTGCGGCCGTTGCCGCCGTGTTGGCCGAAAGGACGCTGCGGGTCGATGCGGTCGCGAAGCTCGAATTGCTGGTCTTCCAGACCGGCGTCGTGCTGATCCCGGTGCTGGTGATCCCATACGCGCCCAGCGTGCCGTACCACCCCTGCGACGAGTAACTGGCGATATACACGTCGGTGTTGGTGGCGAGCCTGCTCGCGCTGACCGCCACCGCGGACTGCGCTCCCAGCGTCGCCTTGATTCGGTTCATGCTGGTCTTCATGGCTCCGACCAGGTCGGCGGCCGACTCGGCGCTGAAGGCGAGTCCTCGGCTGTTGATCGCCGCGTGCCACAGGTCGTAGGCCTTGCCCGTGTCGCCCTGCGACGCGCCGTTGTTGATCATCGGCCAGGCGGTGGTCCCGTTCCACAGGTTCATGTACCCGGTAGACGAGTACTGGGTGCTAACGTTGTTGCCCCACCACGGCAGGCCGGTCAGGTTCATCGTGTTGGTCATCCCGACCCCGATCGTGAACTGCACCAGATGCGGCCAGGTCGCCGGATCGTTCTGCGGGTTCCAGTAGTCGGCGGTCGTCGGCACACCGCCCACCCCTGTCGTGACCTGGTAGTACGGCGACACCGCCGTCGCGCTGCCGGCCAGGTCGGGCCGAAGATTCGTGGCCCAGTAATGAAAGGCCATGTCGGCCAGAACGTAGCTGTTGGTGTCGTTGCTGTAGATCGCGGTCATGGGCTTGTTCGAGGGCGTATAAGCTACGCCGTCGGGAAACGTGGTCGGACTCGCATCGGCCGCCCCGAAAAACGACGGGCTATCGCTGTCGCTGTTCCACTGCCCATCGGTCAGCGTGATGTTGTAGTTCTGTACGCATGCGATCTCGCCGGTGGGAGCGTTTCCGCCCGGCGGGTTCGGATTGATCCCGTACGGCCCGTTGCCATCGGCCTTCTTGCTGCGGAAATACTCCCCGATGTAACTCCAGGTCGTGCGAGTCGGCGTCGGCGAGGAGGCCGGCACGCGGGTCAGCCACTGGTAGAAGGCGGCCCGCTGGCTCAGGCCGCCGCTGGTCACCGGGATGTCGCTGAACGTGCGGATCCGGTTGTCGACCGTGACTCCGTCCCAGCCGGAGCAGTTGTTGCCGCTGACCATGTCCGTGCAGCTGTTCAAGGCGCGCCACGTCACGCGTGCCTGAGTCAGCACCGGATCGGCCATCGAGGTCGCGGCCGCAGTGGCGATCATCAGGTGTCGCGTGCGATAGAAGGAATACCAGTTGGCGAAATTCTGGAATCCGTCGATCGCGCTCCCGTCGACGTCTTTGGCGCCGGCGGGCGCCGACGAAGCGCTCACCCGCGTGTACACGTAGCAGTTGTCGTCGTTGGTCGGCGGGCTGACCGAGCTCGTGCAGGAGGCGTTGTAGACGTAGTAGTAGGCCGGCGCCGGCACCAAGGTATTCGTTGAGGTTTGCGGTCCAAACTGGTTGCCTCCGCCACCACCGCCCCCGTTTCCGGCGTAGGTGCCTCCGCAGTTGGTACCGGTGCCGCCGGCGCTGGCACCGGCCGGCGGCGTGTTGGGAGAGAAGATCGCGGCCAGGTCCTGGCTCGGATGCGGCGAGTAGGACTGGCCCGACTGTCCCGGCGCGGAGCCGGCGGTCGGCTGATAGCCGCTCGCGAGGTTGATCGCGACCGCATTGGAGCCTGTCTGGTTGAATCCGTCGATCCAGGCCGCGCCGAAGGAGGTTTTCAGGACCTGCGCCCCGCTGTTGGTGATGATCTTAGGCGACTGATAAACAAGGCCCGGGTTGTAGGCGAGCGCGTTGAACGTCCCCGCATTGAAGCGGCGCCACCCGGTGCATGCGCCGTAGGCGTCGGGTACGAACGCCCACGCCATACTGCCCGAGTCGTCGAGCATCATGACGACATTGGTCGGCGGCGAGGGGGTCAGCACGGGCAGTTGGGAGACCGCGTACTGGGCTACGGCGTTGCTCGCCAGCAGCATCAGCGCGCTCGCCGCGGCTGCGGCGACGGCCTGGGACAGCGAAGGTCGGTGCATCGAGGTTCTCCGTTCGTGGCGCTAGGCGCTACATCGCGTAATACGTTTCAAGTTGCACCACGGTCTTCTTGTTGGTTCCGTAACCTTGCGCCGTCACATGGGCGATGGCGGTCGTCTGTACCGCACTGCCCAGCTGGATCGGCTTGCTCTGAACCTGGAACTGCTCGACCACGCACATCGGCTGCTGCGACCACTCAGGGTTCTGGATCGTGCCCGTCGGCACCGAACGAATCGTGAAGCCCCCGGGGCTGGTCCAGTCGGTGATCTGTTGGATCTGTTCGGTAAATGGCTGCAACGGCGGCAGCGGCGCGGTGTAGCTTCCGTCCGTTCCGTCAAACAGCGCATTGGTGGTGGCGAAATTCTCGCAGTCGCGCAGCGCGGCCTCGGCCGCTTCGAAGGCGCGGATCCGGTCGCGTGAGTTGCCCGCCATCCGCTCTTCCTGCGTCGAGACCGAAAAGGCCGCCACGCCGATCAGGCTCAGTACGGCCAGAATGATCAGGCCGATGATCAGTGCAACGCCTCGTTCCAAGGCTGCGCCGTGCTGAAGCATCACTCGACGTGGCATCTTGTTTGTCCTGTGTAAGCGCGGATTCATTGGAGTCGGTCGCGCAGCGCCGCGGTCGCGTTGAAAACCTGGCGCAACTTGGTGTCCGGCGCCGCCTGTGCGACCGGCGTCAGAGGAGTGCCGTCGGTTCCATGGAAGAGCAGCGTCTGGACAACGGGCGCCACCCCTTGTTGATCGCCGACCGCGATCAAGGACACCCGCACGCTGATCACGTTAGCAAAGTCCGCTGCATTCATTGGGGTGCCGGGTTTCTTGTACGTGGTGATCGCGCCATTCGTGCCGATGCCGTACACCACGTCCATGTCCTCGACGTTTCCGACCAGTTCCTCGGCCTGGCCGCTGCTGAGCGAGTAGCGGTACAGCGCCGGAGGTGCGTTCGCATACGCCTGGCCGATGTAGTACGTGACCTGGTCGTAGTGCTGCACAGTCGGATAGGTGTCGGCGGCCAGACTGAATTGCCCGGACGTGGTCAGTGGAACGGGCGCGCTTGCGTACGACACTACCGCCGATGCTCCCGCCGACGGCGACCCAAACACCTGAAATATCGCGGCCGCCGAGCAGTTGCCGAGAACGGCATAGTTGCTCGCCTTGAAGTAGGCTCCGCTTCCATTCGGCACGGTGTTGTTGGCAATCGTGATCGTCCCCGCGGTCGTGTCCTCGGCCGTCACCCGCACGGGCACGCCGGTGGCGATCTGCAACTGCAGCACGTCTCCGCCCCAGTAAGTCGGGGTGCCGGACCCGGTCGGCGGGGTCCAGCCGGAGGGCCACGCCGACGTCGGCAGGGGCAGCGGCTGATACTGCGACGGCTCGAAGCCCTGTATCGGAACCGGCTGCCCGCCAAGCCCTGTTGCGATCACGTTGACGGTGATCGGCGCCCCTTGGCCTGCTACGGAAACGGCCGAGCTGCACCCGAGGGCCCCGGCACGCCGGATGTCACGGGTGATCGAATCGAGAGCAAAGCGGCCGGCGTCCTGAATACGCGCCAGCGCTTCGTTGCCGCGATAGGCACCCTTTGACCCGATATACAAATACGTCACCGCGCCGACCACCAGCAGGCCAATCGTGATGCTGACCATCAGCTCGATCAGGGTCAGACCGAGCTGAGCGCCGCGGGCGGAACCAGCATGCACTTCAGAGCTCCGTCTGCATTTTGAAGACACCTTGCGCTGTGCCTGTCCCCCCCGCCCCGGAGTTGGCCCGGGTGTCGGCCCAGTCGATCTCCACGATCACCTGGTTGGTACCTACGCCGTTCGGAAACGTTATCGTCGGCGTGGTCGCCCCCGGAAGGGCCGCTGCCACGCGAGCCTGCCAGTCCGTGATGGTCGCCGCGGTGGCTCCAGTTGGCGTTCCGCTCGAGTAGTTGCCCAACAAAGCGCTGGCGCGGTCTGCTCGCATCCGGTCCACGATGTCCTCGGCCAGCATCGCGGCCTGCCAGCGGTAGGTCGAACCCTGGCCGACCTGCAGGCCTTTGAGCTGCAGCCCCGCCAGCCCCAACAGTCCGATCGACAGCACGACGATCGCCACCAGGATCTCGATCAAAGTCATTCCGCGCTCGACCATATAGACGGGCAAGCATGCTGTGGTCATCGATTCGGCCCCTCGAGAGTCG
>DASZFP010000101.1:0-17937 GCA_035939615.1 Burkholderiaceae bacterium | reverse complement strand
GATGTGGCGAAGCCGGCCCACGGACAAATGATCAAAACCGCTCTTGCCTCGCTGCCCAAGCAGGAGCTTGAGCAAAGCAAAGCTTCCATCGGCCTCTTGTGTTTAAGCTGTGCCGCTGGCGTTTCCGGTCAACTGGCGCTGACCGCCGCGCAGATACTCGAACACATTGATGCGGCCCAAAGGCTCGGCGTCGGGGTCCTCGTATTTCACGACCGAGAACTCTACAGGATGGGTGCATTCGTCAACCGCTTCACCAAAGCTCCCGTTCATTTTGCTGTCGAGCTTTCCACGTTGGTTCGCGCGTTGCAGGACAATTACAAGGACCTCGATGGTACTCTGCTTGAGGGCCTCGGCCGTCTCTTTCACGAAAATGTGCGCTTGAGTGTGTTCCCAACGCCCGCAGCGGCGATGAAGGACCGGCTCACTGCCTCGGACTGGAAGTGGACAGAAGCGAATGGCGTCATCGGCGCCAGGGATATCGAACCTGCCGAACCGCTGAACCATCTTTATCGTTATCTAGTTGGCAGCGGATTCATCCTGCCGACGGAAATTGCCGACACGTAACTTCTGCGAGGAGCACCCGGCACTGCCGCGGTGCGCCCATCCCGCGCTACCTGAACGCGATCTTCCATTGCAGATCCAGGCGGACGTCCGTCGTCTTCTGGCTGAGGTCGGTTATTACCCCGCTGGAGTACTGATCGCCCCGCTCCCATACCCTCGCCCAGCGCGCGCGCACTCGAATGCCCTCGAACACTCCGGCGTACTTGCCCAAGGTGTAGATCAAGTCGGTGGCCAACTCGTCCCAGTTGGCGAGCGGCTGGGCGGCGTTGTTCTTCAAGTGCCGGTCCGACCGCTCACCATAGTTGACGTCGAAAGCGAGTGCGGGCGCGCCGAGGGTCGCGAAGTCGAATGTAGTACCGAAGATCCACGTGTGTTCACCCGCTTTCGCGTTCTCGCCGATGCGCTGCGAGAGGTACGACGGGCCAAGGCTGAATGGCGAGCGCAACTCGTCTCCGTCCCCGTTGCGGCCAATCATCGCGTAGGGGATCAGCCACGGCCACCAGCGTGCTTCAACGTAGGCCGCCCGGTTCGAGGTCGAGAAGGCTCCCAGGTTGTTTTCCCCGGTGGGCTGCTGTTCGATGTACTGCACGTCCAGGCGCAGGTACTGGTCTTTCCCCATACGGTAGACCGAGTCCAAATCGACCCAGCCGATGTCGAGCAGATTATTGGCTTTGTGATATCCGCCCTGGAGCATCATGTCGTTGTTGATCTTCCACTGCGCCCCGCCAAAGGCCATGCCGTCCGAGTAGCCGGGGAGCAGCGCTGCACTGGCGAGGTTCTTGAACGACGAGTCGTTGAGCTGCTTCATTTTGTCGACCCAGCCGGCGTAGTACCGAACCGTCTCGTTCAATAGCTGCCCGGCCACCGTTGCCCCCTCGTACGCCAGCGGGATCATGCCGCGTATGTCGCGGCGGCCGATGAAGGCGCCATCGAAACGGTTGTAAAAGCGATAAATGCCGTCGAGGCTCCACGCGAAAGTCGGCTCAAGCCTTCCAGCGTAGAGCGCGTTTTCATCGTAGCGCAGACGCGCATAGGCGGCGCCCACCGTCGCGTAGCCCTGCTGGTCCGGATCCTTCAGCACGAAATTGCCGCCATGACCTGCGGGAGCGGAGAGGGGTGCGACGTATGCCAAGGTGCCGCCAAAGGTCAGAAACGTCTCGTATTCGCCGGTTTCGGCGTAAAGCCAGCCGCCGATCCCCCCCGCCTGTGCAGAGGGCCCGTTGTCGTTCGGCTTGGTTCGGGAGAAATAGGACCCGCGCAGCATTGTGCCGACTCTCGCCTTGGTCGTGAGCTGGTCGATGAATCCGCCGCCCACATCGTCTTTCAAGTATTCGTCCCCCTCGGGAGCCGCCTGAGCCAGAGCACGTCCGCAAGGCAGAGCAGCCATCAGAGCCGCCACCCCGACCGCGGTGAGCCTCGCGCGCAATCCACCTGCTCTCGGGGAGGTGGACGAATTTCTGTGTTCGAGGCTGGGGTGAGACTTGTCCACGGCGGCGCCCGTCCTCGGTACCGATCCAGGTCTGCACGAACACGTCTCCGGAAGCAAACGCCACCATGTCCGTCGTCGTGCCGCCGACAACGAGTGACTGGCCGATGTAGAAAGCGGTCGTCAGCCCGTCCGCGATGTTACCGGAGCGGCTTCGAGATGGGCTGCCCCGATGCGAAGGGCAGGCGCTGTCCCGGGAGATCGTCCAGCCGGTGCTCAATGCGCCCATGCGCGGCGCGGGTGGCGTCGAGCGGGCCGAATACACGGTCGGCGTCGAGGGCTGCGGCAAGCGGATGACCGAGGTCGCCGTGTGTGCCGTGGACGGCACCGGTTGCTTCGCCGCGGAAGAACGGCGATGAACGCGGCGTCTTGATTCGCAGTTTCCGGATATTCAGACGATTTGATTGAGCGCAAGCTATATCTGCGGACTGCCGTCGAGGGGTTCTTCGCCGGCAGACCGTGATGTCGCTCCATGCTTACGCGACAACCATCTTGACACGCACCGCCGGTCCCAGACTCCCCCAGCTCGGCTCGTCCTGCCGCCAGCGGCCGGCTCGCGCAAGACTGGAGAAATGAATCATGAGTCCCCTGTTCACGTCTTTGATTGCGTTTGCATCCGTCTTCGGCGGCGCGTTTCTGGGCATATTCCTTCGCAACAGATTGCCAGGGCATCATCTGACCGCGGATACAAAAGATGTCGTCAGACTGGGTACGGGATTGATCGGGACGATCGCTGCGCTTGTCCTCGGGTTGCTGATAGCCTCGGCCAACAGCACGTATCAAACCGAGAGCGGTCAAATCACGCAGCTGACCGCTAATATCGTCCTGCTGGACCGCACGCTGGCGCAGTATGGGCCGGAGACGAATTCGGTCCGCAATCTGCTACGACGCGGTGTCGTCACTTTGGCCGATCGGATTTGGCGCGAGAACAGTTCCGATCCCGGGAAGGCGGAGCCGTTCGAGGCGAGCGCCGAAGGTGCATCACTCTACGATCAGATCCAGAAGCTGTCGCCGCTGGACGAGGCCCAACGCTCTCTCCGGGCCAGGGCACTGGACATCACCGTCGATCTGGCGAAAACGCGCCTGCTGCTGTTCGCCAAGGCAGGCGGCTCAATCCCCATGCCCTTCCTTGTGGTGCTGGTTTCCTGGCTGACCATCATCTTTGCGAGCTTCAGCGTGTTTGCCGAGAATAATGCAACCAGCATTGCCGCACTCTGCATTTTTGCGCTTTCGGCGTCTGCGTCGATCTTCCTGATTCTTGAGCTCAGTCAGCCATTCACGGGCCTCATGATGATTCCCAGCGAGCCACTGCGCAACGCGCTAGCGCCCCTGGCCTCAAGCCACTGATCCGACTGAATTGGCAGCCCGCTCGGGGCTTGCCGTCATTGCTTTTTACAGCCTTTATTGTTCAGGCCTTGGTGCGGGTAGTTCCATTGAGGCCTTGGGCTATGCCCGTTCCGTTCTTGGTCTAGGCTTTGCCGCCCCGGGTGGTTTGGGCGGTGGTCACCCCGTTCGCGCCCCTTCTTCATGTGGCGGTGAAGCTTTTGGCCTCCACGAGACCTTGCGGTGCGCTTTCGGCGTCCTTTGCACGAGACGGGAGGAGTCGGGCTGAATTCAGGATGAATGCAAGTTCCGACGTGACGTGAATAAACGCAGCGAGCAGAGGGTTGAGAAGTCCGAATGCCGCCAGTCCGATCCCCAGCGCATCGACGCCGATCGTGCCGGCGAAGTTCGCCCAAATGATCCGTCGGGTACGACGGGCGATGCCAAGCGTTTGGGCGAACTTCAGCAGGTCGTTGCCGAGCAACACCACGTCGGCACTCTCGCGCGCTACGTCGGTGCCCGAGCCCATCGCCACGCCAACCTGCGCCTCGATCAGGGCCGGCGCATCGTTGATGCCGTCGCCAACCATCGCCACGATGCGTCCCGCCCCGACCAGGCGCTGGACGTACTGGCGCTTCTCCTCCGGCAGGAGGTCGGCCGCTACTTCGGCAATGCCCAACTGCACGGCTACGGCATCGGCAACAGCTTTTGCATCGCCGGTCAGGAGCACGGTTCTGATACTCATCGCGTGGATCGCCGCAATGGCCGACCGCGCCTCCAGGCGCGACTGGTCCGCGATTGCAATGGCCCCAAGGAACCGGCGGGAGCGTGCGACATAGACCTCGGACGCGCCCAGATGGCCGGCCAGCAGATCGCCCGGCACCGCAATGCCGTGGTCGCACATTAGGGTGAGATTTCCCACCAACACCCGCTCGCCAGCCACGGTCGCGTCGATGCCGCGCCCCGGCGTGTAGGCGAAGCGCTCCGGCTCGGTGAGGAAGCGGCCCAGCCCCTGAGCATGGGCGACGATGGTTTTGCCCAGCGGATGTTCCGAGCGCAGTTCGGCCGCCGCCGCGATATCGAGCAGCGCCATGGGCGCGCCGCCCTCGACCGGCAGCACTGCTCGTACCGCAGGCTGCCCATACGTGAGGGTGCCAGTCTTGTCGAACACTACCGTGTCGACTCGACCGAGCTGTTCGAGGAACAGTCCGCCCTTGACGATGGCGCCGGTGCGCGCTGCGCGACCGATGGCGCCGAGAATCGCCAGTGGCGTGCCGGCGGCAATGCCGCAGGCGCCGGCGACGATGACCACCGAGATCGTCGAACGGATGTCACGGGTCAGCAGATACGTGAGCAGTGCCGCACCGAGCGCGAAATAGACCAGGTAACCCGCCATCCGGTCCGCCAGGCGCTGCACCGGCGCGCGCGAGCGTTCAGCCTGTTCCACCGCCTCGATGATCTTGCCGAAACTGGTGTCGCGGCCGATGCGCTCGGCGCGGATCTCCAGGGCGCCGGACTGGTTGATGGAGCCGGCGAAGACGTTGTTGCCCGCGGTCTTTTCCACCGGCAATGATTCGCCGGTGATGCGTGCCTGATCGACGAACGAGTGCCCGGCAATTACGGTGCCGTCCACAGGAATGCGCCCGCCCGGGTTCACCAAGACGGCATCGCCGACGATCAGCCGATCGGCATCGACTTCCGAAACGCTGCCCGCGCGGCGCACCGAGACGGCGCGCGGTAGAAAGTCGAGCAGGTCCCTTATCGCCCGACGCCCGCGCGAGACAGTCATGCCTTCCAGCACTTCAGCCACCAGCACGAATAGGGTGATGACCAGCGCGGTGAAGAATTCCGAAATGGCCGCCGCCGCGACGATGGCGATGGACATGGAGAGTTCCATCGTCATGCGCCGCCCGATCAGATTCTCGAAGGCCTCCTTGAAGATCGGCCAGCCACCGATGGCGAGACCAGCGACGCCGATCAGGCTGATGGCCTGCAGCGGCTCCCACAGACGCAACCAAACAGCCGCCGCGGCCAGCGCGACCGCCGCAATGCGGACCATTTCCGACCCGTCGAACGCATGTTCATCGTCGTGGTGATGGGTGTCATCGTGGTCATGCGCCTGGCGCTGTGCGGCGGTGCGCCGCATCGCCTGGTCGGTCAACGCGGGAGAAGACAGGTGGTCTTGTCGCTCGCTCATCGGAAATTCCTTTGCTACCTGAGATAGGCACGGATGACGTCGATCAACTCATCGGCGCCTTGGCGACGTTTGGCATTGCTTGGGATTTCCGGGTCGACGATGTGCGTTTGGATGTGGTCTTCAAAGACTTCGGCCATCAAGCCGTTGATCGCGCCGCGCACGGCGGCGATCTGGTGCAGCACTTCGGCGCAGCCCTTCTCGGCGTCAAGCGCACGTTCCAGCGCTTCCACCTGGCCCCGTATGCGGCGTACGCGGCCCAGCAGCTTGGATTTTTTGCGGACGGTGTGACTCATGGTTCGCCCTTAAAGGCCACAATATAATATAGGGGGGTATAGTATCAGAGAGCGAAAACAGAAAGGCCATTCTTGCATTGCGTCTCGGGTCGGCACGGCGCGTAATAGAGTCGCTTTCGGAAATTCGAGCGTGTGTCCGCAGTCCATCGCTTAATGGACATGCCGGCCTGTGATAGCCGCGATGCCGCAGCTGTGCGCCGCCGCGGGATTCCCCGGCGAATTCAATGACGATCGCAGGTGGCGGCCCGATCTGCACCGCAATTGCTCGTGCCGGCTGGCGAGACATGAATTTGGCGTTGCGCCACTCCGCCTCGTGCAACCTAATGTATGCGACCGCGCATTCCTTGAACGTTCGACGCGACGCGAGTTCGGCCACATTGGCCGCCTCCTCTTTGTCGCGCTCGGCAATGGGATCCTTGCCAGCGTCGGTTATCTGTCGGTACTTCCGGGCGCGCTCGCGAGCTTCGGCTAGGTTGTAAAGCTTGACGCTGCCGAGACCCATCTCGCGCCGCTTACCCTGCACGTGCACGAAAAGGAGCCAGGCCCGGCCGCCACCTTCGCTGATGCGCAGCTACAGGCCGTTGCCGTCAGCATGAAGGCCCGGCCTACCGAGCCGCTTGACCGCCAGCGGGGTTAGCTTTCCGTCGAGCCGGCCGACGCGAGTTTGCCCCATCGCCTGCCCCATGTAAGAGCGTGCTCTCTGGCACAAACAGGCGCATCCAGATGCACGTTCGTGCAGGACAAGCCTATGATTTACTGCAGATTTCTACTCGACTTCGAAGGAGAAGTGGTGGAGGTAAGCGGGATCGAACCGCTGACCTCTTGCATGCCATGCAAGCGCTCTCCCAGCTGAGCTATACCCCCACGCGCGACTAATAAGTTTATCAGGCGACCACGGCGTCGCGAGAACTGCCACGCCGCCTTCGAGGCTGCCGACCGGCGCCATCAATGCGAGCATCGTGGCGCAGGGCGATCGGGCCAAACGCAGCCGCCGGCGATTGATCCGAGTGCCGCGAGTTCGGCCGGCAAGTGAGTGAGGGAAAACTTCGGACATGCGCTTGGAGGAGCGCTGGCTTCAGCATGTCCATGTCTATGGTAGTGCCAAGACTGCATAGAAACCCCTGGACAAGTTACAGGGTTTACCTACAGACTTCACCCTTTCTTGGCGTCAAGTAAGAAATACGCGTCACGCACCGCACCAGTCGGATCACTTCACAGATCCCGCCCTCTCTGTTCTATACCGCGTAGGAGTTAGCGCCATGGAAAATGGTCGGCTTCTTATTTCCCGAATTCGAACAGTCGCCCTGGCCGCAAGCACGGCAGGCCTGGTCTTTGGTTTTATCCCGGAGGGTCACGCGCGTGTGACCCAGATCGTTTTTGGTGCGGCCACGTATCCCTACGGGACTGCCACGTTTGGAACGGTCGGGCAGTACGAGCAGCTCGACGGCATCGCCACCGGGGAGATCGATCCCGCCGATCCCCACAATTCGTTGATTCAGGATATCGCTCTGGCGCCGCGCGACGCGAATGGAAAGGTCCAGTACACGACGATGGTTTCGATCATCAGGCCGGTCAACATGGCCGCGTCCAATCAGACGATGCTGCTCGAGATCGTCAATCGGGGCAACAAGCTCAACCCGGGCTTCTTCAACGTCGGCGCCACCGCCGCCCTGCCCCAGGGAGACGGCTTTCTCGAGAACCAGGGGTTCACGCTGGTGTGGGCGGGCTGGCAGGCGGATCTGGTACAGCCTACGGGCGGCACGCTGGTCACGATGTTCCCGGACAGATCGGTTCGGTTCCCGATCGCTCACTTTCCGAATGAAGACGACGCCATCCGCGGTCCCGTTCGCTCGGAGTTCACCACCAACAGCCCGACGTCGACACGGCCCATCCTGGACGAATCGAGCTCGAACACGGCCGGCTACGCCACGGCAAGCCTGAACAACTCGCGCGACACGATGACGATGCGGCAGCATCAGAACGACCCGAAGGTTCTGATCCCGAACACTCAGTGGGCCTACGCGGACTGCACCACCACGCCGTTCCCGGGCGTGCCGAATCCGCAGAAAGTTTGCCTGGCGAACGGATTCGACACCGACCACATCTACGAGCTGCTGTACACGGCAAAGAATCCGATCGTGATGGGTTTGGGGCTGGCAGCGCTGCGCGACGTTGGGAGCTTTCTGAGGTATTCGACGATGGACGATTTTGGCAACCCGAACCCACTCGCCGGTGACATCAAGTTCGGGCTCCTCAGCGGGATTTCGCAGAGCGGCCGCCTGCTGCGCACGTTCCTCGAGCTGGGCTTCAACCAGGACGAGGCGCTGCGCCAGGTGTTCGACGGCATGCAGCCTCACATCGGGTCGGTCAGGAACTACATCAACATCCGCTTCTCTCAGCCTGGGCGACTGGCCGGTACGCAACACACCGAAAAGCAGTATCCGGGACCGGAAGGCTCGCTGACATACGGCGACAGCTTCGACAAGTTCACGGGCAAGACGAGCGGCCTGCTCGACCGATGCACGCAAACGCACACCTGCCCGCTGATCGTCCATACGATGTCCGACATCGAATACTGGGAAGCCTCGGGAGCGTTCGACACGGTGATGGCGGATGGCAGCGCCGACCTATCGATACCGAGCAACGTTCGGATCTACGAGTTCTCCAGCACGCAGCACGGTGGGTTCTCGCCGGTGGCATCGCTTCCCACGTCGACCGGTATCTGCGAGCAGTTGCAGAACGCGAACTCTTACACCTACAACATCCGCGCGCTGCTGGTGGCACTCCAGCAGTGGGTAGCCAGTGGAAAGCAGCCGCCTGCCAGCCAATACTCCACGCTCGCAAACCACAGCCTGGTCGCGCCGGGTGCGGTGGCGTTTCCGGTCATTCCCTGCGTGGCCGGACTCATCGGCTGCGGCGGACCGACCGGCGCTGGACCGGACGCGACCGGACCGAACACCCAGGGCGGCGTGTGGAACACGCGCACCGTTTGGAATCGAGGATCGCAGTACAACGTCGGCGACGTCTCCGGGATCATTTCGACCGAGCCGCCGACGCCCGTTGCGCAGTACCCGACGCTGCTGCCGCAAGTCGACGCCGACGGCAACGACATCGACGGACTGCGTTCGGTGACTCTGCGTGCGCCACTCGGAACCTACACGGGGTGGAACGTGCGAAAGACCGGCTTCAGCCAGGGCGACTCGTGCGACCTGACCGGCGGCTACGTTCCGTTTACCGGCACCAAGGCCCAGCGCGCAGCGAGCGGCGATTCGCGCCTCTCGCTGCAGGAGCGGTATGGCAGCCTGAGCGGATACCAGGCAGCTGCAACTTCGGCCGCGAACCAATTGGTCCAAGAGGGCGTGCTGCTTCAGTCGGATGAACAGGCGGCCATCAAGTGTGCCGTCAGCCAGGCCGCGCAGGCCGCGGCCGTGGCCGATACGGCCGCAAAAGCGGCCGGCCTGGCGTTACTGAACTGGGGCGCGGGGCCGGCCGCGGGCTCGTGCGACCTGCCTCCGTTCTGAGATCACTGAAAAGCGGCTAGCACCCTCACCCCCAGCTTGCCCTCCGTAGCCCGCTTGTCCTCCGAAGCGCGCGGCGCGAAGGAGGGAAGGAGGGCCCCTCTCCCGCACGCGGGAGAGGGGAGAATCGCTCCTCCAGCGCGTCCGCCGCAATCGAGAGAATCGTTAGCGAGGGGTTGCCAGGTCGAGCGCGGCGCGCAGGCGCTTGAGCACCGCGGCGCACCCGATCAACTCCAGCACCGCGTCGATGCTCGGAGTTTGAGTTCGACCGGTCACCGCCACGCGCAGCGGCACCGCGAGCGCCGGCATCTTGATGCCGAAGTCGCCAATCAGCTGCTTGTTCAGTGCCGCGATCGCGGTGCGTTCCCATGGAATCGCCTCAGCGGCTTTGGCGAACTCGCGCACCGCGTCGATGCTCTTGCCGGACAGATGTTGGCGGATCAGGTCTTGGTCGATGTGCGGTTCCAGGTAGAAGAGCATCGCTTCGTCGGCGAGCTCGTTCAGCGTGCGGCTGCGGTCTCTCAGGAGGGTGACGACAGCCTCCAAATGAGCAGCCCTCATCCCCGGCTTGCCCTCCGTAGCCCGTTCACCCTCCGAAGCGAGCCCCTCTCCCACACCCTCACCCCCACCCCTCTCCCGCGCAGCGGGAGAGGGGTGATCGGGCGCCTCTGTTTGAGACAACCGCTGTTCGATCAGCGGGGCGACCAGGCGGGCGAGCCGCGCCGGGTCGGCCTCTTTCATGTACTCGCCGTTCAGCCACAGCAGCTTGTTGATGTCGTACTGCGCCGGGGCGCGGTTCACGTGATCCAGGTCGAACCATGACACCAGCTGCTCGCGCGAGAACTTCTCCACGTCGCCGTGGCTCCAGCCCAGGCGCGCCAGGTAATTGAACAGGGCCTCCGGAAGAAACCCGTCGTCGCGGTACTGCAGCACGCTGACGGCCCCGTGGCGCTTGGAGAGCTTCTGGCCGTCGGGGCCCAGGATCATCGGCAGGTGGCCGAACTTGGGCAGCGGCGCCTCGGGGCCGAGGATCGCGCGGTAGATGTTGATCTGGCGCGGGGTGTTGTTCACGTGGTCGTCGCCCCGCAGCACGTGCGAGATCCTCATGTCGATGTCATCGACCACGGCCGCGAAGTTGTAGGTCGGCACGCCGTCGCTGCGGGCGATCACCAGGTCGTCGAGCTCGGTGTTGGAGATGCTGATCGGGCCCTTGACCAGGTCGTTCCAGACCACCATCCCGAAATCGGGATTGCGAAAGCGGATCACGGGCGCCACGCCCTGCGGGATCGGCCGGCCCTTGGCGCGCTCGGGGCGCCAGCGGCCGTCGTAGCGGGGCTTTTCGCCGCGGGCGGTCTGCTGCTGACGCAGCTGCTCGAGCTCCTCGCGGCTGGCGTAGCAGCGGTAGGCCTGGTCCTGCTGGATCAGGCGCTCGAACACCTCCTGGTAGCGGGAAAGGCGCGTGGTCTGGCGCACCGGGCTCTCGTCGTATTCCAGCTGCAGCCAGTCCAGCGCGTCGATGATGGCGCGCACGTTTTGCTCGGTTGAGCGCTCCAGGTCCGTGTCCTCGATGCGCAGGATGAACGTTCCGCCGTGGCGGCGCGCGAAGGCCCAGCAGAAAAGGGCCGTCCGCGCCGTGCCCAGGTGGAGCATCCCGGTGGGGCTGGGGGCGATGCGGGTGCGGACGGTGTCGGTCATCGGCGTGGCGCGCTCGGGGCGGGCCCGGCCGGCAGGGTGCCGGCGGGCTCAGTGCTCCGGTACGCGAGCGATCCGCAGCAGGTTGGTGGTACCGGAGATGCCGAACGGCACGCCGGCGGCGATCACCACGTAGTCGCCGGCCATCGCGAAGCCTTCGCGCAGCGCCGCGTTGCAGGCGAGGTCGGTCATCGAGTTCACGTCCAGCGCCTCGGTCGAATGGACCGAGTGCAGGCCCCACACCAGGCACAGGCGCGCGGCGGTCTGCGGGCTCGGGGTAAGCGACAGGATCGGCGCCTCGGGGCGCTCGCGCGCCGCTCGCATCGCGGAAAATCCCGACGAGGTGTACGTGATGGTGGCCTTGGCGGAGACGATGTGCGTGGTCTGCCGCAGCGCCGCGCACACGGCGTCGGCCGGGTTGGGGCGGGCGGCCTCGCGGTGGGCGTCCAGCTCCATGCGGTAATTCACGTCGGCTTCGACCTGGCGGATGATGCGGTCCATCATCGTCACGGCCTCCACCGGGTACTTGCCGCTGGCCGACTCGGCCGACAGCATCACGGCGTCCACCCCCTGGAAGATGGCGCTCGCCACATCCGAGGCCTCGGCGCGGGTCGGCACCGGGTTGGTGGTCATCGACTCCAACATCTGGGTGGCCACGATCACGGGCTTGCCCTCGCGCCGGCAGGTGCGCACGATGGTCCGCTGCAGGATCGGCACGCGCTCGGGCGGCAGCTCCACGCCCAGATCGCCCCGCGCCACCATGATCGCGTCGGACCGCTGCACGATCGCCTCGAGACGGTCGATGGCGGCGGGCTTTTCCAGCTTGGACAGCACCATCGCGCGCTCGCCGATGAGCTTGCGGGCATCGTCCACGTCCTCCGGGCGCTGCACGAAGGACAGGGCCACCCAGTCCACGTCCATCGCCAGCGCGAAAGCCAGGTCCTCGTGGTCCTTCTCGGTGAGCGGCGATATCGGCAGCACCACGCCCGGCACGTTCACGCCTTTGCGGTCGCTCAGGCGCCCGCCCACTACCACCCGCGTAGTCGCGTGGTCGCGGCCGAACGACTCCACCTTCAGCTGCAGCCGCCCGTCATCCAGCAGTAATGTTGCGTCGCGCTCCAGCGCCGCGAAGATCTCCGGGTGCGGCAGGTTCACCCGCCCCGCATCGCCTGCGGCCCCGTCCAGGTCCAGGCGGAAGCGCTCCCCGGGCACGAGCTCCACCGCACCGCCCGCGAAGCGCCCCACGCGCAGCTTCGGACCCTGCAGATCGGCCAGGATCCCGACCGGGCGGCCGAACTCGCGTCCGATCCGCCGTGCTGCCTCGCAGCGCGCGCGGTGCTCGCCGGCCGTGCCGTGGCTGAAATTGAGGCGGAACACGTCCACGCCCGCCACGAACAGGGCGCGGATCGCTGCCTCGGTCGAGGTCGAGGGCCCGAGCGTCGCGACGATCTTGGCATTGCGGTTTCTACGCATGAAATTCCTGCGTGGACAAAGCGTGCAGTTTATCCGCCATCCGGCACAATACCGGCCCGATGGCGTACCAGGTTCGAGAGGTCTTCTACACGCTGCAGGGGGAAGGGGCCCAGTGCGGGCGTCCTGCCGTGTTCTGCCGCTTTGCCGGATGCAACCTGTGGAGCGGGCGCGAGGAAGACCGCACCCGGGCCGTGTGCCGCTTCTGCGACACCCAGTTCGTGGGCACGGACGGCGCCGGCGGCGGGCGGTTCGATTCGGCGCAGCAGCTGGCGCAACACATCGAATCGTTCTGGCCCGCGGGCGGTACCAGCCACCGATTCACCGTGCTCACCGGGGGGGAGCCGCTGCTGCAGGTCGATGCGGCATTGACCGCCGAGCTGCACCGGCGCGGCTTCGAGATTGCGGTGGAGACCAACGGCACGCTGCCGGCGCCGCACGGGCTGGACTGGGTGTGCGTCAGCCCCAAGGCCGGCGCCGACTGGGTGTTGCGCAGCGGCGATGAGCTCAAGCTGGTGTTTCCGCAGCCGGGGTTGATGCCGCAGGACGTGGCGCGCCAGGGGGTGGATTTTCGGCACTGGTGGCTGCAGCCGATGGACGGACCGGAGCTTTCTTCCAACACGCAGCAGGCAGTGCAGCACTGCCTGCGCGAGCCACGCTGGCGGCTGAGCCTGCAGACGCACAAGTTCATCGGCATCGCGTGACGCACCCGCCTCGCCTTTGCCGCCACACCCCGCCGTGACCGCGCTGGACCGCACACATCAGCCGCTGCCCGTTCTGACCCGGCCGCCGGCGGACGATCTGCCGCCCGAGTTCGTCCCGCTGGCGGATGAGGCGAGCGTCGAGGAAAAAGACCGGCACTGGTACACGACCGCCTATCAGGGCGACCGCATGCCGCAGCTCACCGTGCGCGCGGTGCTGACCGGCGGGCTGATCGGGGCGCTGATGTCGGTGGGGAACCTGTACTCGGTGATGAAGGTCGGCCTGACGTTCGGGGTTGCGATCACCTCGTGCGTGCTGTCGTACGTTTTGTGGAACGTGCTGCGCGCGGCCTCGGCCGGGCGGGTCGGGCAGCTTTCGATCCTCGAGAACAACTGCATGCAGTCGACCGCGTCGGCAGCCGGCTATGCCACGGGCGGGGCGCTGTCGGTCACGTTTGCCGCGCTGATGATCCTGGATCCGGCGCACCGCCACCAGCCCTCGTGGGTGATCGCCGCCTTCACGTTCATCACGGCAGCGATGGGCGTGTTCCTGGCCATCCCGATCAAGCGCCACCTGATCAACGAGGCCCAGCTCCCGTATCCGAGCGCCACGGCCGCCGCCGCCACGCTGCGCAGCCTCTATGGCCGCAGCGGCGAGGCGATGAAAAAAGCCTATGGGCTGCTGGTCGCGCTGGCCCTTGGGGCCGTCTCGGGCGTGCTCAGCACGGCCGAGGACCAGTTCGCGGCGCTGGGGCGGGTTTTCGGGTGGATGCGGGCGCACCTCGTCGACGTGCACCTTCCGGATCAGCTTCCGGCCAGCGGCTTTGCGCTGCTCGGCGGCAAGCCGATGGTCGGCTTCGGGTTCGAGCCGGGCCTGCTGACGATCGGGCTGGGCATGATCATCGGCCTGCGGGTGTCTCTGTCGATGCTGGCGGCCTCGTGCGCGCTGTATTTCTTTGTCGCACCGTGGCTGCACGGCATCGACGCGGCCAGCACGGGCGTGGCCGGCTACGTCGTGTCGATCCCGGCCGTCCGGGCCGGGACCCTGTATCACCCGCTGCGCTGGGCGCTGTGGGGCGGAACCTCGGTGCTGGTTTTCTCGAGCGTCACCACGCTCGCGCTGCACTGGCGCACGGTGGGCCGCGCGTTCGCGATGCTGCGGCGGCGGCGCACGGCGAGGACGCTCGATGAGTTCGAGCGCACGATGCAGTCGATCGAAGTGCCCGGCTCCTGGATGATCGCGGGCGTGGTTCCGTTGACGATCGCGATGGTGGTCCTGCTGACGATCGCGTTCGGGGTGGCGTGGTGGGCCGGGCTGATCGCCGTCTCGATGTGCTTCATCCTGGCGCTGGTAGGAGCGCGCGCGGCCGGTGAGACCGATCTTTCTCCAATGGGCGCGATGGGCAAGATCATGCAGCTGCTGTTCGCGGTGATCTCGCCGCCGGCGGCGGTGGGCGCGCAGCTCAGCGTGTCGCAGAACGTGATGTCGGCCGGCGCCGGCATCAACAGCGCCAGCTCCGCGGTGGAGCTGCTGTCGGATCTGAAGACCGGGTACCTGCTGGGAGCGAACCCGCGGCGCCAGTTCCTGGCGCAGTTCGCGGGCGTGTTCGTCGGAACGCTGGTGTGTGTTCCGGCCTGGTACCTGCTGGTGCCGAATTACGCCGCGCTGGACAAGTACCCGGTGCCGGCGGCGCAGATCTGGGTGGCGGTCGCGCGGGCGCTCACCGGCGGGCTGAGCTCGCTGCCGCCGTCGGTGCTGTATGCGATTTTGATCGGCGCGGGCATTGGCGTGGTGCTGTCACTGCTGGACAAGGTGTTGCCGAAGGCGCGTGCCTGGTTGCCGTCGGCGGCGGCGCTCGGGATGGGCTGGGTGGTGCCGTTCAGCGTGTCGCTGTCGTTCGCGATCGGGGCGGCGATCTTGACGATCTGGCGCAGGACCTTGCCGCGCAGCGAAGGGACCTACAGTATTCCGGTGGCCTCGGGGATGATCGCGGGCGAGTCGATCATCAAGGCGCTGCTGGCGATGCTGGCGACGGCGATCGGGTTGATGCAGTAGGCCCTCACGCGTCGCTGTCGACGCGCATCGAGCGCGGCTTGCCGCGCACGAATACCACGGTGAAGACCAGGTGCGGGTGCGAGATGGCGCGGAAGCCGAGCTCGAAGCGCGCGTCGGTCAGCGGGTGCGGCGGCAGGTGGATCAGGGTCAGCACCAGGTCGTCGGGGGCGATCGTGCCGGGGATCTGCTGCCGGCTCAAACGCGCATTGATCAGCGGCGCGCACAGGTTTGCATCGTGCACCTGCAGCCGGCGAAAGGCGATCACGCAGGCCGCATGGTCGGCGCCGGGGCGGCGGTCGCCCTCGACCTCGCACACGATGCACAGCGGGAAGTCGCTGTCCGGCATCGTCTGCTCGCCGCGCCAGAACGACGGGCGGCCATACGGCATCGGGGCGAACTCGAGCCGGCCCAGCATCGGGGACTCGAACACATCGCCTGCGGGCCGCTTGGGCGGCGCCGGCTCGCGGCCGGCCAGGCGCAGCTCCAGGTCCAGCAACAGCTGGTCGATCTCGGCCGGCGGCGCGGTGGGTTCAGCGTCGAACATCGAAGGTACCCAGGTCGGACTTGAGCTCGCGCGCCACGCGCTCGCGGTCGGTGATGAAGTCGTTGGAGCGGGCCTCCAAGCCCAGGTGGTCGTCCAGGTCGCCGTATTTCGCCTGAAGCTGCGGCACCAGCTCCAGGAACAGATCGGTCAGCTCGGGGTCGAAGTGCTTGCCGCGCAGCGAGCCGATCTCGCGCAGCGAGTCCTGCACCGACCAGGCTTCCTTGTAGCAGCGCCGGTGCGTGAGCGCGTCGAACACGTCGGCCAGGGCCGTCACGCGCGCCGCCAGCGGAATCATGTTGCCCTGGCGCTTGTTGGGGTAACCCGTGCCGTCCCAGCGCTCGTGGTGGTTCAGCGCGATCTCCTGCGCAACAAACAACTGCGCGAGGCCGCCCTCGCCGATCAGCTCCCAGCCGTGCTCGCAGTGCTTCTCCATGATCGCGCGCTCTTCGGGCGTGAAGCGGCCGGGCTTCAGGAGAATCGAATCGGGCACGCGCAGCTTGCCGATGTCGTGCAGGCGGGCGGAGATGTCGATCAGCGTGCACATCTCCGGGTCCATGCCCTTTTTCATCGCCAGCTCCTTGGCGAGGGCGCCGACGCGGTAGCAATGCTCGCCCGTGTCGTCGTCGTGCAGCTCGGCAGCGACGGTGTTCTTCTCGAGCACCTGCATGCACTCGCGCAGGGTGTCCATCGACAGGCGCTTGAAGCGCAGTTCCTGCTGCTGTTCCTCGAGCGCAGCCTGGGCTCGCAGGTCCAGGTCCCGGCTGACTTTTTCAAGGTGGCGGTGGTGGTGCTGCAGCACGCTGCGGACCCGGCTGTCGCGGTTCAGCTGCACGACCTCATGCAGGTATACGAGGGCCGAGTTCGGCTGGCCGGCGGCTTCGTAGCCGCGCACGACCATCGCCAACGCGTCGCGCAGCGCGCTGGATGCGCCCTTGCGGCTGCGGTGCACTGCCTGTTGCAGGCGCGACAGGCCGATGTCGCGCGAGGCCGGGTCGTGCGTCTCGACCAGGCCCTGCACCATCTCCGCGGACAGTTCGGACAGTTCGTTGGTGCCCGTCGCATACAGACGGGCCAGCTTGGCGCGTTCGCGCGCCAGCGGGAGGTTGCGAACTTCGAGCAGCAGGCGTGCGTAGTAGCACTCGGCCATCGTCCGAAGGCCACGCTCGTAGGCATCCGAAGGACTCGGGAGCACTTCGATGGTCCGTTCCGCCGCAGCCAGCCCACGCGGGAAGTCGCGCAAGTGCAGTGAGGCCAATGCGACATTGCTCAGTGCCACGGCACGCGCCGAGTCCTTGACAGCGTTCGATTCGGCGACCTCGACAGCACGCTCGTAACATGGGATGGCCGCGTCGTAGTGGCCCGCGTACTGGTGCGTGAGGCCGAGATTCGACAAAATCTCAACCTCTTGAGCTGCATGCCCGCACGCTCGCGCAGCCGCCAAGGCGCCGGTCAATGAGTTGACCGCAGCGGGATAGTTGCCGGTTTCGTTATAGACAACGCCGAGCATCTTCTTCGCCTTGGCGTTCAAGGTCGAATCTCCGATGGTCTCGGCCAGCTGGACCGCCTGCTCTGCCGGGGCCAGGCCCGCGTAGGCATTGCCGCTGTAATACCGAAAGCGGGTCACGTACAGCAGACACATCACGCGGTCGACGCTGACAGGCTCGTCAGGCAAATCCGACAGGGCGTCAGCGGCCATCTCGAACAGCGGCCGGCCCTCCGGCGACATCGGCGCATCGCGAAGCCGGTCTGCGAGTTGCGCGAACCGCTCCGCTTGGTCCGCCGCGTCGGGGAAAGGTAACGATGTCGCGATCGCGGCTATTGACGCGTCTGGAGAGAGCATATAGGGTACGTGTGGGTATTACCTGAACCAAGGGCTAATCCCCCGGCCAACCCCTTTATCGACACGTTTAAGGGGAGACTTGAGGCCGGAAGCGTGAAGTTTTGTTTTGATCCCTGAGCGGGGGAACCGATGGACCAAGTTCTGGAACTGAGCGAAGGCCGCGTCGAAGCGGTTGAAGAGTTGATCGAACTGCCGACCGACCTTCTGGGTCAGATCGGCGGCGGCACCAGTGGCACCGATCTCACCTGATGCCTTG
>DASZFP010000100.1:0-55651 GCA_035939615.1 Burkholderiaceae bacterium | reverse complement strand
CCCGGCTCTCGCGGGCGATCTGCACGTTGCGCCAGGTCACCCGCAGCGGGTTCCAGTCGATCCGCAGTCCCGGATCGGGCGGCGGGGTGGGCGGAATGCGCTGACTCGCGAGCACGCCGGCGCAGGCCAGCGCGACGCAGGTCGCCGCGCTGTACAGGTGGCCCTGCTCGCCCGTGTCGATCAGGGCCCCGCCCAGCAGCGTTCCCAGCAGGATCGCCACGAAGGTGCCCATTTCGACCAGGCCGTTGCCCCCGACGATCTCCGACGGCCCCAGGTGCTGCGGCAGATAGGCGTACTTGGCCGGTCCGAACAGCGTCGAGTGGATGCCCATCAGCAGCGTGCACACGAGCAGCGTCACGAAGCTCTTTTCGGCAAAGCCCCACGCGCCCAGCAGCATGATGGCGAGCTCGAGCCATTTGACCGCCCGCATCAGGCGGGCCTTGTCGAACCGGTCCGACAGCTGGCCGCTGGTGGCCGACAGCAGCAGAAACGGCAGGATGAACACCGCCTGGATCAGGTTGATCGCGGTGGCGGTCGGCAGCGGCGTGTAGGCCGGGCCTTTGTAGGTCACCAGCAGGATGAACGCGAACTTGAAGACGCTGTCGTTGGCCGCACCCAGGAACTGCGTCCAGAAAAACGGCCCGAAGCGGCGCTCCTCGAGAAGGAAAAACTGGCCGCGTTGCATCGTCGGGTCAGGATGCGATGGCCCGCGCGAGCGCCAGGCCGGACAGGTAAGCGCCCTCGACCCGGGGTCCGCCGCACCAGTCGCCCGCCAGCCCGATGGCCTGCGACGCATCGAACAGGAATTTTTCCGGCAGCGGAT
Source organism: Burkholderiaceae bacterium (assembly GCA_035939615.1). Classification (GTDB taxonomy): domain Bacteria; phylum Pseudomonadota; class Gammaproteobacteria; order Burkholderiales; family Burkholderiaceae_F; genus VBCK01. Next base: position 54,828 of record DASZFP010000100.1, on the reverse strand, counting down.
TGACCGGCAGGGCCAGGCGCCAGCGGTGCGCTGCCACCGTCGCCTGTATCAGGGGCCGGCCCATGCGCGCGGCAAAGGCCCGCTGCATCCAGCGCGCCGCGTCGCTCGGACTCATCTCCAGGTAGGCGCGCGACCAGGCCGGGTGCGCATGCAGGATCCAGGTCTCGGCGGCGCCCCGCAGCGGCGCGCGTTGCGGCTTGCTGCTCTCACGGCCGATCCAGCCCAGGATCGGATCGTCACTGACGAAGGCGGCGTCGAATTCGATCCCGCTCGGACGGGCCAGCGCCAGCATCACGGCCCAGCAGGAATCCCACGATACGGCCGCGGCGCGCTGGGCCAGATCCGGCGCGTCGCGCAGCAGCGGCACGGCGGTCGCCGACGGCATGGCCAGCACCACCAGATCGAATCCATCCGGGTCCAGTTCGGCTCCATCCGGGCCGTGCAGCATCCAGCGCCCGGCGCGACGCTCCAGCTGCGTCACCTGTGCCGCCAGGCTCACGTCCAGGCCGCGCGCCATGTGGATTGCAACCGTCTCCATGTTCGGCACGCCGACGAAGCGCCCGATGTGCTCGACTGCCTCGCCCAGACCGCGCCCGCTGAGCACCATCGTGAGGCCGCGCCACGGCGCGACGATGCCGGCCGCCTGCCATTGCCGCACGACCGGCTCGAATCGCGGATCCTGGGTGGTGAAATACTGCACCCCGTGGTCGAACGTCAGCGCTTCCAGGTGCCGGGTCGCAACACGCCCCCCGGGGCTGTTGTCCCGCTCGAAAACCCGCACCCGAAAACCCTGCTCATCGAGCGCGCGGGCGCACGCCAGACCGGCAACGCCCGCCCCCACGACCGCGACGCGCGAGCCGCGGCCGCCTGTCACTGCCGGTTCGGACATCAGCCGCTAACGCTCTCCTGCCCCGGCCACATGGCTTTCGAGCATCAGCTTCATCGCCATGCCCCCTCAGACGCAGAGCTGCGATGCTAGTCCAACCTGCGCACGGAGTGAACTGTCCCGCTGCTGCGCCGCAAGGTCCGTGCGAGCACCGATCCCCTGCGGAGCAGAAAAAGCGCCCCAACGCAACCCCGATACGCCGCCGGTCCGGCGCGCGAAGCCGGCATAATTCCGGCGGGGGGTTGACCTTCCGGATCGCAACAGGCGCATGCCACCGCGTTAGCGTGGCAGCGCTGTCGATTGGCCGATGCTCAGTTTGAAGATGGACGCCCGCGCAGATCTTTATGCCCCGATCGAGCCGCACGACAGCGGCATGCTGGCCCTGGACGACATCCACACGATGTACTGGGAGGTCAGCGGGAACCCGCGCGGCGTACCGGTCGTGTTCCTGCACGGGGGACCCGGCGGAGGTTGCTCGCCCGAACACCGGCGCTTTTTCGATCCGGACTTTTTCCGCATCGTGCTGTATGACCAGCGCGGCGCCGGCGCCTCTTCGCCGATCGGCGAGATCGCGGGCAACACGACCCAGCACCTGATCCAGGATCTGGAGTGCCTGCGCGAGTATCTGGGAATTCGTCAGTGGCTGCTGTTTGGCGGCTCCTGGGGCAGTACCCTCGCGCTCGCTTACGGCCAGACCGTGCCCCAGCGCTGTCTGGGGTTCATTCTGCGGGGCGTATTCCTGGGTCGCCCCAGCGAGGTGGAGTGGTTCTTCACCGGTCCGCGTCATATCTATCCGGAAGCGTGGCGCCGCTTTGTCGAAATGCTGCCGGAGCGCGAGCGCGGCGACGTGCTGCGCGGCTATGTGCGGCGGCTGTTCGATCCGGATCCGCGCGTGCACCTGCCGTTCGCGCGCGCGTGGAGCGAGTACGAAGGCAGCTGCTCGACGCTGGTTCCGAACCCGGATCTGATCCGGCAGTTTTCAGACGATGCGCTCGCGCTGGCGCGCCTGGAAGCCCATTTTTTCGCGCACGACTGCTTCCTGGCGCCCAATCAGCTGCTGTCGAACATGTACCGCATCCGGCACCTACCCGCCTCGATCGTGCACGCGCGCTATGACATGGTGTGCCCGATCGTCAGCGCCGACGACCTGGCCCGTGCATGGCCCGCCTCGCGCTATATCGTGGTGCCCGAGGCCGGCCATTCGGTGTGGGAGCCGCCGGTGCGGGCGGCCGTCGTGAGCGAGGTCGAGCAGTTCAAACGCCGCCTGGCCGGACCGGCCGCGGCGCCCGCGCCGGCTCGGCGTGCCCGACGCGCGTAGGGCATGACCGCGTCGTCACGGCCTTCACCCAGGATTGACGACGGGCTTGCCACCACGGCGTTATTGGCCGTGCTGGCGTGCGCGTTGATCTGGAGTGCGCTGCCCTGCCTGCTGCTGTCGGCCCCGCCCGGCGACAACGTGGAGCAGCTGAACTGGTCGCACGCGTTGCAGTGGGGCTACTTCAAGCATCCGCCGTTTTCGACCTGGCTGCTGTGGGTGGCCATCGACCTGTTCGGCCCCAGCGCCGCCCTGACCTACGCGCTGGCGATGGCCTGCGTGGCGCTGGCGCTCGCGCTGTTGTGGCTCGCCGCGCGCCAGGTGCTGGCGCCGCAACTGGCCTTGATTGCGCTGCTGGTGTCGACCGCCAACTACTACCTGATGGGCCGCGGCTCGTTTCTGAACCACAACACGGTGATGTTGCCGTTCGTCGCGCTCAGCGCCTGGTCGGTGCTGCGCATCGTTCGGGGCGCCGGGTGGCACATGTGGGTCGTGCTCGGGCTGGCCCAGGCGTTCGGGCTGCTCACCAAGTACCAGATGGGCTTGATCGTGATCGCCAACGCGGCCGCGTTGCTGGCAGCTGGCGTGCACCGCCAGCCGCGCTTCGCGCGCCACGCGGCGCTCGCCGCCGGCGCCACGCTGCTGCCGCTGGTGCCGCATGTGGGGTGGCTGCTCGATCACCACTTCACCACGTTCCAGTACGCCGGAGAAAACCTGCTGGCGGATCTGAGTCCGCTGCAGCGGCTCAAGGTGTGCGCCGGTTTCCTGGCTCAGCAGGCGGTCCGGCTGGCACCGGCGCTGCTGGCTCTGGCGCTGACCCGGTGGTTCGCTGTGGCGATGGCCCCCCCGGCGGCGGCGCCGGTTCAGGACGCGCCCCCGGTCGCGCCGGGCGATGCGGCTGCGATGCGGGCGCTGGCGGCGCTGGCGCTGGTGCCGATCGTGGGCATCGTGCTGCTGACGCTGGTGGTCGGGGTGGCTGCCCAGAACCACTGGGGCGCGACCACCACGCTGCTGATCCCGCTGCTGGTGTTGAGCCACATGCCCCTGCCTGCCGCGCGATCGATCGCGGCGGCTGCGGCAGCCACCGCGTTGTGCCATATCGGCGCGATCGCCTACAACGTGGTGGTGTGGAGGATCGACCCGGCGCCGCACCATCGATTCGCGGCCCGGTCGCTGGCCGCGCTGGCCCAGCGGCACTGGTCGTCGCACGAGCAAGGCTCGATCCGGTTCGTTCTGGGCCCGGACTGGGAGGCGGGCTCGATCGCGCTGTACCTGCCCGGGCTTCCCGAGGTGCTGCCGAACACCGGTTCTCGCATCGCGCCCTGGCGCATGCGCGAGAAGATTCTCCGCTGCGGCGCATTGGTCATCGGGCGTCCGGGCCAGCCGCTGCCTCGACAGATCAAAGTGCTGCAGGCCGAGGCGGCCCGCGCCACCGACCTGACGCTGCTGCAGGCGCGCGACGCGCTGGGGCGCGAGTCGGAAGTCCAGGCGGCGCTGATCGCCCCTTCGGGCGATCGGGGTTGCCTTTAAGGGTTTCCCTAAGGGTTGCCTCTAATCAGCACAGACGGCGCGGGATTGTTCTGCTGTTTGGGCGATTTGCTTCGCAACCTGCCCGGTAGCGTTACGTAGGAGTTCCCCTAGCCCGGCCCGCGCCCCGGCACGTCCTGCCCGGGCCGGCGGTGAACCGTTCACAGGCCAATGATGCATACGTTCTCGGAGCTGCTCGAATCGTTCGCACGGACGACCGCGTTTCGCGACCGGGACCAGATCGACATATCGGTTGCACGGATCCTGCACGACTACGTCGAGGCGCACCGCGTAGTGGTCTACCGGCTGATCGATGACGGCACCGTGCCGCGCGTGCAGCGGCGTTTGCTGATCGACCGCGACGGACAGGAATACGGTGCCCAGTCGCAGGCGCTGAGCCAATTGCCCCGCCTGCTCGACAAGCCGCACTGGTACGAGTGCGAGATCGCTCAGGAGGCGGTCCACTACGAGGCGGGCCTCGGTACCCAGATCTCGATGGGAACGGTGTTCCCGCTGATGAACGAGCAAGGCGCGGTCGGGCTGATCGAGATCGAGCTCGATCCGCGGCGCGACTCGCTCAGTCCGCGCGACGTGCGGCTGATCGGCGGGGTGCTCCGGCTGCTGGGCAACCACCTGTCGGTGCTGGATTACGGCCAGCGCGATACGCTGACCGGGCTGCTGAACCGCAAAACCTTCGAACAGACCTTCGACAAGATCCTGGAGCGCAACCGGATGATGTCGCGCGACCCCGGCAGCGTGGTGCCGGCCTGGTTCGCCATCGCCGATATCGACCGATTCAAGAACATCAACGACCGCTACGGGCACCTGTTCGGCGACGACGTGCTGCTGCTGGTGGCACGGCTGATGCGTCAGAGCTTTCGCGGCGCCGATCAGCTGTTTCGCTTCGGCGGCGAGGAGTTCGTGGTCGTGCTGGAAGCCTCGACACCCGAAAGTGCCGAGGCGGCGCTGGAGCGCTTCCGCCGGCGCGTGGCCGAGCACACCTTTCCACAGCTCGGACAGGTCACGATCAGCATCGGTTACACGCGCATCGGCGTGACCGACCCGGCCGTGACCTGCTTCGACCGGGCCGACGGGGCTTTGTATTACGCCAAGGAGCACGGGCGCAATCAGGTGCGCTGCTACGAGTCCCTGATCGCCGGCGGCCAGCTGGAAAAGCGCCAAGAGTCGGCCGCCGACGTCGAGTTCTTCTGACCTGTTTCGCCGCGGCGGAAGCCGCGGCGAAACAGGTCAGCCCTCCGAAGCGCGCAGCGCGAAGGAGGGCAGCCCGCAAGCTAAGGCTTCGCAGGTCCTGGCCTGCTTCGCTAAGGCTTCGCAGGTCCTGGCCTGCTTCGCCAAGGCTTCGCAGGCATGGGCCGCCGTAGCCGCCGCCTGAGCGGCGGCGCGGGCGGCCCGTCAGTGGCCGATTTCCCGGCTGACTTGGTTTTCCTGCTGGTTAAGGGCGCGTTGCTCGGTCTTGGTGATATGGCCGCCGTTGGTGCTGGCCATGGTGCGTTCTTCCTGGCGGATCGCGTGGTCCTGCTGGTGCAGTTGAGCGGCCTGCGTCTTGGTGATCTCGCCCTGGCGGACTTCCTTGTTGATCCGATGGTTCTGATTGGCCAGCCGGCCGTTGACCTCGGCGCGGCGCGGATGGTTCTTGGCCCAGTTGGCATCGGTGCCGGCCGCTTGAGCGAAGGCGGCAAAACTTGCAGCGGCCAAGGTTGCGGCAATCAACGCACGGCAGCTCTCGCGGGTGATTCGGTTCATTCTTAAGTCCTCCAGGATCTTTGCGGGTTTGCGGTCCGGATCTGCACGACCGTCGGCAACCGGTTGGCGCCTGCTCCCAATAACGGCACGGCAGCCGCGCGAGCCAATGCCATGGTGTGACCGAAGTTACTGCCTGTAACTTCGCGCGCGCGATGATCCGACGCGAGCAAGGATGCCGTCGCCACCGTCGTGGACGAAGCCGGAAATTAGGGGCCAAAAGGTGGCCCCGCGCTTCAATTCCGCACGGCGATGCCGATCAAGCATGGATGGCTTGCCCGCCTCCCGCTTCGCAGGTTGCTTGACGATGCGCGACACGCCAACTCGGCGTTCGGCCGACACCTCCGAACGGCCCGCCTGGCTGAATACGAGTCTGAATCTGATCCGCAGCGTGCTGGGGCGACGCCTGCTCGCCCAGACCATCGGCGTGGGCCTGGTTCCGATCGCGGCGCTGGCCGTGCTCGAGCATCTGCAGGCGGCGCAGAGTCTGCGGGAAGCGCGGATCCTGCTGGTGGCGGCGGTCGCCATCGTTTGGGTGGTCTTGCTCGGGGCTCGCCAGGCCGCCCGCGTCGTCGATCCGCTGCATCGGCTGCTGGCCGGCACGCGGCGCATCATCGAGCACGATTTTTCGGCCCAGCTCCCGGTACACGGGCGCGATGAAATCGCCCAGCTGTCGGCTGCGTTCAACGAGATGTCGCACAACCTGGGGATGAACTTCGCCACGTTGAACGTGCTGTCGCAGATCGACAAGACGATCCTGAGCAAGGCGGATGTTTCCCACGTGGCCAAGAGCGCGCTGCGCTGCGTGCGCTACATCACCTCGGCGCACGCGGTGATCCTGGGAATGTACGAATCCGAGGCCGCCGAGTCGATGCGCATCTATGTGCTGCGCCGCGACGGTCTACCCAAGATCCGGGTCCGGTTCCCGTTGAGCGCGGATTTGAAGCGGCGCATTCCGGAGTCGGCGGCGGCCGTTCGCTGGAACGAGGATCCCCCGCTGCCCGAGCAGGTCCTGACCAAGCTCAGGCAGGAGGATCAGGTGTGCAAGTACTGGGTGCAGCCGATCGCGCGCGGCGATCGTGTCTGGGGCATTCTGATACTCGGCCACCCCTCGGAGCTGACGTTGACGGCGGACCAGATGAAACTGCTCACGGGCGTCGATGACCGCCTGGAGGTGGCTTTTTCCTCGCTCGAGCGCGACCGCAAGCTGCAGACGATGGCGCACGCCGACCCGCTCACCGGGCTGCCCAACCGGGCCTCGATGCTCGCGCTACTGGCTCAGGAACTGGCCAACGCGCAGCGCGACCAGACCAGCCTGGGCATCCTGTTCGTGGACCTGGATCGCTTCAAGCGGGCCAACGACACGCTCGGTCACGCGGCCGGCGACGCCCTTCTGCGTCAGGCGGCCGGCCGCATCCGGGAAAACCTGCGCGCCAGCGACGCGGTGGCCCGCCCCGGCGGCGACGAATTCACGGTGCTGCTGGGCAAGCTCGCCTGCGCGCGCGACGCCGGGCTGATTGCACGCCAGCTGATCAAGGCGCTGTCGCGGCCCTTCGAGGTGGAGGGCCACACGATCTACGTCGGTGGCAGCGTGGGCATCGCGATCTACCCCCAGGACGGCACCAGCGGTGCGGACCTGTTGAAGAAGGCCGACAGCGCGATGTACCGCGCCAAGGACATGGGGCGCAACCGCTTCGCCTACTACGAAGAGAGCATGAACGTCGAGGCGCAACGGCGCGCCGCGCTCGACCGCGAGCTGCGCCAGGCGTTCGACCGCGACGAGCTGTTGTTGCACTACCAGCCGCAGATCGACGTGCGGACCGGCCTGGTGTGCGCGGTCGAGGCGCTGGTGCGGTGGCGCCACCCGCGCGAGGGACTGCTGCTGCCCGCCGCCTTCATCCCGTTCGCCGAGGAAAGCGGCCTGATCGACGCGATCGGCTCCTGGGTCCTGAAGGAGGCCTGCCTGCAGCACCAGCGCTGGCGGCGCGAAGGCGTGCCGATCCCTCGCATTGCCGTGAACGTGTCGCACCGCCAGCTGCTACGGTCCAATTTCATGCGCACCGTGCAGTACCTGCTGAACCTGGCCAAGATGCCGACCGGAGCGCTGGAAATCGAGGTCACCGAGTCGATGTTCGTCCAGGGCGGCAACAGCACCGGGATCGATGCTCTGCATGCGCTCGCCGCAGCCGGCGTGCGCGTGGCCATCGACGATTTCGGCACCGGATACTCTTCGTTCGGCTACCTGAAGAAGTTGCCGGCGGCGATCCTGAAGCTGGACAAGAGCTTCCTGGACGATGCGCCCGCCGACAACGACGCGGCCACGATCGTGGCCGCCATGATCAACATGGCCCACACGCTGCGCAAGGAAGTGGTCGCCGAGGGCGTCGAGCGCCTGGAGCAGTATCGCTTCCTGGAGCGGCTCGGCTGCGAAAAGGTGCAGGGGTTCCTGTTCGCCGAGGCCTTGACCGCCGACGAGGCGGCGCGCTTCGCCGGCGAGCGGGTCCAGCTGGCACGCCAGGCGCTGTCGGACCCCGACCTGGCGATCGCCGAGCCGATCTAGGGTCCGGCGCCGCTCAGCCGGCCGGCTGTCCTACTCCGACGCGGGCCGGCTCCAGGGGTACGAAGATCCACAGCAGCACGTACGTCACCAGCCCGGCGCCGCCGCACAGTGCCAGGATCGAGAACACCAGGCGCCACAGCCACGCCGCGATACCCGTGGACTGACCGATTCCACCGCACACGCCCCCCAGCCAGCGGTCGTCGCGGCTGCGGCGCAGGCCATTGATGGCACGCACGATGGGCGCCTGGCCCTGCGCCTGGCCCTGCTGCGGCGGCGATCCGTTGAGCACGCGCGCCTTGGCGCGCGCGAACTCCTCGTCGGACAGGATGCCGCGGCCGTGCAAGTCCCCCAGTTTTCCCAGCTCATCGCTATCGCCCATAGCGCCTCCGGATGTGGGTTGATCGCAGCGGACCAGCCTAACGCCACCCCGCCCTGAATCCAGCCGCGTGCGACGAAATGCAGATCCTACCGGGTAGCCTGCAGGGGCGAGCGACCGCCGGCTCCCCTACATCTGGCGGAACAGGTGCGCGTACGAATCCGACACCAGCAGCGTGTCGTCGCGCCCTTTCACGTGAACCAGCATCCGTCCGCGCATGTCGCGCGCGATGCGGTCGATCGCCGCCGCGTTCACCAGCGTGGAGCGATGGATCTGCCAGAACTGCTGCGGATCGAGTTCGTCGATCAGTTCCTTGAGCGGCTTGCGGATCAAAGCCTCGCCCTGCCCGGTGACCACGCGCGTGTACTTGTTGTCGGCCTGGAAGTACAGCACCTCGTCGACCGTGATCACGCGCAGGTTCTGTCCGACCGACGCGTTGATCCAGCGCAGCGCGGCGCGCGACGGCGCGCCGATCCGGTCCAGCACCTCGTCGATGGCTTCCGGCCGGGCCGGGCCGGCCTGGAGCCGCTCCTTCAGCCGGGATACGGTCGAGAACAGGCGCGCCGGCACAACCGGCTTGAGCACGTAGTCGACCGCACCCTGCTCGAAGGCCTCCACCGCGTGCTGATCGAACGCGGTCACGAACACGATATGGCAGCGCGCCGCCCCGGCCCGCGCCACCTCCTGGCCCGAAGCGCCCGGCATCTGGATGTCGAGGAACAGGATGTCGGGCCGATGCTGCTCCAGCAGCCGCAACGCCTCGATGCCGTCGGCGGCAGCGGCGAGGATCTGCAACTCGGGCCACAGCGCGTGCAGCTGCTCGATCAGCTGCTCTCGCAACGGGGCCTCGTCCTCAGCGATGATCGCGGTCGGCGCTCTCATCGGGCCACGTCACGCGGATCACGGTGGCCGGCGCGATCGGCTCCGGGCCGCCCGGCCCCTGCTCCTGGCAGCAGCTCAAGGCGGCCGCTTCGCCGTACAACGCCTGCAGGCGTTCCCGGATGCGGCGCGGCGCCGGTTCGTCGTCCGCACACGCCCGACCCGGCTGCACGCGCAGCTCGCTCATCAGGCGCTTCGAACCGCCCGCCGCCAGCCGTTGCACGGTCAGCGAAACCGCGCGCGCGGGCTGGCTGGCATCGGCCACGGCCCACTGGACCAGCGGCAGCAGCACCGTGGCCGGAAATGGGACGCCGGAGCAATCCGGGCCGATGCCGCAGCTCCAGGCGGGACATCCCCCGCGCCGCGCCGCCAGCACCGCGAGCCAGGCGCCGACCAGTTCGGCTTCGGCGCCGATCGTCGATCCCTCGGTGCGCAGACGCGGCAACGCGGTGCGCAGGTACGCGATCAGCCGATCCAGCGTCGCGGCGCCTTGCGGCGCATCGGCGACGTAGGCCGCCTGCACGTCGGCCAGGCTGTCGAACAGGAACTGCGGATCAACCTGGGCCCGCATCGCGGTCAGGCGCGCATCGAACGCGGTGCGCAGCAGCTGGGCGCGCTCCTGCTGCGAAGCCAGCAGGCGCTGCTCGATCTCGCGGTTGCGGTGATGCACTTCCAGCCACGCGTAGATCAGCGCGCCGAAGATCAGCATGCGGCCGCCCGACTCGGCCTCCAGAAGCCACGACGGCACCTTCGAAAAATCCTTGTGTTCGCACCAGTCCACGATGCACGGATCCACGTGCCCGACCAGCAGCACGGTCAGCGCCGGACCGATCAAAGCCTGCAGCAGCACGGCGACCACCAGCGCCGTCGCCAGCCGCCACGGGCGCCGTTCCGCCGCCACCCCCGGCCGATCCGCGATCGCCCAGGCGCACAGTCCGACCACCACCTGGACCGCCCAGCAGATCGAGGTCGCAACGCCGACCTGCGCCACCTCGGACGGCGTCGCCGAGGGCCGCAGTTCACCGAACATCAGAGCGCACTGCAGCGTCGTTCCGAACAGCCCGATGCAACCGGCCCACTTCCACTGGGTCGGCCCCAGCGACGCGATCGCCCCGCCCCATGCAGTCAGCGCCGCCCCAAGGCGCCCCACCCGGCCCGGTGCCGCCAGCAGCGCCCGCGCCACCGTGTTCATAGGTGCGCGGCTCCGGCCAACGCGCCCGCCTTCGATTCGGTCACACCGGTCGCCTGCTCGGTGGCCTTCCCGGTTTCCATATAAGGCAGGCGCACCTCGGCGATCACGCCGCGCGGCTGGTTGGCGCGCAGGGTCAAACCGGCGGCGCTGCCGAACAGAGCCGACAGCCGTGCGCGCGTGTTGGCCAGCCCGACACCCGAACCGGACGCAGCCTGGAATCCGGCTCCGTCATCGGCCACGCTCAACGCGATCTGTGCGCCGTCCTGCGCCGCCCGTACCGTGATCGTCCCGCCTTCCGGCAGCGGTCCCAGGCCGTGCCGCAGAGCGTTCTCCACCAGTGTGGGCAGAATCAGCGGCGGAATCGGGGCTGCGGCCAGCCGCTCCGGCAGCTCGATGCGGAAGCGCAGCCGCTCGCCCATGCGGTGCTGCAGCACCGACAGATAGGCGCGCACCAGCGCGAATTCCTGGCCCAGCGGCGTCGAGGAGCGACGCATCGCGGGTAGCGCCGCGCGCAGGTAGTCGAGCAGGCTGGCCAGCATCCGGCGCCCGCGCTCCGGATCGACTTCGCACAGGCGCCGCACGTTCGCCAGCGTATTGAACAGGAAGTGCGGCTCGATCTGGGCCTGCAGCACCGTTAGCCTCGCCTCCAAGGCAGCAGCGGTCAACGTGTTCTGCTCGGCGATCTGCTGGCCCAGGCGGCGACGCGCTGCGGTCTGACGCCGGATCGACCCCACCAGGCCGTACGCTATCGAACCGAGCAGCGTCCACACCGCCACCACGTCGGCAAACCAGACGGCCCATTCCTTCGCGCCATGCATGGGGTAGCGGGACATGGCCAGGCGTATGCACGTCGAGAGGGCGGCCGCCACGGCCAGCATCGCGATCATCGCCATCCAGCGCGCGCGCGGGCTGAGCCGCTCGGGCAGCAGCGCGCTGCCCAGAGCCACCGCCAGCAGCACCAGCAGGCCGCTGGCCAGGTTTTGCCGCGTCAGGTAGGCCACATCGACCACCCAGTCCCAGCCGCTTTCCAGCGGCAACACCCTGAGCTGCGAAGTGAACGCCACCACGAAACACAGCCAGAACACCAGCGCGACGCTGATGCCATTGAAGATCGCGAAAAACGCGCGGTGCACCCCTTCGGAGCGGGGATCACCCGCTGCCCGCAGCAACGGGCCTTCGGGCGCGAGCCGTTCGGACCTGACCATGCCTCATTGTCGCGCGGCCGGCCGGCTCGTGGCCAGCCGCTCCGACGTAACCGGGTCCCGGCCGGACGAAGCCCGCGCAGGTGGGACGAAACCCGCCTTCGCGCCTGCGGCGCTACGGCGGGCAAGCCCGCCCGGCGCCTGCGGCGGTGACTGGCCCTGTCCGCTCGGGCGGGCTCGCCCTCCGTAGCGCGCAAGCGCGAAGGAGGGTCAGCGCGAAGGAGGGTAGAACACCCGCCAGATCGAGTTGGACCCGTCGTCGCTGACCATCAGGGAGCCGTCCTGGGCCTCGGCGATGCCGACCGGTCTTCCCCACACGTGCTGGTCATCCACAACGAATCCGGTCAGAAAGTCCTGGTACTCCCCGCTCGCGTGTCCGCCACTATCGACCGGCACCCGGATCACCTCGTAACCGGTGCGGACCGACCGGTTCCAGGATCCGTGTTCGGCGGCGAAGATGTGCCCGCGGTACTCCGCTGGGAACTGCTCGCCCTGGTAGAAGGCGATCTGCAGCGAGGCGTTGTGCGCCTGCAGCAACACGTCGGGCACGATCACCGAGCGGGCCAGCTCCAGGCGCTTGCCGGCGTGGCGCGGGTCCTGGTGCGCGCCCAGATACCACCACGGCCATCCATAGAATCCGCCCGCTTCCACGTGCGTGATGTAATCCGGCACCAGGTCATCGCCTAGCCCGTCGCGCTCGTTCACCGTGCACCAGAGCTGTCCGGTGGCCGGATCGATGGCCAGCCCGGAGGGGTTGCGTATGCCCCACGCATAGACGCGGCGATGCGCTCCGTCCGGATCGAAGGCGAGAATGTCGGCCCGCTGCTTTTCTTCCGGCGTGTTGTCGGGGTCATCGACGTTGGATGCGGACCCGACCGCGACATAAAGCGTTGCACCGTCCTTCGAAAACTGCAGATCGCGCGTCCAGTGCCCGCCTCCCTCGGGCAACTCGGCCACCCGCTGCGCCGGCCCGCTCGCCTGCAACTGGCCGCTTCGATAGGCAAACCGCACGACGGCGCTGCTGTCGCCGACGTAAACCCATTTCGGATCGGGGCCGGGCGGATAGAAGGCCATCCCATAGGGGTGGGCCAGGCCTTCGGCGAACACCTCGACCCGCTCGGGCTTGCCCGCGGCCGTGATGCCGCGCAGCACGCTGAAGCGCCCCCCGGCGCTTGCGGCAACGAACAGATCCCCGTTGGGCGCCCGCCGGATCACACGCGGGCCGATCAGCCCGGTCGCGTACAGCTCCACCTTGAATCCGAGCGGGGCTACCGGCCAGGCCTTTTCGGGACGCGCGACGATGCGCGGCCCGTTCGACGCCGAGCGGGTCGCATACGGGGCGGGCAGATCGCGCAAACTGATCCGGTGCACCGTCCCAGGCTGCTCGGAACGATAGTCGGTGAAGGGCTTGGCGGGCGCGGGTACCTGGGCAAGACCCTCCAGCAGCGCCAGCGCCGCGCACACCGCCAGCCAGGCGCCCCAGATGGCCCATCTTGCCAGCCGCCCGCGGCCCGAGCGCTCGACGCGGTCCCGCCGGGTGGGATCCACTTGCACCTCCCTCGACTCAAACGGACACAGGTCCGTTGCGTGTCATTGGACCGGCTGCGCTGCGATCAGTGCGCCCCGGCTGCGGCACCGGCTGCACCGCTGGCCGCTCCAGCCGGCCGGGCCAGCCAGATCACCACGATCAGGGACAGAAACAGCAGCCCCGATATGTAGAAGATGTCGTCGGCCGAGACCATGAAGGCCTGCTGGTCGATGATCCGGTTGATCAGACCCTGACTCTGCCCGAGCGACATCCCGTGCGCCTTCAGGGTCTGCAGGGCGCTTGACGCCACCGGGCTGCCGGCGGTCACGTGCTCGACCAGCTGCGAATGGTGCAGCGTGGCCCGCCGATCCCAGAAGGTCGTCACGATCGAGGTTCCGAACGAGCCCGCCGTGATTCTGGCGAATTGCAGCAGTCCCGACGCCGCCGGTACGCGGTCGGGCGAAACCCCGGACAGCGACAGCGACACCAGCGGAACGAAAAAGAACGCCAGGGCGGCACCCTGTATCACGGTCGGCAGCAGCAACGTGGCGAACGAGGCATCGGTGTCGAAGTGCGCCCGCATGAAATTGACCAGTGCGAAGGTGATAAAAGAGATCGTCACGTACAAACGCGGATCGACGCGGTGGATGGTCCGTCCGACCAGCGGCACCAGCGCAATGGCCAGAAATCCGACCGGAGCCAGCACCACGCCCGCCAGGGTCGCGGTGTAGCCCATGTATTGCTGCAGCCACAGCGGCACCAGGACGACACTGCCGAAAAACGCGCCATAGCCGAGCGAGATCGCGACCGTGCTGGTCCAGAAGTTGCGAAGCCGAAACAGGCTCAGGTCGACAATCGGATGCCGCTCGGTGAGCTCCCAGATCAGGAAGAACACGAAGCCGATTGCGGCCACCAGCGCCAGCGCCACGATCGTGGTCGAGGAAAACCAGTCCAGGTCCTTGCCCTGATCCAGCATGATCTGCATCGCCCCGACCCACAGGACCAGCAGCGCCACCCCAACGATGTCGATCGGAAGCCGCACGGTTGCCGTCTCGCGGCGCCTGTAGATGAGCCAGCTCGCCACCCCGGCGAACACGCCCACCGGCACGTTGATGTAGAAGATCCAGGGCCAGGCGATGTTGTCCGTGATCCAACCGCCCAGCACCGGCCCGACAACCGGAGCCACCATGGTGGTGATCGCCCAGATCGCCAGCGCGCTGCCCGCCTTGCGGGCCGGGTAGCTCGCCAGCAGCAGCGCCTGCGACAGCGGGATCATCGGTCCGGCCACCGCGCCCTGCAGCGCCCGGAAAAAGATCAGCGTCTGCAGCGAAGGGGCCAGCCCGCACAGCAGCGACGTCAGCACGAACAGCGCCACCGCTGCGGTGAACAGCTTCACCTGCCCGTAGCGGCGCGTCAGCCAGCCGGTCAGCGGCAGCGAGATGGCGTTGGCCACGCCGAACGAAGTGATCACCCAGGTGCCCTGGTCCGGAGAGACGCCCAGATCGCCCGCGATCGTCGGAATCGACACGTTGGCGATCGACGTGTCCAGCACGTTCATGAACGTCGCCAGCGACAGCGCAATCGCGCCGAGCGCCAGATTGCGCCCATGCAATGGCTGCAGGGCCGGTGCAGGTGCCGGAGCCGGCGTGCTGGAGTCTTCGGCCGCCATGATGGTCACCCCCTGTGTTTGGTCATCGCCTGCGTTCGAGCCCTACATCGCGCGGCCGTTGGATGCGGCCTTGATCGTCGGCACCGTCTTTATCGTCGCAAGCCGGGTCGTGGACGGGGCTTCCCCCGGCGGCAGCCGCCGGCTCGCCAGCGAGGAGGCGGCCGATCCGGATCGGTTCAGCGCGATGATCTCGCGCACCCGCTCGTCGGCCAGCTCGTCGGGCGCGCCGAACACGTCGGTCGAATAGGTCGGGACGTTTTGCGCAAGCTGCGGCAGCCGCGCGCCGGCGCGGTCGTGCGTGTCCACCTGGACCTTCATCGACAGCCCGATCTGCAGCGGGTGCGCGGCCAGCTCGGCCGGATCGAGCGCGACGCGCACCGGTACGCGCTGGACGATCTTGATCCAGTTGCCGGTTGCATTCTGGGCCGGCAGCAACGCGAACGCCGAGCCCGTGCCCGCGTTGAATCCGATCACCGTTCCGCGGAACGTGACGCCGCCGCCGTACACATCGGCGACCAGGCGAACCGGTTGCCCGACCCGCATCGCGGCGAGCTGCGGCTCCTTGAAATTGGCGTCGATCCAGACCTGCTCCAGCGGAACGATGGCCATCAGCGGCGCGCCCGGGTTGACGCGCTGGCCCAGTTGCACGCTGCGTTGCGCGACAAAGCCCGACACCGGCGCCGGCAAACTGGTGCGCGCGTAAGTGAGGTACGCGGCCCGTACCGCCGCCGCCGCATTCTGTACGTCCGGATGATTCTCGACCGTCGTGCCGTCGACGCGGGCGCGATTGGCCGCCAGTTGCTGGCGGGCGGACAGCACCGCCGCTTGCGAAGCCGTGTACGCATCGCGCGCGTGCTGCAGCTCCTCGCCCGAAATGGCGCCCGTATCGGCCAGCCGCTCGCGGCGCGCCAGATCCTGCGTCGCCGTGGCCAGGTCGGCCTCGCGCACCTGCAGGCTCGCCGCGAGCTGCTCCGAGGTCGAGAACAGGTTGCGCACCTCGCGCACGGTGCGCGCCAGCTGCGCCTCGGCCTGGTCGAGGGCGACCTTCGCGTCGGCCCGGTCCAGCTGCACCACCGTCTGGCCGGCCTGCACGAACTGCGTGTTGTCGGCCCCGATCGCCACCACGATGCCCGAGATCTGCGGTGTGATCTGCACCACGTTGCCGCTGACGTAGGCGTCGTCCGTGAACTCCTCGAAGCGCAGCGCCATCCCCCAGTACGTGGCAAACCCGATCGCCGCGAGCGCGATCACGCCGCTGGCCAGCATCAACCAGCGCCGCCGCTGGCGCGACATCGAATCCAACTTGGCGGGGCTTTGATCGGTTGTCATGGCAGGCTCTCCTCGTACAAAAGCGGGTTACGGCTGCGGTGTCGCTGCGGCCAGCGGGGAAGTCGACTGCTCGAATCCCCCGCCCAGCGCGCGCACCAGGTTGACCGAAAGGTCCAGAGCGCGGGCGCGCAGATCGGCATCCAGGCTTTCCTGGACCAGCAGCGGCGCTTCGGCGCTCAGCACCTGCAGGTAATTGCCGATGCCCTCGCGGTAGCGCAGCAGCGCCAGGTCATAGGCATCGCGCGAGGCGGCCAGCGCGAGCTCCTGCTCGCTGCGCTGCTGAGCCACGCTTCGGAACGAGGTGAGCTGATCGACCACCTCGCGCAGCGCATCCGACAGGCTCTGGTTGTACTGCTCGACCGCCGCGTCGTACTGCGCGTCGGCAGCGGCCAGATTGGCGCGTCGCTGCCCGGCATCGAACAGCGGCAGGCTCAGCGCCGGTCCGACGCCGATCTGGCGGCTGCTCAGCGCGAAAAAGCCCTGCGTACCCAGGTTCTGAAAGCCAACGAAGGCGGTCAGGTTCACATCGGGATAAAACTGGGCCCGCGCGACGTCGATGCCATGCCGGCTCGCCTCGACCCGCCACCGCTGCGCGACGATGTCGGGGCGGCGTCCGAGCAGCTGCGACGGCAGCCGCGACGGAACGGCGGCGTCGACGGCCGCCATCGCACCCGGTCGCGCGATCGACAGGCCGCGATCGGGCCCCTGCCCCATCAGGGCGGCGATCTGGTCGCGGGTGAGCGCGATCGTCTCGTTCCACTGCAACACCTGCTCGCGCGCCGCCGAGACGGCCGCTTCGGCCTGCTTCAGTTCCAGTCTCGAGTCGATGCCGGCGGCGTTGCGTTCGCGCGTAAGCGTGTAGATGCGCTCGCGCTGGCCTACGGTGGACTGAGCCACATCCAGCTGCAGGTAGGCGCGCGTCAGTTCAACGTAGGCATGAGCGACGTCGACCGACAGCGCCAGGCGCGCCGCCTGCGCGTCCACCGCCGCCGCCCGCGCCTGCCCGAGGGCCTGCTCGAACGCGGCGCGGTTCTTGCCCCAGAAATCGATATCCCAGTTCAGCGTCGCCTGCAGCTGATCGAGCGATCCCCAGCCGCCCGCAAAGGGTGGCGGTATCACACCGTTGGCTGGAAAGCGCTCGCGCGTGACCGAAC
The DNA here is from genome assembly GCA_035939615.1 of Burkholderiaceae bacterium. Classification (GTDB taxonomy): domain Bacteria; phylum Pseudomonadota; class Gammaproteobacteria; order Burkholderiales; family Burkholderiaceae_F; genus VBCK01. The sequence goes on along the minus strand of DASZFP010000100.1, from coordinate 37,450 downwards.
CGCTGGCATCCACGCGCGGGCTGCGCGCTGCGTTGGCCGAGTCGGCCAGGGCCGAGGCCTGCCGCGCGCGAGCCAGGGCCACCTGCAGGCTCGGGCTGCCCGCCAGCGCCTCGCCGATCAACTGATCCAGTTGAGGATCGCCGAACCGGCTCCACCAGTTCTGCGCCGGCCAGGCGCCCGAATCGACCTGCGCTTCGCCCAGCGATCGCTCGGCCGACAGGTTGTCGGCGCTCGCCAGCGACGACTGCGGCTTGATCCCGTGCGTGCTCGCGCAGCCGGCCATGACCAGCAGCGCGCCCATCGCAACCACCCAAGGCGCCGTCAACCGCCAGCGGGTTCCCGACGAGCTCCGCCGTTGAGGGGTCAAGTCCGCTCTCCTTCTGCAAGACCACACGCTCTTCATTGCCGTAGCTGCTACTGCCTAGGCAGTAATGGGGTCAAAAAAAATCAGGCGTTCTGCAGAATGCGGCCCAGGAATTCCTCAAGCTGCCGCACCTCCACCTTGCTGAAACCGCGCAGAAAGCGGTTCTGCACAGTCGCCGATATTGCTTTCATCTTCGGAAAAAGCGCCTTGCCGGCCTCGGTCAATTCCAGGTTGATCAACCGCCGGTCGCCGGGACAGCGCCGGCGCTCCACCAGGCCCTTGGCCTCCAGGCGGTCGACCATCCGCGTCATGGCCCCGGCGTCATACGAGAACGATTTGCACAGTTGAGCGGACGAGTTGGCTTCCCGCTCGGCCAGCTGGGCGATGATCACGTACTGGGCTGCGGTGACCTCCAGCGCCGACACCTCGGGATCGGCCGCCAGCGCCTGATCGAGCGCGGACAGCGCTTCGTTCTTCACGCGGTTGATCAGGCGGAACACGCTCTTGTTGACGACGAACGTTTCCGGGTTGTAGATGTCGCCCATCGAACTTGTGCCTATCCGGTCGGAAGCTTCGCGTTGCGCGGACTGTATCTGCCCAGGCAGTTATTGTCAAGGCCGTTATATCCGCGCCCCTGAGTAGGATGATCAACCATGATCCATACACGGTTATATGGTGTTGGCGCGAGCCCAATGAGAATCTGATCCCTCGAGGTTTCCTGATTGCTGCAGGCGCACAGCCGCGCTTTTTGAGCGATTCGGGATCAACCCTGCCAATAATCTGCCGATTGGGTTGTTACGGTGGTCTTGCCGTTTGGCCACCATTTGAAGGAACCGGCAGTTGAAGAAAAAGGAGATCCCCGCGCCCCCGCGCCGATCGCCCTCCAATGACCCGTTCGGGACTTGGCGGCGGCCGGTCGACCCCGTCTCGCTGCGGCAGGCGCCTTCGCGCTATGACCAGGCGTTGAGTCTGGCGGCGGTGGCCTGGCTGGGCGAGCTTCCGCAAGAGGTTGCGCCACTCGCGCTGGCCAACCAGTTCCCGCGCATCGTCAACCGCCTGTCGCGTTTCTGGGACTCGCCACGGATGATCGAGTCCTACTTCGAGGAACTGCTGGTCAACAAGCGCAGCAGGCGCGAGGGATTCACGCAGAAAGTTCTGAACGAGCTGTATGCACTGGCCCAATACCATCGGCACCTGCACGACAGCCCCAGTTCAGACCTGTGGGACGCGATTCCCTATCGCCGCCGCGAAGACATCTGAGCCGCTGCGGCGGCGCGCAGGAACCGCTGGGCGTGCCGGCGCATGCCGGAGCTGATCGGCGTCCATATCCGGCTTGGAAAGCGCTGCGGCAGCAGCGGCTGCACACGCCCCAGCACGGCCTCGACCGACTCGGCCATTGCCACGATGCGATCCCATAGGCCCGGTCCGCACCGTTGCGCCAATGCTTTCCAGTGGCGGGGCTGGATGTCGCGCAGCCGGTAGTGCACGGTCGAGCCGGGAACACCCATCGCCAGCTTGGCGCGTTCGTACGGAAGCTTGCTGGGCCCGGTGCCGATGATGGGCCAGGCCGAGATCACGTCGTACAGGCGCGTGAGCGCGAAGCGGCCTGCGCGCCGATGGTGGATCGAGAAGTTCTTCGCGTGCCCGTCGGTGGCCGCCAGCAGCCAGAAGGCGAACTGGGCCAGCACGAACAGGCCCCGATCGGCTTCGGCCTGCTCGCTCTCGGCCAGCAGGCGCAGGCAATCCGCCATCGACGGGCCTCCATCGGGCTGATATTTGCGGCCGGGCGCCACCCCCAGCGCCTGGCACAGGTCCTCCTGCGGCAGCCGCGCGATCCAGGCGCGCGCCGGCATCTTGAAGCCCGGGCGCTCCTCGGCGGCCTCGTCGATTCCCTGCCAGCGCCGATCGAAGCGCTTGACCACCAGCACCTTGCGCTCGCCGAACCTCGCCATCTCGGTATCGGCCATCTGGATCCCGAGCCGACCCATCAGCTGCGCGCACAACCACTCGTTTTCGACCGAATCGGTCATGTCCGCCCGCAGGTTTCCGACCAGTCCGAGCGGCAGCTTCAGGATGTGCGTCGTGGGCGTGGCCCCGCGCGGGCGATACCACTTGCCACCCATCCTCACCAGTGCGGTCTTTTCCTGGGCGCCGGCAATCGAGATGCGAAAATCCTGCTCCTCGCCCGGCGCCAGCGGCGAGGCCGAGGTGGCCGAGGCCAGCACGCGCGCCACGCCCGCCTCGGTAAGCGGCTCGCACTCGACCCGGTTCCATCCCTGCGGCGTCGCCTCCGGCGGCAGCAGCTGAACCGCGCCCACGCAATCGCGCCCGATCGCCGTGAGCAGGTCGAACACGTCGATCGAGCGCGCGCCGAAGCGCGCCCTGAGGCGCCTTCGGATATCGACGCTCTCGGGCAGCAGATTGTCGAAGTAGTTGGTTACGACCTCGCCGCGGTGCTCCAGGCTCGCCGTGAACGGAAGCGACAGCGACAGCACGCGTCCCTGCGGCGAATCGCGCCACTGCGGCCGGTAGCGAAAACCCGGCGTTCCGCTGCGCAGCGCGAACCAGACGCCGACCAGTGACCCGTTCATCCAGACGTTCAGCTCGGCCATCGCTCACCAGGGCTCGTCCGGCGTGCGGCGGCCTGTGCGTGCCCTGGCAGACCGCTTCGGCGCCGCCACCGCTTTGCCCGCTTCGTCCTGGGTCCGCAGAATCACCTGCACGCCCAGAGCGCTCAGGATGCTGAGCAGCTGGTCGGTGCTGATCGAAGACGGATCGGCCTCGATGCGGGCGATCCGCGTCTGGCCCACGCCGATCAGCGCGCCGAGCTGCTGCTGGCTCAGGCCCGCGGTCTTGCGCAGCGCGCGCAGGTGGCTCGACAGCTGGCCGGGCGATTGAATTCGATAGTCCATCCCTGCAGTGTATGTCGCCTTCGGCATATTCTCAAAACATGCCCGATGCAACATAAAGGGTGGCCATGCCGGAACCGGCATGTCACTGCGCCGGGGTCAGGCAGAAAGGAGCACAAGCGCCAGCAGCATCGAGGCAGCCACGATCAGCGCCGCCCAGCCCGGCCACTGATCGTCGACGCTCTTGTGCGGCTTGTCTGCATCATGGCCGAACATGGCCCTCGAACAATAACAGCGCCCACGCTAAGCCATCAGGGTGCTATGCAGGGGACAGGGTTCGGTGCTCTAATGACTCAGGGGACAGGGAGGCGATAGCCGCAGTCGATGACGTGCGGCCGAAGGAACGCGACCGTGGCCCAGCGACCCCTGTACGGTGCGCTCGTAATCGCCGAGCTGCCGCATGAAGCCGATCCTCGCATGAACGCGGCCAGGCCCCCCACGGGCGCCTTGACGCCTGCCGAAGGTTTCCTCAGGAAAAAATTGTCCCGGTGGGTGCGCAAGCTTCACCCGACCCGGGAACGATCCGCTTAGCAGGGCCCAGGCGCCCTCGAGCCTTCCTGGACCGCTCAATCGGCACAACGTCTACCGTATAGACGCCTCTTAAGTTCCCAAGAGTTAGGGAAATACCTCCCTAAAGGGCGGCATTTCCGCGCCGATCTCCATAAAGGATTACCGGTAATTTGTCTGTCCCCAATTCAATTGGGGCACGGGTCTGGGCTATTGGCGGGGCGCCAGAGCCAGCGCCGGACGAGGAGATCGATATGAAGCCGATGTGCCGCTCTTCGACAGCCGCCGCTCTGGGCGTGCCCGCAAGGCTGGTTGCCATGTGCATGGCGATTTTGACAGCCGCAACGCTCGGCAGTGCGCCGGCCCGCGCCCAGGCAACCGCCCAGGCCAAGATCGCCCCTGACCTGCTGTCTGTAATAGAGGCGCCGTTGACGCCTCTGCTGAACTGGGCCACGGACCTGCTGGGGGTGCGCTATGTCAAGGCGCTGATCGTCTCCAACAGCACCGACCCGAACCTGACGGCCCTGCGCGCCGCGGTGGTCGCCGGCGGCGGGTCCGTCTACTACCACTACGTGTCCGTGCCGGCCCTGCTGGTGGTACTGCCGGCCAGCCAGGTGGGCCCTATCGCCGCGCGCTCCGACGTACAGAGCATCTCGCCGAACCGCCTGACCTTTCGCGTGGCCAGCGCAATGGAATACACGACCGGCGCGATCGCCCCCGGCGTGCGGACCTACTCGAGCTCATTGCTGGGAGGCTCCTCCTACACGGGCCTGGACGGTACCGGGGTCGGCATCGCGGTGCTCGACTCCGGCATCAGCTGGAGCCACCAGAACATGAAGGGCCCCAACGGAGCATCCCGCGTGGTCTGGGCGGTTGACATGCAAAAAACGGGGGATGCCACCTCGAGCGGCAGCAGGAGCTGGAGTCTGGGCATCGACCTGTCCGCTCTGCTGGCACCCACCGGTTCGTTGCTGACGAATCTGGAGGCAACCATCGGGGTTGCCGGGCTGCTCCGCCCCGACCTGTACGGCCACGGCACCCATGTCGCCTCGGTCGCCGCCGGCCGGGGCTCTTATCAATCGACCGACTCCACCGGCATCGCGCCGAATGCCAACCTGTTCGACGTCAAGGTGCTCGACGCGACCGGCTCGGGCGAGTTGAGCGACGTGCTGGCGGGCATCGACTGGGTCATCTTCAACGCCAAGACCTACAACATCCGGGTGATGAACCTGAGCCTGGCCGCCGATTCGACCGAAACCTACCAGACCGATCCGCTGTGCCGCGCAGTGCGCAGCGCCGTAGATGCGGGGATCACGGTCGTCGTCGCCGCGGGCAATTTCGGCAAGAGCGCGAGCGGGACCGAAGTGTTCGGCTCGATCAGCTCACCCGGCGACGAGCCGTCGGTGATCACGGTCGGCTCGGTCAACACCAAGGGGACGATCAGCCGCACCGACGACAGCGTCAACTTCTTCAGCTCGCGCGGTCCCACCCGGGGCTCGTACGTCGATGCCGCAGGCACGACCCAGTACGACAACCTGATCAAGCCCGATCTGGTGGCGCCGGGCAACAAGATCGTGGGTGCCCTCGCCTCGGACATCCTCGGCACCCCGCTCGAATGGGCCTATCTCCCAGCGACCTATCCCGCTCTGTCTTCACCCTACGGCGGCGCGTGGCAGGGCTGGAACCAGCAGCTGCTCAATCTGAGCGGCACTTCGATCGCGGCCCCGGCCGTGGCGGGCGCCGCCGCCCTGATGCTGCAGGCCAATCCCGGGCTGACGCCGCCGCTGATCAAGGCGATCCTGCAGTACACGGCTCAGCCGCTGCCCGGCAACTTCCTGGTCGAGCAGGGCGCGGGCGAGCTGAACATCGAAGGCGCGGTTCGGCTGGCCAGGGCCTTACGCACCGATATCGCCCCGGCGATCAACGCCGGCCAGATCCACGCCGGCGACAACCTGCTGGCGGCCGGCAAGGCGATGCCGGCGCCGGTCACGACGATCAACGGCCAGACGTTCAACTGGAGTCGCATCGTCACCGCGGGCGGCAGCCACCTGTTCAGCGGTACGGCGCTGTTCACCCGGTATCAGCCGATGTACGACCCGCGCATCCTGTGGGTGCGACACGGCGCACAGCGCGCCACGGTGACGTACTGGCCCGCTCCTGCGGTGCCCAACACCTTCGTGCAATCGATCACACAGGGCCCGATCGTGCAGAACCAGTCGCTGGTCACGCCCGGTGTGATCTGGGCGACGTCGCTGGCCGGCACCAGCTCGTACCTCGGCCGCACGGGCATGTTCATTCCGACCGCCACGCTGGCGAGCTGGGTGGCCAACGGCAGCGGGATCACGCTCGGCCAGGGCATCGCGCTGAGCGAGGGCATCGCCTTGTGTGAAGGCATCGCCCTGAGCGAAGGCATTGCGCTGAGCGAAGGCATCGCACTGGCCGAAGGCATCGCTCTGAGCGAAGGCATCGCGCTGGCCGAAGGCATTGCACTGAGCGAAAGCGGCCAGCCCGGCGTGAGCCGCGCGAACAACTCGAGCCTGCTGGGAGAGCCGTGAGCAGCGAGGCGCAAAGCGCCACCGTCGCGTCCGCCCCGACTGACCTGAAGGCCACCGGCATCCGGCAGCGCTTCTTTCCGGACTACAACGCCGCCGCCGCGGCCTACTGGCTGGCTCTGACCGCGAGCGGCCTGGTGGCAACCGGGTTCGCCGTGGTCAAGGTCGCCTCGCTGCCGCCGTCGCACGTATGGCAGGTGCTCGCCATCACGCTGGTTGCGGCCATCGTTGCGATGTTCCCGCTGCGCATTCCGAAGACAAAATACTCGATCGCGGCCGGCGACATCTTCATTTTCCTGCTGCTGCTGCTGCATGGGGCGGAGGCGGCCGTGTTCGGAGCCGCGGCCGAATCGGCGGCGATCGCATGGCGCACCACTCCGCGCTGGTCCAGCCGCGTCTTCAGCCCCGCCGCGGCCGCCATCGCGATGCTGGTGTGCGCCCAGACGTTCGAGTCGGTGGTCACCGCGATGCCCCGCGCCGGCATGGCCGGCGACGGCGCCGTGTTCGTCGCCACGATGCTGTTCGCGGCCACCTATTTCGTCGTCGGACCGACGCTGGTGGCCACCGTCGTTCACCTGAAGCGCAATCAGTGGCCCAGCCTCGCTGAGCGCGTACGCAGCGTCGGCTGGCTCGGCCTGACCTACGCGGCGAGCGCCTCGGTGGCAGCCGTGCTCTATCTCGCGTTCCGGCAGTTCGGCGTCACCACCCTGATCGTGGCGCTGCCGATGGTGGCGATGTTCCAGGCGACCCTGCACTACTACTTCGGCCAGCAGGAAGCCACCGAGCGGGAGGCGATCGAACGCTCCAACCGGGAGCGCGCGGAGGCGGCGCAGCGCGAGGCTGCACAGCAGGCCCATTACCTGCACGAGCTCGAGCGCAGCGAAAAGCGCTTCCTGAGTGCGTTCTCGCACGCCGCCATCGGCATGGGGCTGGTGTCGGTCGACGGCCGCCTGCTGCGGGCCAACCACGCGCTGTGCACCCTGCTGCAGCGCCCGGCCGATGACATCTGCGGCACGCCCTTCACCGAATTTCTGGCGCAGGAGCACGCCGACACGCTCAAGGCCCAGCTGCAGCGCGTGCTGACGCTCGAACTGGACACCCTGGTGCTCGAGCTGCGCTGCCGGCTGCGCGAAGGCACCGAGCTGTGGATCCTGCTGCACTGCGCGATCTTCGCCGAAGCCAACGAGTCCGAAGCCTGCCTGATCTTCCAGGTCCAGGACATCACCGACCGGCGCCTGGCCGAAAGCAGGCTGCAGTACATCGCCTATCACGACGGCCTGACCCACCTCGCGAACCGCAACCGCTTCTACGAATGTCTGACGGAGGCGATCGAAGCGCATCGCCGCGACCCCTCCGAGCACTTCGCGGTCCTGTATCTCGATTTCGACCGGTTCAAGCGCATCAACGACAGCATGGGACACGGCGCCGGCGACAAGTTCCTGGTGCGCGCGGCCCGCCGCATCAAGCAGGTGGTGCGGCCCACCGACCTGGTGGCCCGCCTGGGCGGCGACGAGTTCGCGATCCTGAGCCGGATACGCGGCGGAACCCACCACGCGGTGGTTCTGGCCGAGCGCCTGCAGGATGCGCTGCGCGAACCGTTCCGGATTGCCGGCACCGAGATCAGCACCAGCGCCAGCATCGGCATCACCTTCAGCGACCTCGCCTACGAGACGCCGGAGGAAGCGATGCGCGATGCCGACCTGGCCATGTACAAAGCAAAGAACAAGGGCAGAGCCTGCTATGCCCTGTTCGACGCCAGCCTGTACGAGCTCGCCTCGGAAAGGCTGCGCCTCGAAAGCGAGCTGCAGCAGGCTCTGGCGGCCGACCAGCTCTCGCTCGCCTTCCAGCCGTTGTATCGGATCGAACCGCGCGGGCTGGTCGGGTTCGAGGCGCTGATGCGCTGGGACCATCCGCAGCGGGGTCTGATCGGCCCGGGAACCTTCATTCCGGTCGCCGAGGAATCCGCGCTCATCAATCAGCTGACGCAGTGGGCGATCCGGCGCGTGTGCCGCCAGTTGCGCACCTGGCACGAGCGCTACCCCGCGACGCGCGAGCTCAGCGTGCACGTGAACATCTCCGGCAAGGATCTGACCGGACCGCAGTTCGTCGCCTTCGTCCGCGAGACGCTGCGCGAGACGGGCGTTCCGCCTTCGTGCCTCGCCCTGGAGATCACCGAAAGCACGCTGATGCAGAAGCTCGAGACCGTGGTGGGCACGCTCAAGGAACTGCGCGACCTGGGCGTGGGGCTGAGCGTGGACGACTTCGGAACCGGCTATTCGTCGCTCAGTTACCTCTCGGCACTGCCGATCACCAGCCTCAAGATCGACCGCTCGTTCGTGCGGCAGATCGGCGAGACGAAAGAGAGCAGCGAGATCGTGCGCGCCATCGTCCGCCTGGGCGACGCGTTGGGCAAGCGCGTGATCGCCGAGGGCGTCGAGACCAATGCACAGCTGGAGTGCCTGCGGCAACTCGATTGCGCCTGCGCCCAGGGCTTCCTGCTGTCGCGGCCGCTGGGCGCCGCGCAGACCGCCGAGGTGCTGGCTGCTTTCGCGGGGCAGGACCACGAGCAGGCCGCAGCCTGACCGGTGCCGGACGGCCCGAGGCTGGCTCAGTCGAGCGATTCCGGGGAGCGATCGCCCAACGGTTGACGGGCCCGCGTCCATTCGCGCGCCTTGAAGGGGTTGATGCGGTCGATGTAGAGGTACACGACCGGAGTCGTGTACAGGGTCAGGAACTGCGAAAACAGCAGGCCCCCGACGATCGTCACCCCCAGCGGGGCCCGAACTTCGGATCCGGCACCGGTGCCGAGCGCGAGCGGCAGCGCGCCCAGGATCGCCGCCCCGGTCGTCATCATGATCGGCCGGAAGCGCAGGTGGCAGGCGTAGCGGATCGCCGCTTCGCCGGACATGCGATCGCGACGCTCGGACTCCAGCGCCACGTCGACCATCATGATGGCGTTTTTCTTCACGATCCCGATCAGCAGGATGATGCCGATCAGCGAGATCACATCCAGGTTGTAGCCGAATGCCATCAGCGCCAGCAGCGCTCCGATCCCCGCCGACGGGATCGTGGACAGGATGGTGATCGGATGAACGTAGCTTTCATAGAGCATGCCCAGCACGATGTACACGGCCAAAATCGCCGCCGCGATCAGATAGGGCATGCTGCCCAGGGATGACTTGAAGGCCTGAGCGGTGCCCTCGAAGCTGCCGCGCAGCCTCATCGGCAGGTCGGTCATGCGCCCCAGCGCCACTTCCACCGCATGGACGGCATCGCCCAGCGCAACGCCGGGCGCGAGATTGAACGACAGGGTCACGGCCGGGAACTGGTCCTGATGGCCGATGGTCAGCGGAATGAGGGAATCCTCCAGGCGCGAAAAGGCCGCCATCGGCACCAGTCGCCCGGAAGCCGAAGGCACGTAGATCTCCTGCAGCGCGGTGGCATCGAGCTTGTGGGCCGGATCGACCTCCAGGACGACCCGATACTGGTCGATCTGGGTGAAGATCGTGGCAACCTGCCGCTGGCCCAGCGCATCGTAGAGTGTGTCGTCGACCATCTGCGGGCTGATTCCGAACGTGCCGGCGCGGTCGCGATCGATCACCACGGTCGTGCGCGGCGCCGCGTCCTGCAGATCCGATGTCACGTCGGCCAGCTCCGGCAGCAGGCTCAGGCGCGCAATGAGCTTGGGCGCCATCGCATAAAGCTCCTTCAGGTCGACGTCCTGCAGCGTGTACTGGAATTGCGTGGAGCTGGCTCGCCCGCCGATCTGCAGATCCTGCCGGGTCCGCATGCGCAGCTGGATGCCGTACACGTCGGCCGCGGTTCGCTTCAGACGCGCCATCACCTGGCCGGCGGTGCTCGCGCGGTCGCGAAACGGCTTCAGGTTGATGACCAGGCGGCCGTTGCCGATGGTCGGCGGGCCGATCCAGCTGTAGACGCTTTCGACGTCCGGATCGTCCTTGACGGCACGCACCATGGCGAGCTGCCGCTGCGACATCTCGGGAACGGAAATGTCGATCGGAGCCTCGGTGGTGCCGATGATCTGGCCGGTATCCTGCTGGGGGAAAAATCCCTTCGGAATCACCACGTACAAGCCGACCGTCAGCGCGAGGATGGCGATGGTCAGCGTCAGCGTGGCGCGCGGTCGCGCCAGCACCCAGGCCAGCGAGCGATCGTAGCCGGCGAGCACCCACTGAAAGCTCCGCTCCGCGGCCGCGGCCAGCGGCCCGGGCGCGCGGCGGCGGTCGAACGGCAGAAAAATGCGGCACAGCATCGGCGTGGCGGTCAACGACACGACCGCCGAGACCAGCAGCGCCACGCTCACGGTCACGGAAAACTCCCGGAACAGGCGACCGGCCACCCCGCCCATGAACAGCAGCGGAATCAGGGCGGCGATCAGCGACAACGTCATCGATACGACGGTGAATGCGACCTGGCGCACCCCGTTGACGGCGGCCTGCAGCGGCGCCTCGCCGCCCTCGACGTGGCGCACGATGTTCTCGATCACGACGATCGCGTCGTCGACGACGAAGCCCACCGCGACCGTGATGCCCATCAGCGACAGGTTGTCGACGCTGTAGCCGAGCGCGTACATCACCGCGAAGGCGCCGAGTATCGACAGCGGAATGGCACTGGCCGGGATCAGGGTCACCCACAGGCCTCGCAGAAACACGAACACCACCAGGATCACCAGAGCCACCGTGATCGCAAGGGTTCGTTGAACTTCGCGCAGCGCGGCCCGGATGGTCTGGGTGCGGTCGTTGACGACCTCGACGTCGACGGCCGCCGGCAGCGAGCGCCGCAGCTCGGGCAGCTCCCTTTTTATCTGATCGACCGTCTCGACCACGTTGAAACCGGGCTGCTTGTGGATGTCGACGATGATGGCGCGGGTGTCGCGCACCCAAGCGGCCTGCTTGACGTCTTCGACGCCGTCGATCGCGTGGCCGACGTCGCGCACGCGCACAGGCGCGCCGTTGTGGTAAGCCAGGATCAGGGCATCGTATTCGCTGGCGCGCGTGATCTGATCGGTGGAGTCGACCGTGATGGAGCGGCGCGGGCCGTCGAGCGTCCCTTTGGGCAGGTTCACGGTGGCCGCCGCCAGCGCCGAACGGACCTGCTCCAGGCTGAGCTGCATCGACGAGAGCTTGTTCGGATCGATCTGCACCCGCACCGCGGGCTTCTGCTCGCCATGCAGGTCGATCAAGCCGACGCCCCTGACTCGAGACAGCCGTTGGGCGATGTAGGTATCCGCGTAGACGTTCAGCTCGGATAAAGGCAGCGTCTTCGAGGTGACCGCGAGCGACATGATCTGAAAGTCGGCCGGATTGGCCTTCTCGTAGGTCGGCGGGTTCGGCAGGTTTTTCGGCAGCAGGCCGGCCGCCGCGTTGATGGCGGCCTGAACGTCCTGGGCCGCGCCATCGATGCTGCGGTTCAGATCGAACTGGATCGTGATGGAAGAGTTGCCCAGCGCGCTGGTGGACGACAGTTCGGTCACGCCGGAAATCAGCGCGAGCTGCCGCTCGAGCGGCGCGGCCACCGAGGTCGCCATCACCTCCGCGCTGGCACCCGGAAGGTCGGCCGAAATCTGTATGGTCGGCAGCTCGATCTGCGGCAAGGCGGCGATCGGCATCAACAGATACCCCGCCACCCCGAGCAGCACCATCAGCAACATCAACAGCGAGGTTGCAATCGGGCGCTGAATGAAAACGGTCGAAATACTCACCATCGAACGCCGTAAGCAAGCGTGAACGCGCTCGACGATGATCGACGCGGCCCAGCAGCCGTGGGCTGCTGTTTACCCACTCTAGCATTGGCCCGTGTCGGGACCGGCGCCAGCGGTTCGTCGCGGCTTAACGCGTGGTCAGCGAACTTTCTGAACCTTGCCCGCCTCTACAGCATGTTCCCGGTCGGACCCGTGGTGCGGCAGGAAGACCGCTGCAATTGCGATCAGCACCGCCAGCGCCGCAACGACCAGTGCGATACCGGCGCGCCGGTTGGAGACCCTGGCAATCCGGTTGGCTTCTTCGGCGGCGCTGGCGGAGGCCTTCGCGATCCTGCCGGCTTCTGCAGCCAGTTCGGCCCCTCGGCGCACCTTCTCGTCGTGTTCCGCCTCATCAAGCAGATGAAAGCGGGCCATCAGGTAGTCGCGGCGGTCGCCCTGAAACGTCGAGCGCGATCCCTTGACCATCTCCGCCCACAGGTCGGCCTTCGACATGGCGTCGATGGTCGCCTTGATTTGCGCATCGAGCATTTTTGGGGTCGCCGGGCGCTTTTATACAAACCGCTCGGGCCGCCGGCCGGCAGCCGTCGGCTGGCAGTTCAACGGATCCGGTGATAACGCGTGGGCGGTGACCGAGGCCGGCTATTTCGCCGGCAGAGCCTTATAGGAAAATTTTTGGCCCGCGACAGATGCCTCATACATGAGGCCGCCTTTGGCAATAGTGAACACTGCGATGCCCTTTTGGTACCCGCCTGCGGTCGTCGCGTCCTTCTTGCCGCCGCTCGCGCCAGCGGTGGAGCTTTCGGTGCCTGCGCTCGCCGATGCGCCCGCGGTAATTGCGACCGCGCTGACATTTCCACTGAAGCTGAAGTTGCCGGATGTGAATTCGTTGAACGCTCGCTGGTCCTGAAAGAAAACGATCTCGGTGTACGCCTGACCGCCCGCCTGGAAACCCAAGCTCACCTGCGTCATCGATGTGTCGCCGACATACTTGCCCTGCTTGTAGACATGGCCCTCGCCGTACGCTCCGCCGACGATGAGCCCGCCCTTGCCAATCGTCGGGAAAACCGCATAGCCGTAGCTGGAGTCGACAAATGCAGCGCTCGCGCCCGCATTCTTGAAAAGTGCGATGGAGTCGCTATAGCTGTCGGCAAGCGCGGGCAGCGCCGGCAGCGCCAATGCACTGATCAACAGGAACGCACACCAGATCTTTCTCATGGCCCGCCTCTCCGAATAACTGACCGAACCCTGATGTTAGCGCAGCCGGCACCAGCAGGCGCACTCGATCAGTCGTTCGACACTGCCATCGGGAACCGGCGGACCCGCTTGACATCATGACGCAGCTCTGTTAAAAACCAAACGGTTACGAAACCACATGGTAATTCACATGGCAGTCGACAACCTGAGCTTGGCCTTCGGAGCACTCTCCGACCCCACCCGTCGGGCCATCCTCGCGCGTCTGGCTGCCTCCGGCGAGGCGACCGTTGGGCAACTCGCCGAGCCTTTCAACATGAGTTCACCGGCCATATCGAAACACTTGAAAGTGCTCGAGCGCGCGGGGCTGGTCAAGACTGGCCGACAGGCGCAATCGCGGCCGCGCCGCCTGGTGGCCCAGCCGCTGCAGGAAGCGACCGAATGGCTCGAACACTATCGCCCATTTTGGGAAACCAGGCTGGATCGCCTCGCCGATTACGTCCGCGAACTGAAGGCAACCCGCGCAACGGCTGCCGGAAAAGGAAGGCGACGTCGCGTAGCGCGCGCTGCCCGCCGAACGAAACCGTAATTACAGAAAGGAAGGACCCGTCATGATGTCCGCACCCGGCCGGCCGACCGCGCACGCTGCATACGTTCTCGAAATAGTGAGGACGCTCGATGCGCCGGCCAGGCTCGTGTTCGAGGCTTGGTCATCGGCCGAGCACGCACGGCGCTGGTGGTACCCCCGCGAAAACGGCCGGGACTACATCTGTACCTCGTTCGAGATGGACTTTCGCGTAGGCGGCGCATACCGCTACTGCATCCGCTCGCCCAAGGGTGTCGACAGCTGGGCGCACGGGGTCTATCGCGAGATCGTGCCGGCGAAGCGTTTGGTCTTCACGTTCCAGTGGGAATGGGATTCCGAGGCGTTGCCCGAGACGATCATTACGGTGACCTTCGATGACGAGAAGAACGGCAAGACCCGGCTCACCTTCCGACAGGAGCCGTTTTCGTCCGAATCGATGCGCGACGGGCACGAGCTCGGCTGGGAAAGTGTGCTCGACAGGCTTGGCGAAAGCATGGCGGCGAAAGGGGTGCGAGCATGAAGGCTTGGTTCTCGGGCTCCTGCCATTGCGCAGCGGTGCGCTTTCGGTGCGAGCTGGACACGTCCCAACCGACCAGCCGCTGCAACTGCTCGATTTGCAGCAAGTCGCGGTTCTGGAAGGCGTTCGTTCCAGGCGAGGCGTTCAGTCTGTTGCAAGGAGCGGCTTCGCTGACTGAATACCGCTTCGGAACCGGCCGGATCGCACACATGTTCTGTAGCCACTGCGGCCTGAAGCTCTTTGGCCACGGTGGCAGGGACGCATTTGCCGAGGAGTTCTACGCGATCAATATTGCGTGTCTGGACGATCTGTCGGACGACCTTCGAGCTGACCTGCAGGTGGTGTATCAGGACGGGCGAAACGACGATTGGCAATCGACGCCGACACAGACGGCGCTCCTTTGAACAAGTGATCCAGCCGCCGATTCTGGCTGGCACCGCCGGATTTTCACGCAATTGCCCAGGCTCGCATCGAAGCGCAAAATCATTCCACGGCGACCCGGGAGTCTTATCGCGGGCGGCGGAGCGCGGCTTTCAAGTGCTGCCGCAGACGGATGCATCCTCAGGTCCGTCCGTGCGAGCGGGTCGCATTCAGCGACAAGGGGGTCGTATGTTCAAGTCGATACTTATTCCGACCGACGGTTCGAGTCTGTCCGACAAAGCCGTGTACCAGGGCCTCCAGATGGCCCGGGCGCTTGGCAGCAAGGCGGTGGCCGTGCATGTGACTGTGCCATTTCACGTGCTCTCGGTCACACCGGCCGCTCTCACCACCACACGAGAGCAGCGCGAGCAAAACGCCGCGGCGTTCAACAAAGAGATCTTCGAGCGGGTCGCCGCCAACGCTCGCGAGCTGGGCGTGGACTGCACCTGTGTGTCGCGCACCGGCGAACACGTATGGCAGGAGATCATCATGGCCGCGGAAGCCAATGGCTGCGATGCGATCTGCATGGCGTCTCACGGACGTCGCGGTCTCGCGGCCATGATGCTGGGAAGCGAGACCATGAAGGTACTGACTCACACCAAGATCCCGGTGGTCGTCCTGCGCTGAAGTCAAATCGCCCGCCGCCTGTTCCGAGGCCCGCGTCTTCGGCCGGCACAGGCGACCGGGACGTAGTCAGTGAAGATCAGCACCTCGTCGCCGATCAGTCCCCCTGGAGGACGGCTCTGATCCGGCCGCCTGGGCAGGCCGGAGAGTCTTTGCGGGTCTGGTGGCGTACCGGCCGCACCATCGGACCCCTTATTGCCCTCGTCGCGGGGTTCGCGGCAGTCACGCTGCCGGCTACTCGATCGGCAGCGGCCGACGACAATTCCTCCTTCACCTCCCAGTCAGTGCCAGTATCCGCGCAGGCCGGGAACAGGTTTTCTGTGTCGCTGACTTTTCGGAACACCGGCTCGACATCTTGGACAGTCTCCGGCGGCTACGTGCTCGGCTCCCCCGATCCGGTCAACAGCGCCAACTGGCAGGTGTCCTCTGTCGCCTTGCCGTCGCCGGCGGAGGCCGGTTCAAGCGTAACGTTCAGTTTCAGAGTAAGTGCTCCGACAACGCCAGGCACCTACGACTTCCATTGGCAGTTGGCGCATGGCTCGAAGTTTTTCGGAGCCACTTCGACCAATGTTGCGATCAAGGTTGTCGCGCCGCTGAGTGTGTCGCGTTCGAGCGATCCGAAGATCTGCCAACACGAGATTGGCCCGGACATTCGAGGCCTTCACGCGCCGCCGGCGGTAGAGTGCACGGCGGAAGGAACTGGATTACCGGTTGCAGTGGTCTTTGCTCCAGGCGTTTCAGCAGACCACGAGGCAACCGGTATCAATAGGAGCAGCGCAACGCCTGCGAGCAACGGCATCAACGATTTTGACATCTGCGGCTCCTATTCGGACTTTGCGCCGACGGCCGGCGCCGTGGCGGCCGCCGAGGCTGCGGGAAGGTGCGCGAGGAACTCATCAACCTTCGCGGCAAAAACATCGGCGTCCAGTCTCTTTTCCGGAGGCAGGCCCTGCAACTGGTGCTGCCAGAAACTGGGCGCCGGCATCAGGCGCTCGTCGGAACCGCCCAGCCTGAACACCAGAACTCGACTCACGCACAGTTGCGCGAGTTGATTCTTTAGCGTTGTTGCCGAACCTTTTCAAATTCGTGCCTCGATGAAGGCACTTTCTCGAAACCGCGACGCCATCCTGCGCAATCTCAGCACGAATTCAATAGATGAGCCACAACCCGAGTGCGAGCATGGACTTCGATACAGGGAGCATCGAGCAGATCAGTGGTTTTCAGGGATCGCGCAGCTGAACCTGTGTTGTTCAACTCAACATCACCTCGGATTCACTTACTCATGCCTAGCGTAAACACGATGCCCCAAAGCACGAACGCTCCCGCGGTTCGGCGCTTCCCGGGTGACCGCCTGCTCGTGCGGGCGCTCATTGCACTTGCGATCTGCGCCGTGGCGAGCTTCGAGTCGGTCCGCGCCGAAACACCGGCGGCGAATGTCGATGCTGCCCGGATCACTGGGGCCGACCGCGATTCCGCCAATTCGATGACTTACGGCCGCACTTACAGCGAGCAGCGCCTCAGCCCGTTGGCACGGATCACGGCTGACAACGTGAATCCCCAGTTCTCTGGCTGCATCGAGGTAACCCTTCAGCGCGGGTCATAGACGGAATTTGTGACGCGAACCCGACAGCGCCAACCGCGATCGCGAACGGATCTGATCGCTCGGATGCGTGAAGCCCGCGGTGCGTCACGATCGCTAGATCCGCAGTAGACTCCGCGCCACTGCCGCGGTTGGGGGAGGCCAACATGAAGCGCGTGCTGCGGATCGGCCTGTTGCTGCCGATGCTGATACTGACTGCTTGCGCGACGAACAGCGCTACCAAGGCGCCTGATGCCGATCTGAGCAAGCTCAAGACCTTCTACGTGGTTCGCCTTCCGGAGGACACGCGCGGGATCGAAAAACTCATCTCCGCGCGCCTCGTGACGATGGGCCATCAAAGCACCTCGGGCGACGCGCCCAAGCCGGACGCGCCGGTCGACGCCATCGTCACTTATCAAGACCACTGGATGTGGGATATCACGATGTATATGATCAAGCTCGACATCCAGATCCGCGACGGTACCTCCGGCGCGGTCCTCGCCAAGGGCGAGGTGCGGCGACCCTCCCTGCAACGCAAGGCGGCCGAGGGCATGGTCGAGGAGACGCTGGGAGTGATATTCAAATGACCGCCGCGACCCGGTACCTGGCGCTTGCCTGCGCGCTCGCAGTGGCGGCGCTCCTCGGCGGTTGCGCGGCCCCGGCGACTTCGGTCGGGATGACGGCCGTACCGACGAAGCCCGTGCACCCGATCGGCGGCGACGTCTCGGTGGCGGTGTCGGGTGGCTCGCAGACTTCCTCGACGGGCGGATCGCAGATATCCGATGAGGCGTTCGCGCAGGCGCTGCGCGACTCGATCCAGCAGTCGGGACTGTTCGCCAAGGTGTCACCGTCGGGCGCGCGTTATCAACTCACCGCCTTCATCGGCGAGGTCGATCAGCCGGTGGTCGGCTTTTCGATGACGGTGAAGATGGACGTGAACTACAAGCTGGTCGATGCGCAGTCGGGTGCGACGGTCTGGAGCAAGGTCATCGACAGCCAGTACACGGCGAGGCCCGGTGACGCCTTCGCGGGTGTGAAGCGCTTGCGTCTGGCGAACGAGGGCGCCGCCCGCGACAACATCCAGCAGGCAATCGGGGCCATGGCAGCGCTTAAGCTCTAGAGGCGGACCCAAGCGACGGCCTCGAAGGGATCAGTCTTTCCGCGGCATGGAACGGGCGCTGAGTTTTTCGGCGGCATCCACCCACCCGCCGCCCATCGCCCGGTACAGGTTGACGTACGACTGGAACAGCTGGGATTGCGCGTTCACCAGTTGCAGGCGCGCGCTCAGAAGCGATTGTTCGGCGTTGGCGACCTCCAGGTAGATGGTCGCGCCCTCCTTGTAGCGCAGCAAGGCCAGGTCGTGGAACCGCTCCAGTGCTTCGACATTCCTGGCCTGCTCCTCGCTGGCCTGTTCGAATTTCGCGCGGTCCACCAGCGCGCCCTCGAAGTCCGCGAAGGCGCTGATGATGGACCTCCGATAGAAATGCAGAGCTTCGCGCTGCCCGGCTTCGGCCTGCTCGACCTGGCTGCCGATCCTGCCGGCCGTGAAGATCGGCACGGTCACCGGCGCGCCAAAGGACCACGATTTGGACGCCCCCTTGAACAGATCCGAAACCTGCGAGCTTTCGACGCCGAACAGCGCCGTCAGGCTGACCGTGGGGAAATAGGCCGCCTTCGCGACGCCGATGTCGGCGTTGGCCGCGACCAGATTCTGCTCGGCCTGCCGGATATCCGGCCTGCGTTCCAGCAGCGCCGAGGGCAAGCCCGCCGGCACGTCGGGAAACTTCAGCTGGTCGATCGGAGTTCCGCGCGGTATCGCACCGGGATTGGCGCCCAGCAGCACACTGATCAGATTCTCCTGGCGCACGACCTGCCGCTCGAGCTCCGGCACCTGGGCGGCTGCGGCCTCGAACTGCGACTGGGCCTGCCGGTAGTCACTCTCGGGCGTGGCGCCCCCCTCGAAACGCACCTGTTGCAGGCGGGCAGCCTGACCGAGGCTCCCGGTGGTGGCCCTGGCGATGTCCAGTTGCCGATCGAGCGCCCGCAGCTGCACGTAGGCGCTTGCAACCGAAGCCACCACGGTCAGCACGACGGTGCGACGGCCTTCCTCGCTGGCGAGCAGATTCGCACGCGCCGCTTCGGTGGCGCGACGCAGCTTGCCCCAGATGTCCAGCTCGTAACTGGCCGACACGTTGAGCCGGTAATCGTTGAACGCCTGGTGGCCCGGGGGAGTTATTAAGGGCGCCGTCGTCTCGCTCAGGCGCTCCCGCTGCGCCGAAGCGCCGGCGTCGACTTCGGGAAAGAGCGCCGATCGGGTGATTCCGTACTGGGCGAAAGCCTGGTCGACGTTGGCGACCGCGATCGCCAGATCCTCGTTGTTCTGTAACGCCGTGCCCACCAGTTGCGACAGCACCGGGTCGCCGAAGCGGTCCCACCAGGCCGCGTCGGACGCCTGGGTCGCCTCTTCCACGCTGATGCGCCACGCGGTGGGAACCTCCACGGCGGGCCGCCGATAGTCGGGTCCGAGCATGCAGCCGGCCAGGCCCATCGCCAGGCCCGCGGCGACCGCAATCGGCGCCCATGTGAGAGGTCGTCTCATCGTTCCGGCGCCGCGGTCGCGCCCCCCGGCAGAGCTCCTCCGGCCGTCGCCGTCGCGGTCTCGAGGCGCCGGAACGGCGACTGGCGCTCGCTCATGCGCTGAAACATCACGTAGAACGCCGGGATGAAGAAGACGCCGACCATGGTGGCCATCAGCATGCCGCACACCACGGCCGTGCCGAGCGCCTGCCTGGCCGCGGCCCCGGCGCCGGTGGCGATCGCCAGAGGCACCGTGCCCAGGATGAAGGCGAACGAGGTCATCAGGATCGGCCGCAGCCGCAGCCGCGCTCCCTCCAGCGCCGACTGGACGATCGGCTTGCCCTGCTCGCGTTGCAACTTCGCGAACTCGACGATCAATATCGCGTTCTTGGCCGCCAGACCGATCAGCATGATCAGGCCCACCTGGGTGTAGACGTTGTTGTCGAACCCACGCAGCAGCAGGCCCAGGAAAGCGCCGCAGACGCCGAAGGGGATCACCAGCAGGATCGCCACCGGCATCGCCCAGCTCTCGTACAGCGCCGCCAGCACCAGGAACACGAACACCAGAGAGATCGCGAAGATGAAGCCGGTCTGGCCCCCGGTCTTTTTCTCCTGGTAGGTCGCTTCGCTCCACTCGTAGCTGAAACCGTCCGGCAGGCCGCGCGCCAGCTGCTCCATCGCCGCGATGGCTTGGCCCGAGCTGTACCCGGGGGGGTTCGACCCGTTGATCGTGGCCGCCTGATAGACGTTGTAACGCTCCAGGTACTGCGGACCGCTGAAAGACCGGTACCTGACCAAGGTGCTCAACGGCACCATCGTGCCGTTGGCGCTGCGCACGTAGAAGTTGTTGACGTCCTCGGCCTGGCGTCGCTGGGCGCCCTCGGCCTGCGCCTCGACCCGGAACGTGCGGCCGAACAGGTTGAAGTCGTTAACGTAATAGCTGCCCAGGAACGTCTGCAAGGCGAAGAAGACGTCGCTCACGTCGATGCCGAGGGCCTTGACCTTGTCGCGATCGACTTCGTACTCGATCTGCGGCACGCGCGTGTCGAATCCGCTGTAGGCAAAGCCGATCTCCGGGCGCTTGCGCGCCTCAGCGAGCAGCCCCTGCAGGACCTCCGCAAACCGGCCGACGTCGGTCCCGATCCGGTCTTGCAGCACGAACGTGAACCCTCCGGCCGTGCTCAGTCCCCGGATGGGCGGCGGGTTCAGCACCAGCACGTTGGCGTCCTTGATCTCGGCGTTGAATCGCGCCGACAGGAGGCGCTGCAAGGCGCCCACGGTCTCGGCGGGCGTCTTGCGCTCGGCCCACTTCTTGAACCGGATGAATGCGGTGCCGTTGTAGGAGACGGCTTGGCCGGTCAGCAAGTTGAAGCCGCTGATATAGACGACGCCCTCCACTCCCGGGGTGGCGCGCGCGATCCGCGTCAGTTGTGACACTGCCGCGTTGGTCCGCTCCAGCGAGGCGGGCGCCGGAAGCGTGACGACCGAAAACAGGTAGCCCTGGTCCTCGGAGGGCACCAGGCCCGTGGGGCGCGTGGAAACCAGACCCCAGACGATGGCGAGCAGCCCGGCGAAGGTCACCGCAACGAGCGCGGTTCTTCGGCTCAGCGCCAGTACCCCCTTCAAATAACCGCCGCGGAAGCTTTCGAAACCGCGATTGAAACCGGAGAAGAAGACTGCCAGCGGACCATGGCGGGGACGTTCCGACTGCGCGGGTTTCAACAGCAGGGCGCACATCGCCGGAGTGAACGTGAGCGCGCAGATCGCCGACAGGATCACCGATATGGCCAGGGTCAGGGCGAACTGCTTGTACAGCTGACCGGTCAGTCCCCCTAGAAAGGCGACGGGCACGAACACCGCGGCCAGCACCAGCGCGATCGCCACCACCGGACCTCCCACGTCGGCCATCGCCGACTTGGCGGCCTCGATCGGCGACAGCCCTTCCGTGTCCAACCGCTGCTGCACGGCTTCGACGACCACGATCGCGTCGTCCACCACGATGCCGATCGCGAGCACCATTCCGAACAGCGTCAACGTGTTGATCGAGAAGCCCAGGGCGGTGAAAGCGGCGAACGTTCCGACCAGCGAGATCGGCACCACCAGCAGCGGAATCAGGGTCGCGCGCCAGCTCTGCAGGAACGCGAACACGACCAGCACCACCAGCGCAAAGGCTTCCAACAGCGTGATCACGACCTCCTTCAGCGATTCGGTCACGAAGGGCGTGGTGGTGTAAGGAATCGAATACTCGAGACCGGCGGGAAAGCGTGCCGCCTGCTCCTGCAGCACACCGGCGATCACCTTGGCGGTGTGCAGGGCATTGGCATCCGGCTGCAGGTAGATGCCCATCAGCGCGGCCGGGAGGTCGTCGGTGGACCCAACCAGCGAATAGTCCGAGGCCGCCAGTTCCACGCGCGCGGCGTCCTTCAGACGGACCACCTGGCCGTTGGGCGCCTCGCGAATGATCAGGTTCTCGTATTCGCTGACCTTGGAAAGCCGGCCCTTGACGAACACGGTGTATTGCGTCTGCTGGCCGGCCGGGACCGGCGGAAGACCGAGCCCGCCCGCCGGAGCGACCACGTTTTGCTCGTTGATCACCTTCGAGATATCGCTCGCGGTGACCCCCAGGCGCGCCATCTTCTCCGGGTTCAGCCAGATGCGCATGCTGTAGTCGCGCTCGCCGAAGATGCGCACCTGGCCGACGCCCGGCACGCGCCCCAGCGCGTCGTACAGGTTCAGCAGCGCGTAGTTGCTCAGGAACGTGCTATCGAAGCGCCCGCCCGGGGAGGTCAGCGCGATGACCTCCAGCAGATCGGTGGTGGTCTTGCGGATCGTGATGCCGTTGCGGAGGACGTCGGGCGGAAGCTGGCTCTGGGCCACGGCCACGCGATTCTGCACCTCGACTGCGTCGATGTTCTTGTCGGTGCCGATCTCGAAGGTGACCGTCAGGCTGTACGAGCCGTCGTTGCCGCTCTTCGAGCCCATGTACAGCATGTCCTGCGAGCCGTTGACCTGCTGCTCGATCGGGGCCGCCACGGACTGCGCCACCACGTTCGAGTTCGCGCCCGGAAACGTCGTCGTGACGGTGACCTGGGGCGGCAGCACCTGCGGATACTGCGCGATCGGCAGCTGGAAGATCGCCAGCGTGCCCACCAGCAGCATCAGCAACGCGATCACGGTCGAGAAGACCGGCCGCTCGATGAAGAAATTCAGCACGGCATGCTCCGCTGTCGGGCTGGCGGGACCTGCGGCGCGCTCAGTTGTGAGCCGTCGTCGGCGCCGACCCGGCCGCTGCGGCGCCGGCGGCGCTCGCCAGCACCGGCCGGACCTGGCCGCCCGGCCGCACCTTGCCAACGCCGTCGATGACGATGCGCTCGCCTCCGGACAACCCGCTTTCGACCACCCAGTCGTTTTCGACGAGGCGGTTCGCCACGACCGGGCGCTCCTCCGCCTTGTCGCCGGCGGTGACCACGTACACGGATTTCAAGCCCTGCAGCTCCTTGATGGCTCGTTGCGGCACGCGTATGCCGTCCGCATTCTCAAAGGCGGGCACGATCACCCGGACAAACAGTCCCGGGCGCAACAGGCGATCGGGATTGGGCAAGGAAATGCGTACCTGAAGTGTCCCGTTTTTCTGATCGATCGCCGCGTCGACGAAGTTCAACTTGCCGGGCAACGCGTAGTCGCTGCCGTCGGCCAGCCGGATCCGGAACGGCGGGGCCTGGTCGGGCTGCTCGCCAGGCGGGTGCTTCAGGCGCTTTTGAAGCTCAAGCAGCCTTTCTTCGCCGATCGTGAAAAGCGCCCACATCGGATCGTTGGAGTACAGCGTCGTGAGGAGGGTCTGCTGCGCCGTGATCAGGGCACCGGGCTTCACCAGCGAGCTGCTCATCACGCCGTCGCGGGACGCGCGGATCGACGTGAACTCCAGATTGATCTCGGCATCTCGCAGCAGCGCTTTCTGGGCTTCCACCAGAGCCGCGCCCGCCTTCTCCTGCGCCTCGGCGGCGTCGTAGTCCTGCTGGCTGACCGCGTGCTGCGCGATCAGACGGCCGTTGCGGGCGAGGTTCTGCCCGGCGTTGATCAGGTTGGCTTCGGCCTGCGCCACGTTCGCTTGCGCCTGGGCCATCTGCGCTTCGAACGGACGCTGGTCGATCACGTATAGCAAAGCTCCCTTGCGCACGCGCGCGCCGTCGGCGAATGCCTGCTGCTGGAGCAGCCCCGTGACCTGTGCGCGGATCTCGATCGTGTCCGGCGCCTGCATCTGCGCCACGTACTCGTCGTACACGGTGACCGGCGCGCGCTTCACCTCGATCACGGAGACCTCGGGCGGCGGTGGCGCCGGCATCTGCGCCTTGCGGTCGCACCCGCACAATGCCAGGCCGCACGTGGCCAACAGCAACGCGCCCGCGAGCGCGCGGCGTTCAGACCTTAAACAGACGACCATGGGCCCTCCCTGGCCTGCTCGACCCCCGGACGGCGGGTGGGTCGAAGGCCTCTTCGTCCCTGGATTCAAGATACGCCGCCGGTCGGCCGAACGTCCATCACTGGTTTGGAGTCCTTCCTGAACCGTTACGGAGCATCATGTGCGCGCCACCACCATGACCCCGTCGTGGTTACATCCGAGCTCGTCCTCTCCTAGCCTTAATCTCGAATGCTGGCCATATCTCCTCCGGCGATCGGCCCGCCTACGTTGTCGCCCCGAACGAGAACATCTCCGCTTGCATTGTTGTTTAGAGGCCAATGTCATGCAGACTGATTCTTTCGCTGGAATGTTCGATCAGAACGCAGACCGGTGGGCCCGGCAGGAGCCCCTGATCCTCTCGGACTTCACGGCCAGACCCCTCGTACTGCAGGAACTTGCGCCCGTGACAGGCAAGCATGTGCTGGATCTGGGGTGCGGAGAAGGATACGTTGCCCGACTGGTGGCGCAGGCAGGCGCTCAGTCGGTATTCGGCATCGATATCTCCAGCGAGATGGTCGCTCGTGCCCAACAGGCTGCCGCGAGCGGTGCATCGTGTCCGATGACCTTCAAGAGGGGCAATGTCACGAATTTTCGGGAATTTCCGCGGGAGCAATTCGACCGGGTGATCGCCGTGTTCATGGTCAGCTATTTGAGCTGTGCAGAAATGACCGACGTATTCCGGACCGTGCGTTCGCGCCTCGCTCCGGGCGGTCGTTTCATTTTCACAGTTCCGCACCCATTTCTGCCCTATATCCGCCCACAGGAGAAGCCCGTTTACTTCGACTCAAAGGGACGAGACTACTTTGCTGGAGTCGATGAATCCTATGAAGGGTACATCTGGAGACGGGACAGCAAGGCCGTTCCGGTGAGTTACATGCACAAGACTTTTGCCGACTATTTCAATGCCTTGGCCGCGGGCGGGTTTCAAACACTCCCCAAAATCATTGAACTGAAGGTAACCGATGAGCATCTGGCTCTGGACCGTGCATTTTTCGAAGGTGCCGTGGGTTATCCACTGCAGGTACTGTTTCGCATCGATCTGAACCCCGAGTAGACCGCCGCAAAACGGGGCGGCCGAGCTGTCCGGCCGACCCCGTGCGGATTCCGTTGAATCGTTGCCGTTACGGCTCCGGGGTCACCTCGTCCCAGAATCCGCAGTTGTGCGCTTGGCGAATCTGGGTGGCCAGCGTCCTCTGGCTGTCAGCGCCGGCAGCCAGATTCCACTGGCCAACGTGGCTGGCACCGCCTGGGTTGCCCGCCAGGGCCGAGCTGACATCTCCGAAGTCGATCTCGTACTCGAACACCGGCATCCATTGTGCGAGCGCTTCGGCGGTGCGAAGCGCGCTGCACAACAGTCTGGTGATCGCGTTAAAAAAGGGCCAGCCGAGGTTGTCGGCCGGCCCTTTCCGGCGTTGACGGGTCGCGCTCAAGGCTCGGGAGTCAACTCGTCCCAGAATGCGCAGTGGTGAGCCTGGCGTATCTGGGTGACGAGCGTCGCCTGGCTGTCCGCGCCCACGCTGAGCGACATCACCCAACGGGGCCCCTCGCCTTCCGTGTCGGACTGGAACTGCGGCCAGATGGGGGTGCCATCCGCGGTCGGCTCCCCGGTGCGAGCCAAGGTCGTCACGTAGGCGAGCTCCTGGTTCTGCAGCACCTGCCGGTTGACGTCCAAAGAAGCCGGCGTCAGGATCCATTGGCCCACGTGGCTGGCCCCCGTCGACTCGCCGGTCGTCGCCGATGAAACGTCTCCGAAGTCGATCTCATACGCGAATACCGGCATCCATCTGGACAACTCTTCGGCCGTTCGAAGCGCGCTGCACACGGTGTCGGAATCGGCCGCGACCGTGCGCCAGGCGACGAACGGCGAGTTGAAGCGCACCAGCGGGTAACGCGCCAGCACGTCGGCGGCGTGCGAGCCGTATTGCGCCTCGACCAGCGCGGTGTAATCCGCCGCAGTGACCGGAAAGCCGACGAGGTTCTCGTCGCGGTCAACGCCCGCGATCACGGGAACCCGGTTCACATGGCCCGTCTGAAGCGCCTGCCGCAGCGTCATCGTCAACGTCTTGCCGTTCAGGGTGGGCGCGACCGTGCCTTGTCCGCCGAACTGGTAGCCGGAGCCGGGGATCGAGGAAACGTCCGACACGGTCTGTGCGGGTACCGCGCGCAGGCATGCCGCCACATCCATGGCGCCACCGCATCCCACCGCGGTCGCGAATCCGGCGCCGATGGCTTCTGCCTGCGCGAGTGTCGGCAGCTTCGATTTGCAATCCTGCAGCTCGAGGTCTTCGGCGCCGCCCGGGCGCGGTGCTTCCCCCACCCCGAACAACGTGTTGTACTCGCCACTGGTGCTGACCGCCTTGTCGAACAGCCCGGCGGCCGTCGGCGACGCGATCTGGTCGCACACGCTCGATCCGCCGGCCGACTCTCCGAAGATCGTCACGCTGTGCGGGTCACCGCCGAACGCGCTGATGTTCTGCTGTACCCACCGAAGCGCTGCCTGCTGATCCTGCAAACCGTAGTCTCCGGAGTTCGGACCCAGCGCCGCGTGCGCGAGGAACCCGAAGATGTTCAGGCGGTAGTTCATCGAAACGATCACTTCGTTCCCGGTGTTCGCCAGCAGCGTGTTGTTTCCGTTGCCGGAGCCTTTGAAGAAGCCGCCGCCGTGAATGTGCGCCATCACCGGCAGCCCGCTCGCGCCGGCGGGCGCCCAGACATTGACGAACAGGCAATCCTCGCTACCGGTGTTCGGGCCCGATTTGCCCACGGCCGCCTGGGTGCAGATGTTGCCGAAGGCGGTCGCGGCCAGCGTCCCGCTCCAGGGCGCGTGCGGCTGCGGGGGCGCCCAGCGCAGATTGGCAACCGGTGGCGCCGCGTACGGGATGCCGAGCCATTCGGTGACGCCATTGACGACGATGCCGCACACCTGTCCGGTTGTCGTGTTCACGACGGTGCCTGCGGCGCAGGCTGGCTGGGCTGCGGCACTCCTCGGCGTGGCGACCCCCAGTGTGACGGCAGCCACCATCGCGCAGCCCAGCAAAACGTCTTGGAAGACTGATCTGATCATCGCTTCCTCCTCGTTGCATTCAACCAATGGTTAAAGCAAGACCCGGCCCAGAGCGGTCTCGCGCTTCTCCCGGCTCGCTATCGTCATTCCGGAGGTTCGAGGTCTGCTGGGAGCACCAACTCCAGGAGGTCGGGCGCCTTAGCTTGAGCAGCGCCTCGGACGTCTGTCAATTAGACGTAGGTCTAAATTCAAATCTGCGGCTGTCGAAAGGCAAGTCCCGGCCATCAAGATGGATTAAGGGTTCACTTCCTGAAAAACCTTTCCGCGAGCCAGGAGCGGCGCAGACCGGGAGATGGCGTGTACACATGGGCTGCGGGAATGACCAGCTCCACCTTGGTCCCTGAATCCTGTTCGCTCCACACGGTGAGCTTTCCACCTAAAAGCTTTGCCCGCTCTCGCATACCTCGCAAACCGTAGTGTCCTTCGTTCCGATCGTCACTGAGAACTTTCGGGTCAATGCCTTTTCCGTCGTCGCGCAAGCGCAATCGGAGCTGCCGCTCGTCATACCGGATTTCCATTTCGATGTGTTGCGCGTCGGCGTGCCGAAAAGCGTTTCGTAAAGCCTCGCCAGCAATCCTGTAGACCTCGTCCCGCACGACTGGGTGAAGATCGCGGGGCGCGCCTCCCACCTCAACATGAAATACCGGAGCACTTGCATTGTGGTTTGTTACATCAACGGCAAGTTCTTGTCCGAGCGCGTTCAACGATCATCAAGAGAAGAAGCCAGCATACCGAAACCGGCATGCGGAGCTTCTGCTTGGGCTGCCGATCCCCAGTGTCCGTATATAGTTTCCAGCTCGCCATTGGAATTCACGCGCGGATGACCGCAAACAATTCGCCCGCCAGCCTTCGATGCGCCCGGTGCGATATTTTCCTGCGTTCCTTTTAGCAGCTCGCGCCAGATTTGGAAAACGATTTTAGACAATGAATGCATCGTCGATTCGCGACACCGACGTCCTCATCATCGGCGCAGGACCGACAGGCCTGGTGTTGGCCTTATGGCTGACGCGGCTGGGCGTGCGCGTGAGGATCGTCGACAAGACCGGGGAGCCGGGAAAGACATCGCGCGCGGTTGCCGTGCAGGCGCGCACGCTCGAGCTGTACAGCCAGATCGGCCTCGCCGATGCCGTCGTCGACCGTGGACGGAACGTGGCCGCCGCGAATCTCTGGGCGTCCGGCAAGAAGGTGGCACACGCCGTGTTTGGCGACATGGGCGCGGGCCTCAGCCCGTTCCCTTACGCGTTGATCTATCCCCAAGACGAGCACGAGCGTCTGTTAATCGATCGCCTGGCCGAGGCCGGCGTCCAGGTCGAGCGCACGACGGAGCTCCTGGGCACCGAGGACGCGCCCGGTCATATGCTCGCGCGCCTGAGACGACCGGATGGAACCCAGGCGACGTGCGGGGCAGCTTACATTGCCGGATGTGACGGCGCGCGTTCCACGGTGCGCGAGGCGCTGGGGATCGGGTTCCCAGGTGGGACGTACGCCCACCTTTTTTATGTCGCCGACGTGGAAGCGAGCGGAGCGACGATGAATGGGGATATTCACGTCGGCCTGGACACGAGCGATTTTCTCGCCGTCTTCCCGTTGAAGGACGAAGGGCGGGCACGGCTCGTCGGCACTGTGCAGGAAGGCGAACACCCGCTCGATAATCTGTCGTGGAACGACGTGAGTCAGCGCGTCATCGAGTGGATGCGCATCGACGTCGCGAACGTGAACTGGTTCTCGACCTACCATGTGCACCATCGGGTCGCCGATCACTTCCGCAAGGGCGGTGCATTCCTGCTCGGCGACGCCGCGCACATCCATAGTCCCGTCGGCGGGCAGGGAATGAACACCGGCATCGGCGACGCGGTGAACCTCGCCTGGAAACTCGCCGCTGTCCTGCGCGGGCGTGCGAACGCCTCGCTCCTCGACAGCTACGAGCCGGAACGAATCGCCTTCGCCCGGAGGCTCGTCGCGACGACCGATCGCGCCTTCACCGGCGTGACGAGCAGCCGGCCGATCGCCCGGCGCGTGCGGCTGAACGTCGTGCCGCTCTTGATCCCGCTCCTTTTCGCGTTCAGAACGGTGCGACGCCTCATGTTTCGTACGGTTTCACAGACGTCCTTGAACTACCGTGGAAGCAGCTTGAGCGAGGGTCGCGCGGGGGCGGTTCGTGGCGGCGACCGTTTGCCATGGGTGAAGGCGGACTTGAACGGAACCGAGGACAACTTCGCGCCCCTGACTTCGCTGGACTGGCAGGTCCACGTGTACGGCGAAGCCGCGCCCGAAATCCAGACTGTGTGTGACGGGCGAAAATTGCCGGTGCACGTCTTTCCGTGGCATCCGCAGATGGGTCGGACCGGCCTGCGGCGCAATGCCGTCTATCTCGTGCGACCTGACGGCTACGTGGCCCTGGCGGATGCGAAGGGTAGCGCCACGGCAGTCGCGTCCTATTTCGATACGCGCAACCTTACCGCGGCGAGCGCGACGCAGTAGCGGGCGACCTATTGAGCTCCAGGGAGTCCTCCTGGTCGGGCGGGGTGCAGGCGCGCCTTGCGTGCCGCCTCCTCTGCGCGCGCGTCATCGATCTCGCGCATCACGCCAACCAAATCCACCGCCTCGAGTGAGCGTTCGAATCGGCCGGTGAGGACGGCCTCCCGCTGCAGCACTCCGCGGTGATACAAGTCCCAAATCTCCGGGCCAAAGCTGGTGTTCAGCAACTCTGGCGCGAAGCAGCCGAAATAGTCTCGCAGATTGGCTACGTCGCGCAGGAGCATGCGACAGGCGTGGTTGTTGCCGGCTGCGTCCACCGCCTGGGGCAGATCGATGATCACGGGTCCGTGTTCACCCAGCAGAATGTTGAACTTCGACAAGTCGCCGTGTACGACACCGGCGCACAGCATGCTCACCACCTCCGACAACAGCGTCTGGTGATGCGCCCGCGCCAGTTCGGGCGTGAGAACCACGTCGTTCAGCCGCGCGGCCGCGTTGCCGTACTCATCGGTCACGAGCTCCATGAGCAGTACGCCGTCGAAGAAGTTGTGGGGCCGTGGCACGCGCACGCCGGCGGCCGCCAACCGATAGAGCGCGTCAACCTCCGCGCTCTGCCACGCGGCCTCCCGGGCCCGCCGGCCAAAGCGGGTGCCCTTGCCCATTGCGCGGGCCTGCCGGGTGTTCTTTACCTTGCGGTTTTCGGTGTAGTCCACCGCCTGCCGGAAGCTGCGCTGCGTCGCCTCCTTGTAGACCTTAGCGCAAAACGTCTCGTCACCGCGGCGCACGACGTATACCGCCGCTTCCTTGCCGCTCATCAGCTGGCGTTCGACCGTGTCGATCAGGCCTTCCTCGATCAAAGATTGGAGTCTCTTGGGCGTTTTCATGGATGCCATTTTGCACTACGCCAGCTGGCAAGCTTGCCCGCCCGTAGGCGGCCCGGTCTCCAGCCACCGTCGCACTGCAGCTTTGGCCGAGGCGGTGTCGGAACATCAGCTCGCGATACAGGGGGCTTCACTCACCCCCGTTCAGTGGCCGCAACAGCTTGCTGATGACGTAGGTCCCTATCTCCTCGCCGAGCTTCTGCCCCGCCTCGCCCGCCGTACGGAAATGCACGCCCGCCCACACCCGGGAGGCGGCACACTCGTCGGCCAGTGCGGTGAATGCGGGGTATTGGCGCGCGGGTTGAAAGAAGGCGTCCGTGGCGACATAGGTCACCGGCTGCGCGCCATTTCCGAAGACGGAACGCAGCACCGTGGCGCCTGCCATGCACTCGGTCGCGTGTGCGCTCGGATGCTCGGGATGCTCCGGGGTCTCAACGAGCGGCGTCCAGCCGGGATCCGCGGTGACTCCGAAGCCGCCTTGCCGAATCGCCGTGATCGGCCGCCAGAAGTGAAAGCGCTCCTTGGCGTACGAATACAGAATGTAGGAATCGCTGAGCGCGATCGACATCAACGTCAGCGTCCGTGCGCTCTCCCAAATATCCGCCGGGGCCGGCCTGGCATCGAGGAGCCGGACCGCCAGGGCAAGGAAATTGAGGCTCGAGGACTGGCTCGCGAAGAACCGGGCTGCGTCGGTCTGCGCATTGGTGCGCTCCTTCGAAGCCGCGCTCCCCTGCGCGCGCGCTTCCTGCACCGCCGCCAGATAAGCGGAGCTGCCCGGTTCCGGGGGGTCGGCCACGGGAAGATCAAGCGCCGCGGCGCCGCTAAAAGGCTCGTATTTTCCGAAGCGCGGCCGCGCATCGACATCCGGCGGAGTGGCGCGCCAACGGCCCGGTTCGTTACTCTGACTGAACGCCGTGCCGCGCACGTCCCGATCGGCTGCACGGCGGGCCAGCGTGGCGGCTGCGACTGCCTTTCCCAAGACGAGACCGGCTCGCTTGGACGGGCCATCCGGCATCGAGGCGAGCGCCGCGGCGTAGGCGGACTCGATGGGCGCAGTCTTATCTGGCTGCAACCCCATCAGAACGTGATAGGCGGCCGCTGCAACGGCAGCCTCCGGCGCGGCACCGGCCGCTGGCGGCTCATCGTGCGCCGGCGCGGTCCAGCGCGCATAGCGCGGATCGATCGCGTTCAGCGCGTCGTGCATCGCCACATGCATCAGCACGGAGACAAACGGGTCAAAGTCACCGATCGCCTGACTGCAGATCAGCGAACTCCAGCGTGTGACCGCGTCTGCCGCTGTCGCAGCCTGGACCGCGCCGAGAAGCGCCGCCAACGTCAGCAGGCGCGCCAGCCAGAGGGACACGCGTCGCGCGGGATTCATCGCGGATCCAGGCCGAGCCTCGGTCGCGCCTCGTCGATGACGGCTATCTCCTGGCGCCCGCGCCGAAAACCCTGCTTTGGCGAAAATGAACCAAAACGGCACAATGACCAACGCCGCAAAGACCAGCATATGAGTGACCCGGACGGCCACACCGACATACTATCCATCATTCCCATCAATTCAGACATGATTTGCCTCCTCACTGGTGCGCGGGTTGAACATCGCAGCTTCGTCATGAGGCACGTGATCGATCAGCGGATTTCTGATTCGCAGTCGCTGGTTCCAGCCGTTCCCTATGGGCAAGCGCCTTACGAGGTACCGAGTGGGCACAAGAAGAGATGATGCAACATGAAAGTGCCTCGCACGGTGGCCGCGCCGCCGGCGCTCCGCGACGCGCCGACCACGACGCGCACTCGCACCATGCACACATGGTGGCAGACTTCCGCCGACGATTCTGGATTTCGCTGGCACTGACGGTCCCGATCCTCGCGATCTCGGAGCCCTTTTGGGCACTGGTGGGACTCCGGCCCATCATCTCATTTGCGGGCGACCGCTACGCATCGTTCGCCTTCGCGTCCATCGTGTATTTCTACGGCGGCTGGCCGTTCCTGAAGGGCGCGGGCGGCGAGATCGCCGAGCGCAAACCAGGGATGATGCTGCTGATCGCAGTGGCGATCAGCGCGGCGTTCTTTTACTCGGCCGCCGTTACATTCGGGCTTGCCGGCGCAGGCTTTTACTGGGAGCTTGCGACGCTGATCGATGTGATGCTGCTCGGCCACTGGATCGAGATGCGCTCGGTGATGGGCGCCTCCGGCGCGCTCGAGTCGCTCGTGCGCCTGCTGCCTTCGGAAGCACACCGGCTCCGGGCGGACGGATCGACCGAGGACGTGACGATCGATCAGCTTGCCCCGGGCGACAAGGTAGTGGTCAAACCGGGTGAGCGCGTGCCGACCGATGCGGTCATCGTGGCTGGCGTAACGAGCCTCGACGAGTCGATGCTCACCGGCGAGTCGAAGCCGGTCGACAAAGGCGAAGGCGCCGAAGTCATCGGCGGCTCGGTGAACGGCGAGGGGGCGATCACCATCGAGATCCGCAAGACCGGCGGCGAGACCTATCTCGCGCAAGTGATGGGCATGGTGCGGCGCGCACAGGAGTCGCGCTCGCGCAGCCAGGACCTCGCCAACCGTGCAGCGGTGTGGCTCACCGCGATCGCGCTGGGCGTAGGTGCGGCGACGTTCGTTGCCTGGCTTGCGATCGCGGGCGACGTCAAGTTCGCGGTCGCGCGCGCGGTCACCGTGATGGTGATCGCCTGTCCGCACGCGCTGGGCCTGGCCGTTCCACTGGTCGTTGCGGTGAGCACCAGCCTTTCGGCCAGCCACGGACTGCTCATCCGTGATCGAGCCGCGTTCGAGCGCGCGAGGAACCTCCAGGCGGTCGTGTTCGACAAGACGGGCACACTCACCGAGGGACGCTTCGGCGTGTCGGACGTCGTGCCGCTCGGCAAGCTTGCCGAAGAGGAATGCCTGCGGTTGGCGGCGGCCCTCGAGAGCCAGTCGCAACACCCCATCGCCAAGGGCGTCACGCGCGCCGCCGCGGACCGTAAGCTGAAGCTTCCTGCGGTGAGCGAGTTCAGGAACCTCACCGGGCGCGGCGCACAGGCGCGCGTCGACGGACGCGAGGTGCTCGTGGTGAGCCTCGGCTACTTGCGCGAAAAGGGGCTCGCGGCGGATGACGCGCTGATCGCCAGACTCGCCGAGCAAGGAAAGACGGTCGCCTATCTCGTGGTCGAGGGCAAGGTTGCCGCGGCGATCGCGCTCGCCGACGTGGTACGGCCCGAATCGCGCGCCGCGGTGGGCGAGCTCAAGCGCATGGGCATCCGATGCATGATGCTTACCGGCGATTCGCGCGCAGCGGCGAAGACGGTCGCTGCCGAGCTCGAGCTCGACGATTTCTTTGCCGACGTGCTGCCGGAGGGGAAGGCCGCGAAGATCAGGGAGGTGCAGGGGCGGGGCCTCACGGTGTCGATGGTGGGCGACGGGGTCAACGACGCCCCCGCGCTCACGCAGTCCGATCTCGGCATCGCGATCGGCGCTGGGACCGAGGTCGCGATCGAGTCGGCCGACGTCGTCCTCGTACGCAGCGACCCGCGTGACGTGGCCGCCATCATCGGCCTTGCGCGTAAGACCTACGGCAAGATGGTGCAGAACCTCGCGTGGGCGACTGGCTACAACGCGTTCGCGATTCCGCTCGCCGCGGGCGTCGCGGCGCCCTGGGGGATCGTGCTTACACCCGCCTTCGGGGCGGTGCTGATGTCGGTCAGCACGGTGATCGTCGCGATCAACGCCCGCCTGTTGGGGAGGCCCTGACCCCGCAAAGGCCAAAGGCGGCTAGACGACCAGCGTTGTCGCGCCCCAAGCTAACAGAACGATGCCTCCAAGCCACGAGAACGTGGGGCCACGCGGAGCGACCTTTTCGAGGATTACGAAGAGCGCGAGAATGCCGATCCAGAGGACATTCATGATCCCGCCGACGAACAGCATCGCCATTAGGCCCCAGCAACAGCCTACGCAGAAAAGGCCGTGTTCCAGCCCCATGCGCAGCGCTCCAGAAGCGCGGGGTCTCCAATGGCGCGAAAGGAACTCCGCAGGATTGCGGCAGCGCTGCAGACAAACATGCTTCAGCGGCGAAAGTTGGTAGAGTCCCGCGAAAATTAGGATGGCGGCTGAGAGCCACGCGCTGGTCGAGGACATAGTCATAGCAGAAATGAACGCCGTCCTCTCAAGGGCCCACATGAGGAGGGTGGCGATTAGCGAGAACCCGAGCCACGCCAGAAGATATCCGCCAGCAAAAGCCGCCGTTGGCACCGCTCCTTGTTGCAAGCGCTCGCCAGCCTGCGCGTGCCGGGTGGCCCGCCCATAGAGCAGAATCATTGGTGCCGCGCTCGGAGTCATCATTGCGATCATCATGATCCACCACATGAGGAGCATGATGATCCAGTAGCCGGGCCACGCGCCCGGCTGCATGGACATGCTGCCCATCGGCATTTCGGCCATGCGATGAGGGAAGAGCGAGGCAGAGGTCATCGCCCACAACGACATCCCCGTGCCGGCGCCGGCCATGATGTAAGCCCATGACAGCGACGTCATGGCGGCCAGGCCCACGATCACGATCCAACGATCGCGCCGCAGAGCACTCTCCGCCAGCGATCGATCTTCAGCCGGCATTTTTAAGTCGTTCGGTGCCGCACCACGCCGTGATTGTTGAGGTGTAGGTGGGCGAATTGCCCGTAGCTGGACTTCAAATCGAGCTGGATGTTTCCCTGGGTCTTTGTCGTGCCGCTTCCGATCTCGGCGATCTCGTATTCAAAGCCATGTGGTAGGTCAATTCGTGCCCGGTGTTCGGCTCCCGTAACCGGGTTCTTGATCGGCTCGCCACGCGTTTCAACCAAGCCCTGCACAACGTATCGACCCTTGCGTCCCTCGACGTCCACCTCGAATTCCACCGGTGCAAAGATGGGGTCATACACTTTATCAACCGTCGAGAAGTAGACGGCGAACATGGTCGCCATGGGGTCCGTATCCCGACCCGACATGATCTTCAGAAGCGCCTCGCGCTGATTCTCGTCAGCACGCACGTCGATAAAGGGTTGGTACTTGCCATGACCCTCGTGTACCGCCCCCGGCCACTGATAGATTCCGCCCATTCGAAGACCGTCGAGCTTTACGTGGCCGTAGTGGCCCTGTTGGATCTCCATTGCCACGACCGCCTCGCAATAGCCTGTCGTCGGCAGCGCGTTGAACTGACACGGGCAGCCGTAGCTGCAATTGCAGTTCGAAAACTCCTTGGCCTTGATTTCCCACGGTGTCATTGGTTGTCTCCATTCACAACGGACGGACATCGTGTCGTCCTTCTACGGAGCATTCCACCCATAAGCAGAACGCCCTAGCAATGCGCGCGCAGCCAGCCTTTCAGCTTCAAGCGCTTGGTCGGATGAGTTTGCTGGCATGCACGCCAAGCGAAGATGATTAATAGCAGGATCCCGGTCCAAGGCCAGCTACCTTCCCAGTTCAGTCGGCCACCCAAGTTTCCGCCCGCTCCCCTCATCGTATCTAATCACAAACTCGCCCATGCGGCGCATTACGTCCTGCCACGCGTGCCGCGCCCTTTCAAATTCGGTCCGTTCGGCGTCCGTTGGATTTACGTTAGATCTTCCCCTCCCGATCGCTGCAAATTTCCGGTTCACCGGGCCGAACGCGCGGGAGAATGCTTCCCGCGCTGCGTCAGCCTCTTCACAGAGCTTTTGCCATTGAAGGCCAGTCTCGTCTTGGCTCATGTCAATGCTCCTTGGCTGGAGGCCAATCATATGCTCAGGGCATGAACGCCGACGCATCCGGGGCGGTCACTTTTGCAGCATCTTCTCACGCAGCCTTCGCAGTTCCCTTTTCGCTGCAACCCGAAATTCATCCAGTTCGGCCTTGAGCTGATCGACCACATAGTCGATCTCTCCAGGTGTCATCAATTGCGCGCTTAGCAAGATTCGGCCGTCGGACTCCAGCGAGTAGGTGCCAGTGGAAAGCTGGACGAATGGCGATAACGGGTAGCCGCCCTTGGGCCACTTCGAGAGTGGGCTATAGAGAGAAAGTCGATGCATTTCATCCTCCATGCATGGACAGTTCCCTAGCACGATGAAAATAAAAACGGCGCAGTGAATGGCCGCGCCGTTGCAACCGCGACGGGCTTAACCCGCGATCCCCACTTTCCGCCTCAGCGGTCGAGAAGTATCTCGCTAGGGGTGTCGTTGCGTCGTTTAATCTACGCTTACGCCGTCCCGCGTCAAGGACCGCGCGCCCCCGGTCACTGATGTACGTGACACGTCATCCCCACCCGCTTATCGATGCAATGCTGCGAACGATTACTGAGGCGTGGCCGAGTTTCAGCGTGACAGTGTCGCCAGGGCTCGCGAAGGAGACTCGCGAGGGCCGGGCGTTCGGCAAAATCGGCAGCGGTCAGGGAGCGTCTGCGCCATCAGGAGTACCTTCCACAAATCGATGCACGCCTAGGTCGTGCGCAAAGAGGACGACCCAATTCTTCCCTCGCCCGCCCTCATAGGTAACTGGGGCAACCTTCCCGCGCGACACGGTGACGGTGTACTCCCTAATGCTCAAGATACGTCCGACTGAGCGCTTTTTCCGCGTCCTGATAAACGTAAAGTCGTCTGGGTTGTCGTTGTGCTCGCGAATGATGCGTCGTGCCTCGCGAAGCTCTAGGTCGAACCGGCGTTGTTCCACAGTCCCGCCTCTACAGGCATTTGGCGGTCTAACGGAAAAAAGTGTAGCCCTGTCGTGTTCGATCAGGCGGCCAAAAGGCGGGAGCCAGCCTCGGTGCGTCGAGACGACGAGTAGCGCCTCGCCGACGCCATCCGCGGCGCGCTGCAGCATGAGTTCGCGCACATGCACGG
Source organism: Burkholderiaceae bacterium (assembly GCA_035939615.1). Classification (GTDB taxonomy): domain Bacteria; phylum Pseudomonadota; class Gammaproteobacteria; order Burkholderiales; family Burkholderiaceae_F; genus VBCK01. The sequence continues at coordinate 181 of DASZFP010000100.1, read as the reverse complement.
CTTCATGACCGCGCACCCTACCAAGCGCCAAACGGCAGCCGCCGGCCGTTTAGGCTGCATCGCGCCGAGGCAAGACCCAGTTCGGTCGCGCGAAGTGGCAGGTGTAGCCGCCGGGGTGCCGCTCCAGGTAGTCCTGGTGCTCCGGTTCGGCCTGCCAAAAGTCACCCACCGGCACGACTTC
>DASZFP010000099.1:0-33798 GCA_035939615.1 Burkholderiaceae bacterium | reverse complement strand
CACCAGCAGCAGCGCCACGCCGCAGAACACCAGCACCGCCTGCGCCCCGTCGGCGATCTCGCCGATCTGCTTGGCAAATCCTATGATCTCGATGCGGAAGTGGGCATCCTCGAACTTGGCGCGGATGCGCTCGTTCAGCAGGCGGTTGTAGGCGATGTAGTCGAGCTTGACGCCGTTTCTGTCGTACTCGTTGAGCTCCACGGTGATCAGCGCACTGCTCTGGTCGCGCCCGACCAGCACGCCATCGAAGCCGCCGCGCGTCGTCGTTTGCTTGATCTTCTCGATCCGCTCGGGCGTCAGCGCACCCGGCTCCACGGTGTTGGGGATCAGCTGCTCGTTGCGAAAGCCCTCGGGCGTGATCTCCATGACCCAGGAATTGGAGGTCCACAGCGACTGCACGCCGAGGCGGTCGACGTTCGGCATCGACATGACGGCCTGCGTCACGTCGTACAGGCGCGTCAGGCCTTCCTTGGTCCAGATCTTGCCGTCGATCGACCGCACCGCGAAGGTCAGCCGGTTGGCGCCGAACAGCTGATTGCGGTACTGCTGGAAGGTCTTGATGTACTCGTGCCCGATCGGCATCTGCTTCTCGAAGCCGGCCTCCATCCGCAGCTTCAGCGCAAAAAAACCCATCACCAGCGTGAAGGCGCCCAGCACCGCGAGCACGAGTACGCGCTGGCCGAACGCGAACCGTTCGAGCGCCGCCAGTGCGCGTGCCAGGGTCTTGGGGGGCGTTTGCGGGTCCATCGATCTCAGTCTTGTCGCTCAACCATGGCCGGCATCGAAAATCGGGGCGGGCGATGCGAGCAAATATGCCCGCCCCGGCGGCTGCTTCACATCAGAACGTGTAGGTCAGCGAGGCACCCCACCAGTCGCGATCGGCGTAGAAGTTGCGCAATATCGAGGGCTGGCCCCCCCGGTAGGTGACGTACAGGATGCTGCTCGACCAGTGCTGCAGGTTCTGGGTGAGCGTCAGCGCGTAGGTCGTCGAGAGGAACCCCTGGAACCACGTGTAGTTCTCGTTCGGCGTGTCCCCGGCGACGCCGAGTGACCAGGTGACGTTCGGGATCACCTGCCAGCCGGGGATCAGGGTGCTGTCCCACGTCATGTCCAGGTACTGCACGATCCCGAACGACTTGGACGTGCCGAAGTGCAGGGCGTTCTTGTCGATGCCGTGGGCCGCCGGCTGCGTGACGTCGTAGCTCAGGTCGGTCAGCAGGCCCACTCCCTGGTACGAGTGATGCGACACGCCCGGATAGTCGATCAAAGCGAATTCGCCCTGGATGTTGGACGCCTGGGCGCCGGCGTGGCGCACCAGCCAGGCGTACCAGTCGGTGTCGCTCGGGTTGACCGCCCGCCACCAGGTCGTGTTCCACTGGAACTTGTGCGCGTCCCGGTAGGTCGCCCAGTTGCCGTGGCAGTTGGCCCCTCCGGCAAAGGCCGGATTGAGGTCCACGCAGGAGAACGGATCGACCAGGATCGGATCCTTCGGGCGGTACGACAGCTCGCTGCCGATCGCCCACTGGCCGGCCAGAACGTTCATGCTGAGGCCGAACAGGGAATGATTGGCCGGATAGACCACCTGCTGGCCGTAACCCAGCTCGCCAACCGCGCTGGGAACGTATTGCAGATACGGCTGCTTCTCGTGGAAGTGTTCGTAGTAGGCGCCGAAGTCGATCGCGCTCCCCTCGGGCTTGTAGTGCACTGAAATGCCTCCCTGCTTGCCCACCGGCGGTGTCTTGTCGCCGGCGACGTACGGCGCGCCGTAGTTGATCGGGCAGGTGCCGTCGGACGCGATTTGCGCCACCGCGCAGAACACGTAGTTGTTCTGCTCGGCCGCTGCCAGTGCCTGCACCGGGTTGTTGATGGTGGGGCCCACCGTCATCCCGGTGTTCGTGCCGAAATTCAGGGTCGAGTTGTTGAATACCTTGACTCCGCCGTTGACCGCGGCGTAACGCGGGTCGTAGAAGGAGAACCAGTTCGTCCCCTTGCCGAAACCCAGGTAGTCGCTGGTGCTGAAGAAGGTCCCCACCGGCACCAGCCGGTTCGGATTCCAGCGGAACTGGTAGTAACTCTCGACGTTCACGCCCTTGGCCGGCGACACGGCCCAGCTGATCATCTCGGCCGGCAGCACCACCTCCTTGAGCGGCACCCCAGGATAGGTCAGGCGGTAAGAGTCGATGGCTGCGGTGGCATTGACGCCGCCTGCGACGAACAGGCTCTCGCCCCAGTTGATGGTCTGCCGCCCGACTCGCACCCGCGAGGAGCGTCCGAACAGCTCGAAGTCCTTGCTGCCCCACAGGTCGTACAGATACAGGTTGTGGGCGGCCTGGGTGTAGGCCGCGCTCGACAGCGGGACGAATTTGGTGTTGCCCGCCACGTTGTCGAACAGCCAGGAGTCGCGCGCGAAGAACTTGAATTTTTCGGGGAAGATCAACAGCAGCTCATTGCTGCCCTTAACGTACGCGGCGAAAAGATCGCCCTTGTCGTAGTTCAGGTCCCCGAGATGGGCGTCCTGAAAGCCCGTCAAAAACCCGTTCGTGCCAGGCGCCGCCACCAGGTCGGGTTTCTGGTCGCGCAGGCGCTGGCCGAAGCCGCCCGTTATCAGATTGATCAGGCTGGCTTTGACATCCCCGTCGGCCATCGTGAAATCGAATGAATACGCCGGCGACGACAGCACCGAGACCACTGCAGCCGGCACCAGGCAGGACCGCAGATAAGCTGCTTTGCTTCGCTTTGCTCGCATGTTTCCCCCTCTTCCTTTTTCGGTTGCAGCGGCCCGCGGGGCCGCTGCAACGCTGTTTCCTTTACGGCAGCGCCTCCGCGGAGCGCCTGTTCGTCTCCTTTCCGCTCAGCGCTCGGACAGCGAGCGCAGCGTTTCCGGCGTGTAGAAGTCGGACTTCATCCAGGCTTCCTTGGCCTCGGGATCGCTCTCCTTGATCCACTTGATATCCTTGCCGCCGCCGATCGACATCCAGTCCGTCACGTAACGGCCGCCCTGCAGGTCCCACATGCTGGTGCTCAGGGCGACGCACAGACCGCCGACCTCCCAGGCCGGGATCTGGAACTGCGAGACGTCCTTCCAGACCTTGTCGTCTTTGTCGTAGTCGGTCAGCGCGACCATGTTCCAGCTGTCCTCGTCCAGGTAATAGGTGCGGTGCGGCGCCAGGTGGCGGAACCCGGGCTTCAGGTGCGCGTCGACCACCCAGACCCGCTTGAGCTCGTAGCGCCGGTAGGCCGGGTTGATATAGGTCTTGTCGAACACGACCTTGGGGTCGGCCTTGTAATCCCACATGCCGAAGACGTTGGAGCCGACGTACACCTCCTTCTTGCCGACCAACTTATAGTCGTATCGATCGAGCGTCATCCAGATGCCGCCTTGCTCGTCGACCAGGTACTGGTTCTCGAAGCCGATCAGCGGCGTGTCGAACACGTAAGTCGGCAGGCGGCGCACCCGGCGCTGGCCCGGGAAGTAGTAGTACTGCTCCGGATCCTTGTTCATCGGGATCGTGCCGACGAAACCCTGGCCGGCCAGAGCGGCGGGCTTCGAATAGTTGTAATAGACGAAGAAGTCGACATCGCCTTGGGATTCGACGTTGCCGATGTCGGCGCGCTTGTCGGGCCAGTACTGCACCAGGTACCACTGGTACCAGGTGAACTCGCTGGTGCCCGGGCGCGGGCTGATGATGCTGGTGCCGTCGTTGTAGACCACCGCGATGCCGGCCGGCCGCATCTTGACGTTGTACATCGCCTCGATGCCGGACTTCGGGATCGGGAAAGGCACGCCGGCGGTCTTGGCGTGCTCCAGCGACCAGCCGTCGGCGCCGATCTTGGCCTCCACCGCGTTGGCCTTGCTGCGCTCAGCCCAGGTCGGAGTGATGTTGCAGGTGCGGTGGGTCGGATAGACATCCATCCGGTAGCCCTTGACCGTCTTGAGCGCAGTGATCTGACTGTCGGTCAGGTGGGCCGCGTACTTGTCGACGTTGGAGGCGTCGATCGAGAACAGCGGTTTTTCGTCCTTGAACTTCCAGTAATCCTTGCGGTTCTTGCCCCATTCCCAGCCGGGCAGCGGCGTGTCGCCGCCCTCGAACGCGGGAATCGTGCCGTCCGCGTTGCCGGCCTTCTCGGCTCCGAACGCCGTCAACTCCTTGCCGAGCTTTTCGGCCTCCGCCGGCGTGACCGCCAATGCGCGCGCCGAGATCAGCGCGGCCGCTACACACCACGTCAAACTCGCTAGCCTCTTCATCCTCTGCCCTCCGTTCCAGAATCCTTCAACGAAAAACTGTCGAGCGACCGCGCCCGACTCAATTTGCCGCCAGGCGGTGAGAAAACCACACGACACTCACTCCGGCGGCCAAGACCAGATACGGCAGAATCCCGGCGCGCTTGACGAGCGCCCGGTCGTCGCCCAACTCGAGATCCTCGCTCATCGTCTTCGGAAACACCCCCCGGTCCTGGATGTAGTGCCGGAACAGGAATACCGGAACGATCAGCGAAGCGCAAATCAAACCCGTCTTCAGTGTGCCGGCGCCGTACACGTCGGCGCCGAGACCCATCAGCGCCAGGTTCACGAAGCCGAGCATCGTGCCGGTCGCGAGGATCCAGGTCGGAGCGCGGAACGGACGCTTCCACTCGCCGCGGTCCATCCGGTGAATCCAGCCGGCATTCAGGTTCAGAAAGTTGAACAGCAGGTAGGCCACGTTCGAGGCGGCCAGCACGAACACGTAATCCGACATCAACAGCGTCATCATGTTGAACGTCAAATCGGTCCACATCGCGCGGGTCGGAGCGCCGTGCACGTTCACGTGCGACAGGTAGCGCGGCAGCCAGCCGTCCACCGACGCCTGGTACAGCGTGCGGGAGGAACCCGCCATCGCGGTCATGATCGCGAGCACGACCGCCAGGATCAGCATCACCACGATGATCCGCTCCAGCAGCGCGCCGCCGCCCACCATCTGCGCCATCACCGCTCCGACCCCCATGCCGCTGTAGATCGACGGCGACAGCATGCCGTCGTAGACCGGCGCACTGAGCACCTGGCCGTCGCCCGCCAGCACGGCGGGCTTGACCAGTTCGCCCAGACCCAGATGCCCCTGGAACGCCAGCGGCACGAGCGTGAAGATCGCGATGCACAGCAGCCCGGAATAGAAGATCGCCTTGAAGGTGTCGCGGTGGGGATCCTTGAACTCGCGCGTGTAGCACACCGACGTCTCGAAGGCGTAGGTCGACCAGGCCGCGATGAACAGGCCCCCCGCCATCAGCGTCCATCCGGCCGCGTCCCAGTGCCCGTCGATCACGCGCGCCTGGGCGTCGTGCGCCAGAGGAACGATCGGGAAGAAATGCAATCGCGCCATATCGCCGGTGAGCAGCGGCACGATCGCGATCAGACCGAGCGGGATCAGCGACGCGACGCCCAGAATCAGGGTGACTCGCGCCGACCGCAGGATGCCGCCATGCTGGACCGCGAAGGCCGACAGCATCAGGATCGCGCCGATCACGAAGGTCGCGTCGACGCGCAGGAACAGGCCCGGCTTGACCCCGCCCAGGTCGACCAGCGTGATGTGCCAGGTGTTGATCGCCGCATCGGGGGCGAAGCACACGCTCAATACGTAGCCCCCCGCCAGGCCCGACCCGATCGCCAGCACGGGGGACCAGGCCAGCCAGTTGCACCAGACCGAAACCGGCGCGATGAATTTGCCGTACCGGACCCACGCGATCGCCCCGTACACCGATGCGCCGCCCGACTTGTGCGGAAACAGCCCCGCGATTTCGGCGTAGGTGAAGGCCTGGATGAACCCGAAACCGATCGAGATCATCCAGACCAGCCAGGACGGGCGGCCGACCGTGGCCGCAACCGCTCCAACCGAGAACAGCACGAGCGCCGGCACGCCGCTGGCGACCCAGAAGGCGCCGGTCCAGTCGATCTTGCGCTGCAGCGTCGCGGCCTGTGCGGGCTGAGCGGCAGCTGCAACCGAGGTATTGAGTGCTCCGGTGTCCTGCATCGTCAAACCCGCTCAACTCCCGATCCGGACGGCGCGCCCGCGCGGGACGGGCTCGTTTGCCCACGAACAGTGCGCGACCGCAAATGAATGCAAGTTTCGGGCCATTCACTCGAGCTGCTTCCTCAACTCTTCGGCGATTTCGAACATGTCGCCGACGATCCCGTACTTGGCCACGCTGAAGATCGAGGCGTTCGAATCGGTGTTGACGGCGACCACGGTCTCGACGTGCTTCATGCCGGCCAGGTGCTGGATCGCGCCCGAGATGCCCATCGCGATGTACAGCTTGCAGTTGACCGCCGTTTTGCCGGACTGACCGACCTGGCGCGACTTGGGCAGCCATCCCGAGTCGGCAATCGGCCGGGAGCATCCGAGCGTCGCCCCCAGCTGTGCGGCCAGCTCGCGGAACTGGGCGATGCGGTCCTCCTCGCCGACTCCGCGCCCGACCGACAGGATGAAATCGACCGACGCGACGTCCACGTCGTCCGTTGCCGGCGGCGGGATGAACGCGCCGAAGCGCGCCCGCGGCGCGGGCGCAACCGGCGTCAGGCTGCGCACGGGCACCGTGGCCGGCTTCGGGTCCGCCTTGAAGGTTCCGGTGCGCAGGCACAGCACCACGGTCCGCTTGCCCGGGAAATCCAGCTCCACGCTGAGTTTCTGGCCGTAGCCCCCGCGGGTGGCGACCAGCTGGCCGCCGTCGAAGCCGAGCTTGAACACGTCGGTTGCAAACCCGGTGCCGTGGCGGGCCGCGAACGCGGCGGCAAAGCCCATCGAATCGACGCCGTGTCCGAGCAGCACCAGCGCCGGCTCCCGGTCGGATACGGCGGCCGCCAGCGCCGCCTCGGCCGCATCGGCGTCGAATTCCGGCTGCGCCGATCCGATCGTCAGGATCTCGTCGACGCCCTCGACGCTCAACGCCGGCACCAGGCGGTCCGCCTGCGATCCGACCGCCACCACTGTCACCCGCTCGCCGATTTCGGCGCGCACCAGTTGAGCGGCCGCAATCAGCTCGTGGGTCACGGGCCGCAACTCACCGCTGCGGTGCTCGGCCAGGATCAGAATTCCGCTTATCGTCATGCGGCCTTGTATTCGCGGATGATCTGAGCCAGGCGCGCAGCCTTCTGCTGCGCGCTGCCCTCGATCATCCGGGCCCGGCCCTTCTCCGGGATTGCCATCCGGCGCACGCGCGAGGCCGATCCGGCCTCGCCGACCTGCGCGCCCGGCAGTTCGAGCTCGGCCAGGCCGAGCACCTCGATCGGCCGGGCCGCGGCCTGCTTGATCGCGCGCAGCGACGCATAACGCGGCTTGTTGATGCCGAGCTGGATCGTCAGCACCGCCGGGCAGGTGGTTTCGACCTCCTGCAGCATGCCGGCCTCGAGCTCGCGCGTGGCCGTGGCCCGCGCATCGCCGGCCCCGTACTTCAGGGCGGTGACTACCGCCACGTGCGGCCAGTCGAGCAGGGCCGCCAGCGCGATCCCGGTCGTCGCGTGCCCGTGGTCGGAGGACTGCGCCCCGGCCAGCACCAGATCGGGCTTCTCGCGTCGGGCCACAGCGGCCAGGACACGGGCGATCGCGATCGGGTCGGACCCGACCATGGCATCGTCCCAGACCCGCAGCGCGCGGTCTGCGCCCCTGGCCAGACAGGCGCGCAGCACCTCGTCGCACTCCTGCGGCCCGACCGTGGCCACCACCACCTGGACCTCGGCCGATGCGGCTTCCTTGATCAGGACCGCCTGTTCGAGCGAAAAGCCGTCCCACTCGTTCAGGTCGTAATTGAGGTCATCCGGATCGACGTCGCGACCGTCGTCGCGGATTCGAAAGTCCTCTTCCACGGCTGCCACGCGCTTGACCGGAACCAGCAGTTTGGTCATGCGATGGCATCCTCGGGCCGCGCCAAGTCACACGTCACGCACGGCTCGAGCAGCTCGAGCAGCTCCCGCACCGCGATGCGCCCCTCGTTGCCGGTCGTCTTGACCGCATCCTCGAACATCGTCAGATCCTTGGGACAGGCCACCACGAACAGCTCCAGGGCCTCGATCCGGGCAGCCTCGCGAATTCGTATCTGAGCCGGCTTTTCCTTGCCGACCGGGTCGGGCATCCAGATGCGACCGCCGCCGGCGCCGCAGCAGAACGAGTTGTCGCGGCTGCGCGGCATCTCGATCAGCTCGCACCCGGTGGCGCGCAGCAGCTCGCGCGGGGCGTCGTATTCCTTGTTGAAGCGCCCCAGGTGGCACGGGTCATGGTAGGTTGCGCGCGAGGCCAGCCGCGGCTCGATTCGAATCCGTCCCTGCCGCACCAGCTCCAGCAGCAGCGTCGTGTAATGGACGATCTGCCAGGCTCCGCCGAACTGGGGATATTCGTTGCGGATCGTGTTCAGCGAGTGCGGATCGGTGGTTACGATGCGCCCGAAACGGGCGGACGCGAGGGCCGCGATGTTCGACTCGGCCAGGTGCTCGTACAGCCCCTCCTCGCCGACGCGCCGCACATCGTTGCCGGCGTTGCTCTCAGCGTCGTACAGGATGCCGAAGTCGACCCCGGCGCCCTGCAGCAGCCGCGCAAACGCCTGCGAGACCTTCTGGTTGCGCGGATCGAACGACGCGTAGTCGCCGACGAACCAGAGCACCTCGACCGGTTCCTTGCGGGCATCCTTGACCGGGAACGGCAGCGCTTTGGTCCACGCGCCCCGCTTGCGCCTGGATTCGCCGAAGGAGTTGCCGGACTTGTGGATGGTCTGCAAGGTCTTCTGCAGCAAAGGATCCATCTCACCGGCCTCGACGAGCTTTCGCCTCATCTGGACGATGACCGGCACATGCTCGACCGCAACCGGGCAGATCTCTACACACGCCATGCAAGTCCGACACGACCACAGCGTCTCCTGCGAAACCTGGCCGGTCTGGCCGCCGTGAATACCCAGGTCCGCATCTCCGGCAATCAGATTGCGCTCCAGTGAGCGGTTCGAATGTTCCCGGAGCGACAGGATCAGATCCCGCGGCGACAGCGGCGCGCCGGCGGCACGTGCCGGGCAGGCCTCGTGGCAACGGCCGCATTTCGTGCAGGCGTCCAGGTTGAGCAGGTGCTTCCAGGTGAGGTCGGTGATGCGCGCGTATCCGACCTGGGCCGCCTGCGGGGCAAGCTTGGGCAGGCGCTGTGCGGCGAGCGGATCGCGAACCGCGAGGGATCCCATCGCGGTGAATATGTGCTTGACCTTGGTGCGTGGCACCAGCGCGACGAACGCGAGCGCCAGGATCCCATGGAACCACCAGAGGGCATCGCGCAGCGACCCGGCCGCGGCGCCCGACAGCCCGCCGCCCCGCATCGCCTCGGCCACCACGGCTCCGACCGGCGACCACAGGCGGGTCGACCAGACGCCGGGGCGGTCCTGCAGCCAGACCAGGCGGGCCGCCTCGAGCAGGTAGCCGGTGACCCCGATCGTGATCAGAGTCCACAGAAACGCCCAGTCCTCGCGCCGGTACCCGCTGCGGTCGTAATCCGGGTCGCCCGGCTGACGGTCGGGCCGGGCGTAATCGAGCCTGGGCGGCCGGATCCAGCCGCGCCGGACCATCATCACGATCAGGCCCGCGATCAGCGCGACCCCGGCCAGATCCAGCACCAGCGAAAACACCAGGTAAAAGTCGCCGTACCAGAACTTGAAGCCAAGCAGCGGCTCGGAGACGTCGACCTGCAGCGTGATGATCGAGGTTCCCAGGAACAGCAGCGCGAAGCCGTAGAAGATCAGCCGATGTGCGCCTCCGGCGGTCGCGTCGCGACGTGCCACCGTACGGTGCGACAGCACCGTCGCGGCCATCCGCAGCAGGCGCCGGCCCAGGTGGTCGAGCGACGCCGGGTCGGGCTGGCCGCGGCGGTACTTGCGCACCTGAACATAGCAGCCCCAGGCGAAGGCCGCGATCGCGGCCCACGCGATCGCGTAGAACAGGGCGACCGCAGCCGGCGCGAATCCCTCGAAAAGCACCCGGGTGATCTGCTCCGGCGCAAGTGTTGCGGATCCGGGGTTCGCTTCGTTCACTGCGGGCGCTGCGGGTGGTCAAGCCTGATAGACGATCTCGATCGCGCCGCCTGGCATGTGAGGCGCGCCCCATACCGCGACCTCGCGCCGGTACGGCTTCGGATACTGTGCGCCCGGCTCCTCGATCTCGCGCGCCAGCCGGTGCCCGGTGAACGTGGCGTCCGCGATCAGCCGGGGCGCTTCGGCGTCGCCGATCAGGTAGACGGCCTTCACGCCGTCGGCGGCCCATTCGCCCTCGCGCGCCTTCAGGTCGCGATACAGGCGGTCGTCCGAATGCCGGCCGGTCACCAGCACCAGCGAGTCGAACTCGACCCAGCGCTGGGTCTTGTTCGGCTCGCGCGGCGGCTGGCCCGGGCCGCGGTAGCTGCGCTTGGACCCCTCGCCCCAGATGTTGTACACCTCCAGACGGCCCTTCTCGATGCGCGAGCAGAACGTGTTGTGCTCCTCCTTTACGTGCAGTTCGTGCAGCCGCCGCATCATGTTCGGATACTCGAGCGTGAAGTGCATGTAGTTGGCCAGGTGCACCCCGGTGACGATCGTGACCTGATGCCCCGCCAGCGCCAGCTTCTCCGCCAGGCTCGGCGCCATGAAGTAGGTGTCCGCGTTCAGGATCACGACGCGCTGGCCGATTTTCTTCTTGCCGGACAGGACCTGCTCCGGCGTGAACTGATCCGGCCTGGAAGCGTCCGCCCCCGGAATCGCCTCGTGGCTCAGGCAGTTGGTGCCGTCGGTATTCCAGGACGAGCCGGTTGCAACGACGATCTTGTCGGCGCCGTACTTGAGCGCCTGCTCGGCGGTGATCGGCTTCTGCCCCAGCATCACCTGCGACTGTTTGTTCCTCTTGACCAGCTTGGCGATCTGCAGCTCGCGATAGTCGCGGTGGTAGCCCCACTCGCCCAGACCCGGCAGCGTCATCACGCTGTTCATGTGGCCGCCGATCTTCTCGGCCTGGTCGTACAAATGCACCGTGTAGCCGCGCTCCAGCAGCACGCGCGCGCATTCGCCGCCCGACGGGCCGGCGCCGATCACCAGGATCGAGTCGTCCGAGCCCTTCTTCGGAAAGCGTTCCGGGTGCCAGCCCCGGCGGTACTCCTCGCCGGCGGTGGCGTTCTGGGTGCAGATCATCGGTGGTCCGCCGATTTCCCAGCGCGAAATGCACACGTTGCAGCCGATGCACACGCGCACGTCGTCGATGCGGCCCTCCTCGATCTTCTTCGGCAGGAAGGGATCCGAGATCGACGGACGGGCAGCCCCGATGATGTCGGCGATCCCCTTGGTCACGATTTCGGTCATCTTTTCCGGATCGGTGAAGCGCCCCACGCCGAGCACCGGCTTTTTCGCGACCTGCTTGATGAACTTGGTCCACGGGACCTGGTGTCCCTGCTGATAGAAGCGCGACGGCCCGGCGTCCTCGCCCCACTCGGCAATGTCGCCGACGTCGACATCCCACAAGTCGACCAGCGGGTCGGCCATCTCGACGAACTTCATGCCGTCGACCTCGACTTCGAGCTGGCTCGGCCCGTACAGGGTGTCGACCGCGAAGCGCGTGGCGATCGCGCAGTCGTGGCCGACCGCCCGCCGCACCTTCTCCAGCGTCTCCAGCCAGAAGCGGGCGCGGTTTTCCAGCGGCCCGCCGTACGGGTCGGTGCGCTTGTTGTAGTAGGGCGAGAGAAACTGCAGCGGCAGGTAGGAATGCGCGCCGTACACGTAGACGATGTCGAAGCCGGCGTCGCGCGACCGCAGCGCCGCGTCCACGTAATACTGCTGGACCATCGCGATCTCGGCCAGGTCCATCTCCTTGCAATACGTCAGCGTCTCGAACTCCGAGGCGTACTGACTCGGACCACGCGGAGTCGCGCGCGACTCCATGCAGGGCGCGTGCGAGCCGCCGTACCACATCTCCACTCCCGCCAGCGATCCGTACTTGTGGATGTGCTCGGTCATCGCCCGCAGATTGCGCACGTCGCCCTCATCCCAGATGCGGGCCGACAGCCGGTGCGTGTCGTCCGACTCCGGATGGATCGAGCAGTACTCGGTATTGATGCCGGCCCAGCCGCCCTCGGCCTTCAACGAACGATGCGCCGCCTGGAAACCCGGCTTGTCGGAGCCGGCGCCGATGCAGTGTGGAACCTGATAGAAGCGGTTGCGCAGCGTCTTGGGGCCGATCTTGATCGGTTGGAACAGAACGTCGTACTTAGGATCCCGTGCCATGTCGAATCGCCCTCGTCGATGGTGAAAGCCTGACCTGCCATTGTTCGTTTGGGGCCATTATCGAGACGCGTTCGCGCGCGGAACAATGCTCACGATTGATTACCACCAAAGTGTTAGCCGCCCGCATCGGCCCAGAGGCGCCGAGCGATTTTGCTGCGTCGCACCGTTACCCACTTGGTGTTAACTCATCGTGAGCATTGTTCCGACCCCCGCACGCGACCCAGAATCGGCGCGCGCCGAAGCGAAAGCGCGTGATGCCGCGCAACGCTGCGCCCGCAATCGGGGGCCGAATACGATGGATGGACGAGCCGTCGGACGCAAGCGGGGAATGCCCACGCGGCAGCGCGCCACGTCTTACTCGTCGGCGAATTCGCAGTGCCCGGGGCCGAGCCGCTGGCGCGCTTCCAGCGCCGCCTTGCGCGCGGCCGCCATCATCATGTCGGCCGATTCATAGCGCGCGTTGCTGATGGCGACCCCGATGCTGGCCGTCGGTGACCATTGCGCGCCTTCGAGCGGCAGCGGCGAGGCGACCGCACGGGCCAGCGCGACGGCGATGCTCGAACAGGCCGGCATGATCTCGGTGTCCTCGGGCACCGCCCGCTGGGCGCCGCCCAGCCGAAAATCGGTCAGCAGCAGCGCGAACTGCCCGCAACCGAGCCACGCCACGGTCGTGCCGGGCGCCTGCAGGCCGTTGATCCTTTCGGCCAGCAGAGCGATCGCCTGATCGGCGCCGTGTGTCCCCAGCTGCTCGCGCGCCGGCTCGTAATCGTCGATGTCGATCCAGAACAGGGCGCAGGCATAGCGGGCAGCGCCGGAATGATGCAGAAGGTACGACAAGGCCTGCCGCAGGTGCGGCTCATCGGCCGGCTCGATGCCCGGCTGGATGCCCAGGCGTTGCAGCGCCTGCTGGTCCGCGCCGGCGCGCATTCGTACGTCGGTGATGAAGCCTTCCAGGGCAAGCACCTCCCCGGTGGAGGAAAACACCCCACAGCCCTGCTCCCACACCCAGCACTCCTTACCTTGCGCATCGACGATCCGGTACGTCATCCGGAACGGCTTGCGCAGCGCCAGGTTCGATTCGACCTGATGCCGGACGAACTCGCGGTCGTCCGGATGGATAAGCTGCGCGTAGGAGGTGCGGGCGTTCTTCACCAGCTCGAAGGGCTCGAAACCGGTCAGCTCCAGGCTGCCGTCGCTGACGAAATCCATCGTCCAGTCGGCGTCGTTGCGGGCCCGGTACACCATGCCCGGGAAGTTCGCCAGCAAGGTCGTCGGAAGCGGGCGGGCGGCCGCGGCCGACTCCTCGCGGCGCGGCGCAATTTCCTGCAGGGTCGCCAGCACGCCGATCACCTCGCCGTCGCCGAGCACGCACGGATGGGCCCGCAAGTCCATCCAGTGCACGCTGCCGTCGGCCGAGACCAGGCGCGCCGGCCGCACCAGCTGGTCGCGCCGGCCGTTGATCAGCCGCACGAAATCCGATTCGACCGCAGCGCGATCCTCGGGGTGCAGGTAGGCCCGGAACGCGCGCCCGCGCGCATCGATCTTCGGATCGCCCGCCAGGCGCTCCCAGGCCCGATTGGCGTATGTCATCTGGCCGCCGGAGTCGACCGAGACCACCACCAGGTCGAGTTGCTGAAGTACGACGCTGGAAATGTCGGCGCCGCTTGCGGGCACCGGCGGCAGCGCGTCCAGACCGAGCTGCAGCAGCGAGGCGCCGGGCGCCCCGTCCACCGGGGCGGCGCAGGCATGCACCTTCACCGAACTGCCGTCGGCCTTGACCATCCGCAGCAGCGCGGGTGCCGCTGCCGGGTCCTGCCCCGCTCCGGCGGCCAGCATCGCGGCGAGCCGGCCCTGGTCGAGTGGATGGGCCAGGTTGAATATCGGCAGCCCGATGACCTCGTCGCGGCGTCCTCCGAAGTCCAGCAGCGCCAGAAAGGCCCGATTGGCATCCTGAACCACGCCCGCCGCCACCACCGCAGCGGGCGCGGACACGGCTTCGCACCACCCGAGGACCGTGGTACCCGAACCGCCTGCGCCCGCGCCCCGAGACCGGCGCCCGACCCCGCCGAGACTGGCCGCCTGAAGGACAATGGCGCCCAGCACCAACGCGCCGGCGCCGAGCGCCGGTGCCACCAGGCCCCCGGTCCACGCCCCAATCACCGCGGAATAGAGCAACACCAGCGCCCATGCTGAAATCAGGTACAGCGTCATCGGGAGCTTCCGTGTCGGGGCCGAAGCGTCTGAAACGTTACCCGCTTTTCGCCCGCGTGCTCGCCCTGGCGGTCGGCATGGCGCTGGCCTGTACCTTGATGTTCTGGGGCATGGTGGTGCTGCAGAACTTCTTCGGCGACGGTCTGGCCGCGATCGAGCGGGCCTGCGCGCTGCAAGGACAGGCGGCCGACCCGGTCTGTTCGACCGCGCAGGCGCTGCTGAAGACCTGGCGCGAGCGCCAGCCGGTCCTGTTGCTGCTGCAGGGCGGCTGCCTGGTGCTGGCGCTGGCCGGAGCGCTGCTGCTGGTGTCGGGCGCGCGCGAGGCGCTGATTCGCCGCGCCGACGAGGCGTTGACGCGACTGGCGCCGCTGATCGGCGAGCGCCGCGGCGACGAGGTCGAGCGGCTGGTGGCCAGCCTGCGCGACCTGGCCGCCCGCCAGGCCGGGTTCGAAGCCGAGGGCCGCTGGCTGCGGCACGCCAGCAGCGAGCTGCTGAAGGCAAAGACGGTGGCGCTGGAAAACCTGAGCCGGACGGCCAAGCTGCTCGGCGAAAGTGATATTTCCGAACTGCACGTGCTCAGCGCGCTGGGTATCCTGGAGCAGACGCTGCAGGCGCGAACGGTCGGATTGCGACTGACCCAGCCGGTGCGTGTGGCCCTGGCGGCGCCCGAGATCCTGTCCACGCGAGCGGCGCCAGATATCCTGCAGGAAACGACGGCCGAGCCGGTCGGCGCCGACGTTTCGGCCCGCCTGCTGCCAGCGCGCGACCGCAGCACCACCCGCAGCCTGCTGATCCCGGTCCGCAAGGGCGATCTGGCGGTGGGCATGCTGGCGGCCGAACTGGACGCCGCAGCGGTGATGGACGACACGCGCCTGCAGTTCAGCGAGAGCTTTGCACGCCTGCTGGGGGTGGCGCTGTCGACCGCGACGCTCAGCCAGGAGGCCCAACGGGCCGCCCTGCTCGAAGAGCGCAACGCGATCGCGCGCGAGCTGCACGATTCCCTGGCCCAGTCGCTGGCGTACATGAAGATCCAGGTGGCGCGGATGCAGCAGAGTCTGGATGCCGGCGCCCCGGCCGCGGGCGCCGTCGCGATGGCCCGGGAGCTGCGCGACGGATTGAACAGCGCGTATCGCGAGGTGAGGGAGCTGATCAGCACCTTCCGCACGCAAGTCGGCCGTGGCGGAATCGCCACCGCGCTGCAGGACATCGCGGCCGAGTTCTCTCACCGCAACGACCTGGTGGTGTCGCTGGACAACCAGCTGGCCGGCTGCCGCCTCGGGATCAACGAGGAGTTCCACGTGCTGCAGATCGTGCGCGAGGCGATCGCCAACACGGTCCGGCATGCCGGCGCCAGGACGGTCCACGTCGCCCTCAGCTACGGCCAGGACCACCGGGTCCGCGTCGTCATCGAGGACGACGGTCGGGGACTTCCGGCGTCGCAGACCGACGCTAAGCACTATGGATTGAGTATCATGCGGGAGCGGGCCAACTCGCTGGGAGGCGAGCTCGCCCTGGAGCCCAGGGAGGGCGGCGGCACGCGCGTTTCGGTCTCGTTCGCCCCCGACCGGATCGCGCCGGAGCCGGCCACTCGAGGCGACCGCTGAAATTGCGTCCGCTCGCGCGCCGATGTCCACCCGCGTTCTGCTGATCGACGACCACGCCCTGTTCCGGCGCGGCGTTGCGCAGCTGATCCAGTCGGATCCGGACCTGGAGTTCGTCGGCGAGGCCTGCGACGGGGCGCGCGGCATCGAGCTCGCCACCGAAGTCGAGCCAGACATCGCGTTGATCGATTTGAACATGAAGGGCCTGTCGGGCATCGCGACCCTGCTGGGCATCAAGAAGGCGAGCCCGCGCACGTGCTGCATCATGCTGACGGTCTCCGACGACGAGCGCGACGTGCTGCACGCGATGCAGGCCGGCGCCGACGGGTATCTGCTGAAGGATCTGGAACCCGAAGACCTGTGCTCCCGTCTCAAACTGGCGGCGCGCGGCAGTGTGGTGCTGGAAAGCCGGATCGCCGCCATCCTGACCCGGGCCTCGGCGGCGCCCTCGGCGCAGGACGAGGCCGAGCTCACCGAGCGGGAAAACCAGATCCTGGGCAGCCTGGCGCTCGGACACAGCAACAAGGAGATCGCGCGCCAGCTCGGCATTTCCGACGCGACGGTCAAGGTCCACATCAAGAACCTGCTGCGCAAGTTGAACCTGAAAAGCCGGCTGGAAGCGGCCGTGTGGGCCCTGAATCGCGGCGCATCGCGATCGGGTGGCGACAGCCTGCAGTAACGCGCCTTCAGCGCTCCTCCGACAGATACGTTTCGAGCCAGGCGGTGCGGTAGCCCGACTGCGTCCACAGGATCGGAAAGAAGCTCTCGTCCATCGTGTCATCTCCGATGCGGCGATAGCGGCTGTAGATATAGCTCACTTCGGTCGGATGAAAGCGCGCCGGGGAAGCCAGGCAATGCGTGACCAGCGAACGGCGCGGTGTGTCCGCGCGGTTGGCATCGGAGCCGTGCCAGGTTGCGCCGGCGTGGATCGCGCAGCCGCCGGCCGGCACCTCGACCGCCACCAGATCGACCCTGGCGCCTGCGGCTCGCGCCGCGAGCTCGAGCGACTCGCGGTAGTCGTCGGGCGCATGGAACTGGCGGATCTTGCCGGACACGCCCCAGCGATGTGAGCCGCGCGCGTACTCGATCGTGCCGCCGGCTGCGCTGGTGTCGTCCAGCGCCATCCAGCAAGTCGTGAAGCCCATTGGAACGACCCAGTGGCAGTAGCTGTCGTCCTGATGAAACCCGAGCGCCTTGGCCGCGGGCGGCTTCCACAGGACGTTGTCCTGGCCGATGCGGGCGCCCCCCCACCCGGCCAGCGTCGCGCAAATGCGCCCGATTTCCTCCTTGAGCACGATGCGGGCGATGGTCCGGTCGGACTTCCACCCATTGCAGATCTGCCGGGTCCGATCGGGGGGATCGCGTCCCTCGCTCCAGTTCCACTCATCCGGATAAAGGCCCGTCTCGAATTCGCCCCGAAACAGCGGCTCGAAGCGGGAGCGGGCGCTTTGCACCTCCTGCGCGCTGAGGAAATGTTCGAGTATCAGAAAGCCGTCGCGCTGGAACTGCTCGATCTGGGCTGGCGTGAGCGAAACCATGCGAGCCCCGTTAGGTTGCCGCAGGTGGACGCGGCAGCGGATTGGCCAGCAGATCGCGCACCGGCTGGTCCGATTGCTCCGACTCGCCGTCGAGCTCGCGCCGCGCCATCTGCAGCAGCGCCTGCTCGTGCGCGACCATGCTCTCGCCGACCGCGCGCAGCGACGGCGGCAGCGCGGCGGTGAGCGCGCGGTAACGCGGCAGCCAGGTTCCACTCACCGACTGCTCCAGCGCGCGCATTTTTTCATGCCAGTGCGCCTGCGCCAGCGCGCGCGCGAACTGCGTTCCGCGTGGGCGCATCTGCGCGTCCTCCCGCAGCGACAGGCCCTGCGCCGCCAGAATCGGCCTCAGCCGGGCCTTGGTTTCGGTCTCCAGCTGCAGCATCAACCCGATCTTGTAGCGCTCGGATTCGTCGCGGGCCGATTCGAGCATCGCGTCGAACATCGCCTCCCCCAGGATTTCGCCCTGGTAGAACTCCTCGAGCGCCGCCAGGTGCGCAGCGGCCGTGGCGGGACGGTCCATTGGCGCTAGCTCCACTCGCTGCAGATCGGCGGCAGGCCTTGGGCCGACCCGGCGACGCCGTCGTCAAGCTCGTAATAGTCGCCTTTGTCGGCGGTATGGATGTGCTGCACCAGCTTCAGGCCGGTGGCCCCGTCGATGCTGCCCGCTGCGATGGCGATGTAATCGCGACCGTTGCCCTGCCAGAAAAGCGTCGAGCCGCAGTCGGCGCAGAAGCCGCGCCGCGCGTCCTTCGAGGCGTGATACCACTTCAGCGCGGCGTCGCGCGTTATCGTGTAGTCGCCCTCGCGCGCCGCCGTCGCCGCCAGGAAATGCCCGGTCATGCGGCGGCACTGGGTGCAGTGGCAGGCCACGACCGGGCGCAGCGGGCCGCGCACCTCGTAGCGCACCGCGCCGCACAGGCACCCGCCGGTGGCGCGCAGTTTTGCGTCCGCGCTCATTCGCCGCCGTCCGACCTGGCGCCGATCAGCTGGCGGCGCGCGTAATGCAGGTGACGGGTGATGATCGACACAGCCGTCTCGACGTCGCGCGTCCGGATCGCCTCGTACAGGGCCGCGTGCTGCTGGTTGTACTCGGCGATGCGGGCGGCTGTGAGCACCTTGTCCTTCATCGCGGTCCACTGGCCGTGCGTGCGCACCGCGTTGATCTGCCGGTAGACCCACACCATCAGCGGATTGCGGGTCGCCTCCGAAATGAGCTCGTGAAATTCCTTGTCCCACAGCGTGAAGCTCTCGGTGTCGCAGCTCGAGCGCTCCATCCGGGCGATCGCGGCGGCCAGGCGGTCGATGTCGCGGCCGGTCGCGTTCAGCACCGCCAGCTGCACCATGTTCGGC
Source organism: Burkholderiaceae bacterium (assembly GCA_035939615.1). Classification (GTDB taxonomy): domain Bacteria; phylum Pseudomonadota; class Gammaproteobacteria; order Burkholderiales; family Burkholderiaceae_F; genus VBCK01. The sequence goes on along the minus strand of DASZFP010000099.1, from coordinate 14,864 downwards.
TCGACGCCGAGGCGCACGTCGATCAGCTCGAGCGGGCTGGTGAGTTCGGCCACGTCCTCGGCGTCGCACCGGCTGTCGTAGTTGACGAAGGTGCCCGCACCGAGGCGCCGCGTGACCAGCCGCTCGGTCTCGAGACGGATCAGCGCCGAGCGGACCGTCGCCCGCGAAGCGCCGAACGCCGAGGCGAACTCCCGCTCGGCCGGCAGCTTCTCGCCGTGCGCGTAGCGTCCGTCCAGGATCGCCTGCCGCAGCTGGGCGGTGATCCACGCCGAGCCCCGCACCGGGTCCGGCATGTCGGCTGCGGTGGAAGTGGTCTGACCACTACTAGCCATTTTTGGTCCCTTTGGCCAAATTGGTCAAAATTGGTTTGAAATTGGCTGATACTTGTGCCACTATCTGGCCGCCGCGTCAAGCCCCGGAGCGGAGGTGCGGCGCCAGTCTCAGACCCAACGAGCAGCATGAGGGAGTGATCCGATGGCGTTTCCGACCCGGACCAAGTACCTGATCATCGGCGCCGGAATCCACGGTCTGAGCACCGCCTGGCACCTGGGCGAGGCGCTGCGCAAGTCGGGGCGCGGCAGCGGCAAGGACATCGTCGTCGTCGACAAGTCCGGCATCGCCTCGGGCGCCTCGGGAATCGCGTGCGGCGTGATCCGCAACAACTACTTCCAGCCGGCGATGCGCCGGCTGATGGCTCACAGCGTGGCCGTCTGGGAAAGCGACCCGAAAGCGTTCAGCTACCACCCGGTCGGCTACATGCAGATCAGCCCGGAAGTGATGCACGAGCAGGTCGCCTCGATCGCGCAGCAGCAGAAGGAGATCGGCTACGAGTCGGTCTTCATCGAGGGGGCCAGGGACTCGATGACCTACATGAAGGGGCTGTTCGACGACTGGCAGGCGCAGGGCATCACGTCGGTGCTGCACGAGAAAAAGGGCGGCTACGCCAACAACACCGCCTCGATCTACGGTCTGGCCGCCAAGGCCGAGCGCGAGGGCGTGCGGATCGTCACCGGCATGAAGGTGAACGGCTTCGTCAAGGACGCCTCGGGGGCGGTGAAGACGGTCGTGACCGACAAGGGCGACATCGACTGCGATTACGTGGTGGTCGGCGCCGGCCCCTGGGTCAAGCAGATCTGGGACATGCTCGGGCTGCCGGCGGCGATCACGGTCAAGGGTCGGGACGGCAAGGTGCACGAGAACGTGCCGATGTGGACATTCTGGTCGCTGCAGGAAGGAACGCTCGGCGTCGATCCGAAGCTGCAGCGCACCAACGACGGCAACATGCCGCCGGTGATCCACGTCGACACCGACGCGACGCTGTACTCGGATGTCGACCGCTCGGTGATCACCGACCGACTCTGGGGCATCTACTACAAGCCGGATTTTCACTTCGGCGGCGTGCAGGGCGGGGCGATGCCGTTCAAGGTCAAGGCCGACCCGGCTCAGGTTCGGATCGACCCGTACGGGCCGGAGTCGCCGGACTTCATCGTCGGCGACGACTTCGCCCACATGTGGTGCTCGGCGCTGGCGCACTGTCAGAAGCGCTTCGAGGGCAAGACGCCTCTGTACCGGAAGGAGCCCTCGGGCGGCATCGGCAGCTTCACCGCCGACAATTTTCCGGTGTTCGACCGGTTCTGCCAGAACGCCTACGTGATCGCCGATTCCAACCACGGCTACAAGATGATCGGCGTGGGCAAGCTGGTCGCCGAGGACATCTGCGGCCAGCCGAGCGAGCTGCTCGAGCCGTTCCGTTTCTCGCGCTTCGCACAAGGCAAGCTGCACCCGACCTCCAACAGCCCCTTCCCGTGGAGCTGATGGCGCCTGGCGATTGCCCCGACGATCGAATGCAGTTGTAAGGGATTTGGAAAGAGGGGGGGGTTTATGACCGATCTTGAAGCGCACGTCGGTGCCAAGGGGCGCGACGAACTGGTAAAAAGGGTCCGCACCGAGATCAACCGGCTGGGGATCCAGTACATCTACTACCAGTTCGTCTCCGTCACCGGGCGCGTCGTCGGCAAAGGCATCCCGGCCGATCACTGGGAACGCACTGCGGAGCGCGGCTTCCAGCTGGTCTACGGATCCACCGCGAACCTGTTCGTGGACCGCCACCGCAACTACATCGGCTATGGCGCGGAAGCCTCCGAGCTGGTGGGCATCCCCGACCCGGAGACGTTCGTGCAGCTGCCGTGGGACAAGCGCGTCGCGCGCGTGTTCTGCACCTGCTTTCGCAACCGGGAGGAAAAAGACAGCCCTGGCGGCTTTCTGACCTCCGACTGCCGCGGCAACCTGCGGCGGCTCCACGAGGAATTCAAGAAGGCACACGGCGGCCTGCACCTGCGCCACGGCTGCGAGCCGGAAATGATGTGGCTGAAGAAGGGTCCCGACGGCCTGCCCGAGAGCGGATTTACCAAGCCGAACTGCTACCACATCGACCAGTTCGAGTCGCTGCGCCCGGTGTTCATGCGCGCGATCGAGTACAGCCGCGCGATGGGCCTGGACATGATCCAGGGCGACCACGAGGACGCCCCCGGCCAGCTCGAGCTGAACTTCATGTTCGACGACTGCCTGCGCACCGCCGACCGGCTGACGACCTACCGCCAGATCTGCGCCCAGGTCGCGCGCGAGTTCAACCTGATCGCCTGCTTCATGACCAAGCCGTTCATGGGCGTGTCGGCTTCCGGCTGCCACCACAACCTGTCGCTGTGGCGCGGCGGCAGCAGCGTCGTCAACAACCTCGGGCACACCGAGCTGCCGGGCCTGGAAGACAACTTCACCTACCTGACGGGGGGCGAGAACACCTTCCTGCCGCTGCCGGGCGAGGCCAAGCCCGGCCCGATCGGCCTGAACTGCATCGGCGGCATCATCAAGCACGTGGGCGCGCTCACGGCGATCGGCTCCTCGACCGTCAACTCGTACCGCCGCTTGTGGGACACCGGCTTCTGGGCGCCGGTCTACGCGGACTGGGGCTACCAGAACCGCACCTGCGCGCTGCGGATCTCGGCGCCGGGCCGCTTCGAGTATCGCTCGGTCGATTCGACCGTCAATCCCTACCTGATGGCGGGCGCCATCCTGAGGGCCTTCGACGACGGCATCAGGAACAAGCTCGATCCGGGCGAGCCCGAGGAGCGCAACATCTACGCGGCGATGGCGGCCGGCAAGAAGGTCAAGAAGCTGCCGATGTCGCTCGGCGAAGCGCTCACGGCGCTCGAGCAGGACGAAATCGTCCGTTCCGCGATGCCGGGCGACATGTACCGGGTCTTCACCCACTACAAGCGCGACGAGTGGGAGAAGTTCATGGCGACCGTCACCGACTGGGACGTGAAGCAGTACTGGGACTACCTGCCCTGAGGCCGCTTCGAGGCGAAGGAGAGACAGCATGTGTGGAATCGCGGGACTGATTCATCGCGGCGCAACCGGCGACGTCGGCCGGGAGATGACCGCCATGCTGCAGTCCATGAAGCACCGCGGGCCCGACTCGACCGGCTACGCGCTCTACGGCAAGCCGCACGGACAGGAGCTGGTCGTGCGCTTCAAGCTGGCCGAGGGAGCCGAGATGTCGCAGGGCTTCGACATCCACCGCCAGGTCAAGGAGCGCCGCGACGAGGTCGACCGGCGGCTGGCCGAGCTGGGCGCCACGATCCTGGCGGCCGAGGCCGCGACCGAGTACGCGTTCCGCTACCGGATCGCGTTCGAAGGCGACCGGCGCCGGCTGGCGAACTACGTCGAGGATGTCGACGGCGCCGAGATCCTGTCGATGGGCCTGGGGCTGGAGTTGATCAAGGACCTGGGCGACGCGGCACAGGTGGCCGGCCAGTACCATCTGAAGGGCTTCGTCGGCACGCACGCGCTCGGCCACACCCGGATGGCGACCGAGTCCGACGTGGACATCCGTTCGGCCCACCCGTACTGGGCCTACCCGTTCGCCGACGTTGCCGTCGTCCACAACGGCCAGCTCACCAACTACTGGAACGGCCGCCGGGCGCTGGAGCGGCGCGGCCACCGCTTCGTGTCGAACTGCGACTCCGAGCTGATCGCCGTGTATCTGGCCGACCGGATGGCGCAGGGCGCCAAGTTGAAGGATGCGATGACCGACTCGATCGCCGAGCTCGACGGCGTGTTCACCTATCTGGTGGCGACTTCCGACAGCCTCGGCATGGCCAAGGACGTGATGGCGGCCAAGCCGATGGTGCTGTACGAAAGCGACCGCTTCATAGCGCTGGCCTCCGAGGAAGTGGCCATCCGCAGCATCTTCCCGCACGAGATCGACACGTTCGACCCCTACGAGGGCGACGTGCGCGTCTGGCAGAGCTGAAACCAACCGCGGACGGGCAACCACCATGGCACTGATGACCAAAGCCTCCGATTCCGGGATGCACACCGAGCAGTTGGCCGGACGCACCCAGCAGCGCTTCTTCCGGCCGGAGGAGGAGGCGCGGTTCACCTATCCGCACGCGTTCGAGGTCGACTTCGCCAGGCGCGCCGAAATCGACGCGGCCGACCTGGAGCCGACCCAGATCAACCTGAAACTGCGCGAGCTGATGGGCCAGGGCCACGGCACGATCGTGCTGAAGAATCCGGGCGCCAAGCACGGCATCGCGGTGGGCATCCTGAACCGGTTGAACCTCGAGATCCAGGGGAGCCTGGGCTACTTCGGCTGCGGCCTGATCGACGGACCGAACATCCGGATCACCGGCCGCGTGGGCTGGTCGTGCGCCGAGAACATGATGGCCGGCACCGTCGTCATCGAGAAAAACGCCGGCTCGACCTTCGGCGCCGCCATGCGCGGCGGCGACCTCGTCTGCAAGGGCGACGTCGGGGCGCGCGTCGGCATCGACATGAAGGGCGGCACCATCCTGATCGGCGGGCGCGCCGGCGCCTTCTGCGGATTCATGATGCAGCGCGGACGCATGGTGATCCTGGGCGACGCCGGCAAGAACCTGGGCGACTCGATGTACGACGGCACGATCTACGTCGGCGGCAGCATCGCCGGCCTGGGCGTGGACGCCGTGCCGGGTGAGATCACCGACGTCGAGGCCGATTGGCTCGAACGCAAGCTCAAGCTGTACGGGCTGGCGGCGCCCAACGGCGTCAGGAAGCTGCAGAAGATCGTGGCCGGCCGGCAGCTGTGGAACTACGACAACCTCGAGCCGGCCGAGAAGAAGCTGATCCTGTAAGGCGTCGAAGCCGTACTCACCCTCATTTACTGCGACCAGGAAGCGAGAATCCCATGGCGAAGGAAACCAAGGCTCCGGCCCCGGTTCCGGCGACGAAGAAGAAGCTCAGCCGCAACACGCACGTGATCGGCCACAGCTCCATTTTCACGCCGCAGGTCATCGACGACATCCACATCAAGAGCGAGCTCGGCCGCTACCGGATGCGGGGCTTTTCGCTGTTCAAGAAGATCCCCAACTGGGACGACCTGACGTTCCTGCCCGGAACGCTGACCCGGTTCGTGATCGAGGGCTATCGCGAAAAGTGCGAGACCCAGACCATCATCGGGCCGCGCGCAAAGCGGCCGCTGGTGCTGGACATCCCGATCTACATCACCGGCATGAGCTTCGGGTCGCTCAGCTACGAGGCGAAGATCTCGCTCGCGCGCGGCGCCACCATGGCCGGCACCGCGACCTGCTCCGGCGAAGGCGGCATGATCCCGGACGAGCGCCGTTACTCGTCCAAGTGGCTGTACCAGTGCATCCAGTCGCGCTACGGCTTCAATCCGCACCATTTGCGGCTGGCCGACGCCTGCGAGTTCTTCATCGGCCAGGGGTGCAAGGTGGGCCTGGGCGGCCACCTGATGGGGCAGAAGGTGACCGACCAGGTCGCCGAGATGCGCTCGCTGCCGGCCGGCATCGACCAGCGCTCGCCGGCCCGCCACCCCGACTGGCTCGGTCCGGACGATCTCGCGCTGAAGATCAACGAGATCCGCGAGGCGACCAACGGCGAGATCCCGATCCAGCTCAAGCTGGGCGCCGCCCGCGTCTACGACGACGTGCGGATGGCGGCCAAGACCGGGCCCGACAGCATCTACATCGACGGCATGGAAGGCGGCACTGGAGCGGGACCTCACATCGCGACCGAGGAGACCGGCGTTCCCGGCATCGCGGCGATCCGCCAGGCCCGCAAGGCGCTCGACGACGTGGGCAAGACCGGCGAGATCTCGCTGGTGTACGCCGGCGGCATCCGCAACGGCGGCGACGTAGCCAAGGCGCTGGCCCTCGGCGCCGACGCGGTCGCGATCGGCCACTCGGCGCTGATGGCGCTCAATTGCAACAAGGACATCCCGGAAGCCGATTTCGAAAAGGAGATCGGCGTGGAGGCCGGCCACTGCTACCACTGCCACACCGGGCGCTGCCCGGTCGGCGTGGCCACGCAGGATCCGCTGCTGCGCAAGCGCCTCGATCCGGACGCCGCCGCCGAGCGCGTCTACAACTTCCTGCACTGCCTGACGATCGAGGCCCAGATGATGGCGCGCGCGTGCGGCAAGACCAACGTGCACAGCCTGGAGCCGGAGGACCTGGCCGCGCTGACCATGGAGGCCTCGGCCCTGGCGGTGGTGCCGCTGGCCGGATCGCAGCACACAGTCGGCCGCCCCGACATGACACGCTACTGAGGAGCGCCCCGCCATGGCAAAGGTCACCTCATTGCAAAAGTACGCGCGTGCCAAGAAGGCCAAGCCCGCCGCCAGAGGCAACGGCGGCAATGGCGCCAGGCCGGGCGCCGCGCGTGTTGCCGGCGCCAAGAGCGGCGCGAAGGACATCGACCACTTCATCAAGACGGCCGGCCTGGACAGCCAGCGGGAAAAGGAGATCGGCCAGCACATCGGCTACCGCTACGACGTCAACCTGGTGCCCGACTACCGGCGCCTGACGCCGTTCCTGCGAAAGTACATGGACACCATGCAGTGGCGGGACCTGAACTGGCTGGAGGACGTGCACCTGGGCTACGAGGAAGGCCGCGCGGCGGTGTTCGACCGCAACGTCAACGGCTGGGTCACGGTGCCGGAGGGCGTGAAGCTGCCCGACAACCAGCAGGACCGCGACATGCTGGCGCGCGAGCTGCTGATCAAGTTTCAGATGTCACCGCGGCATCCGTTGGTGGATCTGCACAAGGCGTATCGCAAGTTCTAGGCCGCGGCCGGGTCGGCGTCGGGCGCTGGGATGCCTGACGCATCGGGGAGTGTCACACTCTCCTCATGCCCCAGTCTCCCAATCCCCCCGGGCCGCAGCAGGTGGCGCCCTTGCTCGAGCTGGCCATCGAGCGGCTCAGGGCCGGCCGGCCGGCCGATGCGATCGCGCCATTGCGCGAAGCTGCGCTGCTGCAGCCATCCAACCCCATCATCCAGCACGATCTTGGCCTTGCCTGCCTCGAGGTCGGCAAGGTAACGGAAGCCATCGCCGCATTGCGACAGGCCGTCGCCAGCGACCCGCGCTTCGCCGACGCCCATTTTCGCCTGGGAATCGCACTGGAGAAGCTGGGCGACATCGGTGCAGCCATCCTTGCCTACGACCGCGCCACCGAGTTGCTCCCCTCGTTGACCGAGGCGTGGTTCCGGGCCGGTGCACTGGTCTACACGCTGGGGCATCGGGACGAGGCGATCGGTTGTTTCCGCCGCGCGGCGGAGACCGGGCCCAAGACCAGCTTCGGTCGCCTCGGCAAGGCCCGGGCGCTGCTGACCGAGGATCGCGATCAGGAAGCCGAAAAGATCTTGAGAAAGACGCTGTCGGTCGATCCAACCAACGCGCTGGCGCACGACCTGCTCGGGAATCTGCTGTCCGAGTTCGGCCGTTTCGACGAGGCCCGCGCCTGTTTCGAACGCGCGATCGCGATCGCGCCGCTGCTGGCGGGAAGCTACTACGACCTGGTCCGATGTCGCCCGGTCACAGCCGATGACGCCGGTCTGATGCAACAGATGCAAGCCGCGCTCGCCACACCGGGGCTGGAAGCGGGCCAGCGGCATCGACTTCACCTCGCTCTCGGCAAGGCGGCGGACGATCTGGGCGACTACGCCCTGGCCATGCGGCACCTGGACGCCGCCGACGCCGTGCGCCGGGCCTCATTGTCGTTCGACCCGGCCGCGTTCGCGGCCGAGATCGACCGCCTGATCGCTCGCTGCACGCCGGAACTGATCGCGCGGGCGCCGCAACTCGGCCGTAAAGATGCGACGCCGGTACTGATCATCGGCATGCCGCGGTCCGGCACTACGCTCGCCGAACAGATCGTCTCCAGCCACCCTGAGGTCGGCGCCGGCGGTGAGCTGAACTTCTGGAACCAGCGCGGGGCGGCATGGCATGCGCAGGGCACAGCCGCGACCGAGGCGCCGTTCCTCGCCCAGGCCGCGGCAGACTATCTCGGCGTGCTGCGCGAGGTCGCACCGCGCAAGGCGCGGGTCACCGACAAGATGCCGTTCAACTTCCTCTGGGCCGGGCTGATCCACCTCGCGTTCCCGCGCGCGCTCATCATCCATTGCCGCCGCAAGGCGATCGACACGGCGCTGTCGATCCACCAGACCCATTTCCATCCGGGCCTGGCATTTCCGACGGGCGGTCCCGAGCTGGTCGACTATTTTCGCGGCTACCGGCGGCTGACCGACCACTGGCGCAGCGTGCTGCCGGCGGATCGCTTCATCGAGGTCGATTACGAGGAACTGACGCGCGACCCCGAGCCGATGATCCGGCGGATCATTGCGGCCTGCGGCCTGGCGTGGAACGACGCGTGCCTGCGCCCCGAACGCAATCCCCGGACCGTGAAGACCCCGAGCAAGTGGCAGGCCCGCCAGCCGATTTACCGCAATTCGGTCGCGCGCTGGCGACGCTACGAACCGTGGCTGGGGCCGCTGCGCGCGTTCCTTGACCAAGACTCGGAACCGAACGCGGGTATCGCCCGGTCGTGACCGGGGCGTTACACGTCACGAGAAGGGCATCACGCGCATCGGGAATGTCTCCCGATCGTCATCAGTCCGTTACCGCCCGTCTGTAAGTTGGCCGCGCGCGCGAATCGAGTGCCGTGTCGATAGCGTGCGCGGCCCATTGCGGCTGCCTCATAGGAACTTCCAAGGGGGCTCGAACAATGTCCAGAAAAAAATCTCGAATCAACCGATTGCGTCCTCTGGCCGGCCTGCTCGCGACGGGGTTCGCCGTTCCGGCGTTTGCGGGTCCGTCTGATCCGTTCCCGACCTACATTACCGGCCCGCAGGCTCCGGGCTGCGACACGCAGATGGCTGCGGGTTGCACCTGGGTCGTGGGCAACGGCCAGGTCATCACCCCGGCGGGCACTCAAGTCGACCTCGGCATCCGGGTCCGCGCCAAGGCCGTCGCGCTCAATCCCAATGAGGGCAGTCACACGGCTGCCGTCCTCACGATGGGCCAGGGCGTCGAAGTCTTCGACACGCGCACCGGCCAGACTCTGCAGAACTACGCGACGCTGGGAAGGGATTCCTACGGCAGCTACAGCGGCATCACGTATTCGGCGGACGGCAAGTATCTGCTGTTCAGCCAGGACTACGACATCGACGGCAGCAGCTACGTTTCCGTCGCCAAGGTCTCCGACCAGGGCCGGCTGAGCGACTACGCCCACGTCAATGTGCCGCCCAACAATTCCTTCATCAACTGCTTCCCGAACAGCCCGATCGGCGATTACGGCCGGCTCTGCGGCACGTTCTATTCCACGTCGACGTCCTATCCGGGCGGCGTCGCGTTCTCGAAGGACGGCAAGAGCGCCTACGCGCTGCTCAACCAGAACGACACGCTCGCCAGGATCGACCTGACCGCGACGCCGCCGGTGCAGGGCCCGCAGATCCGCGTCGGCAACGCGCCTCACAGCATCCTGATCAACCGCGCCGGCACCACCGCTTACGTCAGCAACGAGGGTGGCCGGGCCGCCACGGCGGCGGACTTCCAGGTCTACTCCGCCGGCACACCGATCGTCGCCGACCCGTTCGTCGGCTCCTCGACGACCGGTACGGTTTCCGTGGTCGATCTGAAGTCGATGCAGGTGACCCAGACGATCTCGACCGGCCTGCATCCGACCGGGATGGCGTTCTTCGGAAGGGCGCTGCTGGTCGCCAACGCTTATAGCGACAGCCTCTCGGTCATCGACACGTCCACCAACGAGGTGGTCCGGACGATCGACGTCGGGCTGCCGATCTCCGTGCCGGGGCAGGACCATCCGGTCTACGGCGCGGGGCCCAACTCGATTGCCGTCGACCACGAGAACGGCATCGCGTACGTCGCGCTGTACAACGCCAATGCGATCGGGGTGGTCGATCTGAGCGCCGATGCAGCGAGCCCGGTCATGGGCATGATCCCGGTGGGCTACGCCCCGAGCTCGGTGGTGCTGGACAGGGTCGACCGCGTGCTGATCGTTGCCAACGACAAGGGCATCGGTACCCGCAATTCGACCGAAACGGACCATGGCGTCACCGGTCTCAATACCCACCAGGACAACGGCACCGTCAGCATCGTCCCGGTGCCGGATCGTGCAACCCTCCAGACGATGACCCAGCAGGTCTACCAGAACAACCACTGGGACCTGACTCAGAACATCAAGGCCGCCGGCCGTGGCGAAGGCGAGGGTGAACCGCAGGCGATCCCGGCCCGCCTCGGCGATCCGTCGCCGATCAAGCACGTGTTCCTGATCGTCCGTGAAAACCGCACCTACGATCAGATGCTGGGCGACGTGGCCGCCGGCAATGGCGACGCCTCGCTGGCGGTGTTCGGCGGCAATGTCACGCCGAACGCGCATGCGCTGATCAAGCGCTTCCCGCTGTTCGACAATTTTTACGACCCGAGCCGCCAGTCGGCCGACGGTCACCAGTGGATCTCCGAAGGGATGGCGCCCTACGCCGACGACATCCAGGCGCCGGACTGGGTGCGCAGCTACCCGGGAGGCAACGCCGGTGACGCGCTCGCCTACACGGATAAGGGCTTCTTCTGGTCGAACGCGGCGAAGGCCGGCCTGTCGGTCAAGATCTACGGCGAGTACGTCGAGAACGACTTCTTCAACAATCCCGACGGCACGCATAACGAGCCGAGCTGGCGCCAGTTCTACAACGACGCGCTGGCCTTCGAGGCGGCCTTCGACATCAACAAGGCTCAGAATCCGACGCTGCACTACCAGAACACGGTGGCGGCGGAGTCGTCCGTGCCGGCCGTTTCGAACTACCTCATCAAGAACTTCCCCCAGTTCGACCTGGGCATCCCCGACCAGTTCCGGGTCGACCTGTGGGTGCAGGACTTCAAGGCGGACCTCGAGGCCGACAAGGTGCCTGCTTTGAGCATCCTGTGGATCATGGACGACCACACCGGCGGCCCGCCGAGCGCGCAGGCCCAGCAGGCGGACAACGATCTCGCCGTCGGCCGCATCATCGACTACATCAGCCACAGCAAGGTGTGGTCCTCGTCGGCGATCTTCATGGAGGAGGACGACGCGCAGAACGGGGTCGACCACGTCGACGGCCACCGCAGCCCGGGCTATGTCATCAGCCCGTACGCGGTGCAGGGCGGGCCCACCGACCACACCTACTACACGCAGGTCAACATGACCCGGACCATCGAGCAGATCCTCGGGCTGACGCCGATGAACCAGTTCGACCTGGTGGCCTCGCCGATGCGCACCGCCTTCGTCAAGGGTCATCCGCCGAGCTCCCACTTTGCGCCGTTCACCCACCTGCCGAACCAAATCGCGCTGGATGTGGACAGCAGCGGCAACACGATCACGTCGAACACATCGGGCACGACCGTCGCATCGAGCGCCTCGAGCAGCAATCCGGTCGAGCGCCTGAGGGCGGCCTGGGTTCAGAAGAAGCGGGAGATCTTCGCCGGCAAGATGACGAAGCCCGACTCCGAGGACCCGAACATCGTCAACCACCTGAACTGGTACGAGGCGACCGGTTTTGTCCGGCCTTATCCCGGCGAGAACAGGGTTCTGCCCCCCAGCGAGTTCAAGATCAGCTCGGTGCCCCGCGTGGTCGACCTGGACGACTGAGCTCGACGACCAAGCCACGTTCCGCCTGCGACGGCCCTCTCCCCGACAACCGGGGAGAGGGCTTTTTTTCGGGTATATCGCGGACGACCGGGAGCGGTTGTTCGAAGCGCCGCTACGAGTCCTCGCCGCGACAGCTCGCAGCGTGCGACCAGTCGGGCGTGAAGGCCAGTACGTCCGCGCCGGGCGGCAGATTGTCGTTGAACAGCCGGTTGTGCCAGTAGGTGGCCTGGTGGCGCGGGTGTGCTGGCGTCAGTCGCGTCACCGCGCACGGAATCCGGTAGCCCTGGCCGGCCTGCTCGAACTCGAGCACGCAACGCCCCGAATCGAGCATCTGCGCCACGAGCTGCGAGCCCGGCGCGAACAGCGCCGTCAGCACGTCGCTGAATCGCACCGGGTGCTGGAAGTAGCCCGCCTGCAGGAACTCGAGCACCTTGTCGTAGCGCTCGTTCGGGTCCTGGGTCTTCAGGTACTGGTACCTGAACTGCTGCGTCGTGTTGCCGGGATCCTCCTCGCTGATCAGCACGACCACGGCCGCTGCGAGCTCGTCGCCCGCGGGCGTCGCCACGCGCGGGCGCATCCCGCTGGAGGGGCGACCGCCGTCCTGGCGGGCCGCCCACTGGCGCAGACGGCACTGCCAGCCGATGAATTCGGCCCGCAACGCCTGTGCCGCCGCCTGCGTCAGAACGACGTTGTCCGGTTTGTGCGCCATCGGCGTAGGCGGCCGTCAGGGTCCCGATCGCGCGCAGCTTAGCCCGGCTCCAACGCCTCCAGGCCGACCGGCCCGCCGCCCAGGTCGCGCGCCACATCGACCAGTGTCGTCCACAGGTACGCGCCATAGGTGGCGTCGCACCAGAGGCGATACCGGCGTGCCGCCTGCAGAGGCTCCACCGCCACGGTCACGCCGACTCCGACCATCGTGGTCAGCACCACCGGCCGCGCGGACGCATCGAGCGCAGAAAAATCCACGCTGCAGGTCTGCAGCAGCAGTTCGCCGATGCGCGAGCCGGTCAGCACCAGCGCGGCGTCCTGACGCAGCACCGGATACACGCCCGGCGGGAGCTGCAGGGCGTCCAGGCCCGCGCACGCGCCGCCGCCCACGGCGTCCTCGATCAGGAATTCAGTCCGGCCGAGCCGGGCCACCAGGCCGCCCGCCGGCAACGCGGCCCACTGGTTCGGTTGCGCCGGTATCGGCACCGACTGCTGCTGTACCCACGCGGCGGCGCCCGGGCCCTTGAAACCGGTGCGCCGGCGCGCGCTGGCATCGCCGATGCCGGCGACCTGCGCGATCGCACGGTCGTTGGCGCCGTACGAGAACACGATCGGCATCGATTCGACCGAAGTCCAGCGCGGCGCCAACGCCTGCTGGGGGTCGAACATCGGATTGGCGCGTTCGGGCAGCGCTGCGCTCACCCGGCCTCCTTCTGGCGCTCGCCCTTCGGGTCGTAGAACGGCGCCTCGCTCACCTGCGCGCTCACCAGCTTCCCGTTGCTCAGACGGATCGACAAGCGCCGTCCCTTTTCCGTCATGTCGGGCCGAACGAACGCCAGCCCGATCGTGCACCCCAGGTGCGGGCTGCGGTAGACGCTGGTCACGCGGCCCGCGATCTCGCCTGCCTCGATCACCAGGTGGCACTCCTTCGGGTTTTCGTCCGGATGATCCGGCGCCATCGCGAACGGCACCAGCTGCTGCCGGCGCGGCTGCGCGGCGATCGCCTTCAGGCTGCGCTGGCCCACGAAAAAAGGCTTGTCCATGGCAACCGCCCAGTCCAGGCCCACCTCCAGCGGCGTGGTCAGGCCGTCGGTGTCCTGGCCCAGGATCAGGTGCGCCTTTTCCAGCCGCAGCAGGCGCTGTGCCTCGACCCCGAACGGGCCGATCCCGTGCGGCTCGCCCGAACGCATCAGCGCCTCCCACAGCGCCGGCCCGTATTCGGCCGCCACGTGGATCTCGAATCCCCATTCGCCCACGAAGCCGACCCGCATCAGGCGAGCGGCGATGCCGGCCACGCGGCCGGTGCGCACCGCCAGGTATGGAAAGGCCGACCCGGCCAGATCCAGATCGGTAAGGGGCCCCAGCACCTCGCGGCTGCGCGGGCCGGCCAGGTTGACCGCGCAGTGGGCCCCGGTCAGGTTCACCAGGCCGCAGTCCAGACGCCACATCGCGTTCAGGCGCGAGAGCTCGCGATAGACGTTGGCCGCCCCGCCCGTGGTCGTCGTGAAGTAGAAGTGATCTTCGGCCAGGCGCGCGACCACGCCCTCGTCGACCAGAACGCCGGCCTCGTCGCACATTACGGCGTAGCGGGTCGTTCCGATCTTCATCCGGGCGTAGCGCCCGGTGTAGACGCGCTCGAGGAACTCGGCCGCCTGCGGGCCGCGCACGTCCAGCTTGCCGAGCGTGCCCACATCGATGACTCCGACCGCGTTGCGCACGCGGCGCGCCTCCTGCTCGATGCACAGCTCGCGCTGCCGCCCTTCGACCCGGTAGTACTCGGGCCGCATCCAGACTCCGGCCGGCATCCATTGCGAGCCGAGGCGCTCGTGATGCGCGCGCAGCGGAGTGTGGCGCTCCGGCACGAAGCCGCGCCCGGCCAGATGCGCCATCGGCACCGGGTGGAAGAAGGCGCGGGCGGTGGTGGTGCCGACCTGCTGCGGCGACTGCCCGGTCAGACGCGCCAGCACCCGCAGGCCGTTCATGTTGGAGTGTTTGCCCTGACTCGGGCCCATGCCGAGCGTCGAGTAGCGCTTGAGCAGCTCGACGCTGTCGAAACCCTCCTGAGCGGCGTTCTCCAGATCCTGCAACTGCAGATCCTCATCGAAGTCGACGAAGTTCTTGCCCTGCCGATGCGCGACGATCGGCCAGGGGTGGCTCGCAGGCTGGATGTCGCG
>DASZFP010000098.1:0-19608 GCA_035939615.1 Burkholderiaceae bacterium | reverse complement strand
GCTGGCCGGCGCCCTGCCGGAGGCGATGCATTTCGTGATCGACGCCGCGCCGCGCAAGCCCCACTACAAGCCGCCGCTCGACCCGCTGCATTACTCGAAATGAAAATCAATCGGCCGCGCCTGAACAGCATCGCGGGACGGATGATCCTGTTCTTCGTCTCGTTGCTGGTGCTGGTCCAGCTGGCCGTGTTCGTCTCGATCGACGTGCGAGCCGATCAGATCGCGCAAAAGACGGTCGACCATCAGCTCGAGGTGGGCGAGCGCGTGTTCGAACGGCTGTGGACGCAGAACAATACGCAGCTCGAGCAGGAAGCCACGGTGCTGGCGGCCGACTTCGGCCTGCGCGAGGCGCTCGCGAGCAACGACCACGGCACGATTCTGTCGGTGCTGGCCAATCACGCCACCCGCGTGGGCGCGGCAGCGATGATCGTCGTGTCGCTGGACGGGCGCGTCGTGGTCGACTCCCTGCACCCGGCGGGCGAGCCCCGCATCTTCGAGTATTCCGATCTGCTGACGCGCGCGCAGGACAGCGGTCACGCGGCCGCCACGGTGGCGATCGACGGGCGCCTGTATCAGCTGGTGTTGGTCCCGGTGCTCGCCCCCGAGCGGATCGCCTACGTGGCAATCGGATTTCACGTGGACGATGTGCTGGCCAGGGAACTGGGCGACACGACCGGGCTGGAGGTTTCGTTTCTGAGCACACCGGCCCGCGGCGAGCGTGCCGTCGCCGCTTCCACGCTCGGATCCGACCTCCGCACCGAGCTCGCCCGCCTGGTGCCGCTCGGCGCGCCGGCCTGGGCAGGCCAGGCCCTGTCGCTGGGGCAGCGCCAGCTCGAAACGCGGGTGCGCTCCCTGTCGCCGGGCGGAAGCGGCGCGATCGATGTCGTCCTTCAGAAGTCCCTAGATGAGGCCGTCGAGCCGTTCAAGCGCCTGCGCGCGAGCTTTGGTCTCCTGGCGGTGCTGTGCGTGGCGGTCACGATCACCGGTTCGGTCCTGATTGCGCGCAACATCACGCGCCCGATCCGGTCGCTGGCGCAGGCCGCGCTGCGGATCCAGGCCGGCGACTACGCCTCGCCGGTTCCGGTCCCGCACCAGGGCGAAATCGGTGCCTTTGCCGCCACCTTCAGCCACATGCAGGATGCGATCGCCTTGCGCGAGGGCGAGGTCCGGCGGCTGGCTTACCGGGACGCATTGACCGACCTTCCGAACCGGGCCCTGTTCATGAACGAGCTCGACCGCGCGATCGCCGAGTGCGGAAAAGCCGGGCAGGCGTTCAGCGTGCTGCTGATGGACCTGGACCGCTTCCGCTTCGTCAACGACACGCTGGGGCATCACGCCGGCGACCGCGTGATCATCGAAGTGGCCGCGCGCCTGCGCTCAGCGCTGAGCGAGCAGGACGTGCTGGCGCGCCTGGGCGGCGACGAGTTCGCGGTGCTGCTGTCGCCGCAGCAGCTCGAATCGCCGGCGGTCGCCAGCCAGCTGCTGCAGTGCCTGCAGGTGCCGGTCGTGGTCGACGGCCAGAGCCTGGACGTGGGCGTGAGCATCGGCATCGCCCGCTTTCCCCGGCACGGAACCGATGCCGTGACGCTGTTGCGCCGCGCCGACGTGGCGATGTACGTGGCCAAGCGCGAGCACAAGGGGATCGAGGAGTACGACCACCGCATCGACCGCTATCGCCAGCATCACCTGTCGCTGCTGAGCGAGTTGCGCCAGGCGATCGACAGCAACGAGCTGCGGCTGCATTTCCAGCCCAAGATCGATCTGCGCTCCGAAGAGGCCAGGGGGGTCGAAGCACTGGTGCGCTGGATCCACCCGGTACGGGGCACGGTTCCGCCTTCCGAGTTCATCCCGTTTGCGGAGCAGACCGGGTTCATCCGGCACGTGACCCGCTGGGTGATCGAGGCCGCCCTGGCCCAGATCCAGGCCTGGCACGCGCTCGCGGTCGAAATTCCGGTCGCAATCAACGTGTCGGCGCGGGACCTTTCCGGGACGGAACTGCCGGACATACTGGCCGACGCGATGCGACGACATCAGGTCTCGCCGCGCCTGATCAGCCTGGAGATCACCGAGAGCGCGCTGATGGAGGATCCCCAGCACGCGGCGCGCGTCCTGGCGCGCCTGCGCGAACTGGGCGTGGGCATCGCGATCGACGATTATGGAACCGGGTACTCGGCGCTGTCGTACCTGAGCCAGCTGTCGGTGGACTGCCTGAAGATCGACCGCTCGCTGGTCAACAACCTGCGCCCCGAAACGCGCAACGCCGCCATTGTCCGTTCCACCGTGCAGCTCGGACAGAACCTGGGCCTGACGATCGTGGCAGAAGGTGTGGAAACGCCCGACCAGATCGAGCTGCTGCGGCAGTTCGGGTGCCACCAGGCGCAGGGGTTCGGGTTGGCGAGGCCGATGCCGGCAGAGGAGGTGATGGCGTGGGTGGTTGCGCACGAACTGGCGCAGCACTCAGCGCCCGGGTCCAGCCCGGAAGCCGAGCGTCGTGTAGAGTCAACGCCCACAGCGCCTGCCGTGCTGACCTCCCGCAACCTGCGGCTGGCGCGTTCGAGTTAGCCGCGCAGAAACGCAGCCACCTCGTCAAATCCGCGCGCCGCCGCCCTGACTCGGCGCCGCCCGCTCCTCTTCGAGCATCTTCGCCAGCAGCTTGGTCAGCGCATAGACGGTGCCGATGTGCGGAGTCGGCGTGCGCGTGAGGTAACCCAGCTCCACCACCGAGCCGACCAGCGCATCGACCTCGGGGCTGCGGCCGGCCTCGACGTCCTGCAGCATCGAGGTCTTGTGCTTGCCGACCTTTTCGGCGCCGGCGATGCGCTTTTCCAGCGGGACGCGGAACGTGATGCCGAGCTTGTTGGCAATCGCCTGCGCCTCGGTCATCATCGCGGCCGCGAGCTCGCGGCTGAGCGGAAACTGGCAGATGTCGGCCAGCGTGGAGCGCGACAGCGCGCTGATCGGGTTGAAGGTGAGATTGCCCCACAGCTTCAGCCACATCTCGGCGCGGATGTCCTCCAGCACCGGCGCCTTGAAGCCGGCCTGCGTGAAGCATTCCGAAACCGACGTCACGCGCCGCGTGGTGCTGCCGTCGAGCTCGCCCACCGGAAAGCGGTCGCCTTCGATCAGGCGGATCACGCCCGGCGCGACCAGTTCCGAGGCCGGATACACGACGCAGCCGATCACGCGCTCCGGAGAAATCTTGCGCAGGATCTGGCCGTGCGGGTCCACGCTCTTCACGCAGGTGCCTTCCAGCTCGCCGCCGTGCCTGTGGAAGTACCAGTACGGAATGCCGTTCTGCATCGGGACCACGACGGTGTCGGCGCCGAAGAGCTTCGGAACGTCGTCCGCCACCGCTTCGACCTGGTGGGCCTTCATCGCCAGGATCACGAGGTCCTGGGGTCCGGCTGCGTCGTAGTCCTGGGTGGCCCGCACGTTGGATGCGACCTGTTCGGAGCCGTCGGGCAACACGAGCTTGATGCCGCTGGCACGGATCGCTGCCAGGTTGGCACCTCGCGCAAAGAAGGTGACCTCTTCCCCGACCAGCGCAAGCCGGACTCCTACGTAACCGCCGACCGCGCCGGCGCCGATGATGGCGATTTTCATGGACGGCATTCCTGCAAAACGGAAGCCCGGCCCCTCTGCCGGTTCCCCTGCGGACCTGGCTACTTAGTGTAGCAACGCGGTCGGTCTATTCGAGCACGGAGCCGATGCGCAGCCCCAGCGACAGCGCCAGCTCGGGCGCCGGCAGTTTCTTCGTATCCTCGCCCTTGGCCTTGAAGACCTCGATCTGACCGCCCTGCCCGGTGATGCGCAGGCTGTCGGATCCGAGCTCGACGATTTCGCCGACCTTGCCCCGGACCGCACCGAAGCGGCGGGTCAGGTGCTTGCGGGCATCGAAGACCTGCACTTTCTTTCCATTGAATGTGGTCCAGGCGCCCGGAGCCGGGTTGCAGCCGCGGATCAGGTCATATGTGAAATCGATGTGACTGGCCCAGTTGATGCGCGATTCGGCAGCGCGGCACCAGCCCTCGTACGAAGCCTGCGATTCGTCCTGCGCGGTCTCGTGGTGACGCCCAGCCGCGACCTGGTCGGCCGCCTCCAGCATCGCGGCCACTCCCATCGGAAACAGGCGATCGAAGTAGACGCTGCCGAGCGTGTCGTCCGGCCCGATCGGAGTTTCCTTCTGCAGGATCACGGCCCCCTCATCGAGGCCGTCGTTCGGCCGGAAGATCGACAGGCCGGTTTTGGTGTCGCCCCGGATGATCGGCCAGTTGATCGAACTGGGCCCGCGGTACTTCGGCAGCAGCGACGGGTGATACTGGATCGTTCCGTGGCGCGGAATGTTGATGAACTCCTGCGGCGCGAACTGCAGCACATAGGCCATGATGCCGATGTCGGCGTCGAGCTGCTGGATCGCGTCGCGCGCTTCCGGGCTACGCAGCGAAGCGAACTGGTGGACGCGAATTCCCTTCTCCTGCGCTGCCAGCTTGAGCACGTCGGGTCTGGCGCCCTCCTTTTCAGGAGCGCAGAACACGGCGGCCACCTCGTTGCCGCGCGCCGCGAAGGCCTCCAGCACGCCCTTGCCAAAATCCTGCTGGCCGACGATGACGATTCTCACGCATGCCTCCGCCTCTTCGGCGCTCCTGAAAGCGCAAGGGCGGAGCTTAACCCGCTCCGCCCCCGCGCGCGTCAGCCGGGGCGAACCCGGCGCAGTGCCCGGTCAGAACGTGTAGTTCATCCCGACCGATACGCCCTTGGGACGGCAACCGCCCCAGGTCGTCGGTCCGGTGCTCGAGTAGTCGATCTGCGAGGCATGGGTGCCGTCGTGGCAGTCGGTCGTCAGGCCGCGGCCGCCAGCGCCAAGGTCATAGTGCGCATTGCCGTGGTTGAACGTCTCGGCCATGTCGAGGTACCAGAAAACCTGCTTGTCGAGCTTCTGCTTGAAGGACAGTGTGTACATGTTGGCCGTGTCGGACGGCGCGAACGGGTTGTAGTTGTGCTGACCCCCGGGATCGCCGGGCGTCGCGCCCGCATGGGCCCAGCCGGCGCTGACGTTGATCGACGGCGTGATGTTCTGCGTCGCGGCCAGCCAGTGCCCGGTGCGTTGGCGCTCGTTCTGGAACTGCAGGTAGGCAGGGATGGTCCGATGCAGGCTTTCCCAGATGCCGCTCAGCGTCAGCCCGAAATCGAAGATGTACTGCACACCGACCTTGGCGGCGCGCTCCGTACCGATGTCGGTCGTGTAGGCACCCAGCGGAAACGTGGTCACGCAGGTCGAAGCTCCGCACGTGTCGGTGGTGCCGCCGTTGGCCGGAGCGATCGTGATCGGCGTCATGTCCAGAAACAGCGGGTTGCCGGGAGCCACCGGAGGTCCGAAGTAGAAGCCGTAGAACGGGTTGTTCGAGCCAATGCCGTCGCTGTTGCGATTCACATTGTTATGCCGCTCGTACGCCGCCGTGATGTACAGGTTCTTGGTCTCGTACTTCAGGTCCAGGCTGACCGCGCTGGTGAAGCCGCCGTCGTCGCAGTTGGCCGGCAGGTTGCCGCTGCCCGGTATGTTGCCGCCGCTGCAGTCCGGCGATCCGGACGACTGGATCACCGCGTCGTAGGTCCGGTTCTGCCCCGGCGACACCAGGAAATCGAAGCTGAGTCCGGCGTACTTCGGGGACTCGTACTGGATCGAATGCTCCAGCCGAGTGCCGAACTCGACCCGGTTGTCGCCGCCGCTGTTGCCCATCACCACCGCGTAGTCGCCCAGCTGCCCCGAGAACGGGTTCATGCGGTCCGTCGACCTCTTGTACGGCGCGTACATCGTGCCGAATTTCAGGTTGCCGTATGTCTTGCTGCCGAAGCCGAGGTACGAGTCGCCGAACCCGAGGCCGGACTTCACCACGTTGGACTGCGCCGTGTAACTGGTGCTGGCGCCCGGCGAGGCCGTGATCGCGAACGAAGCCTCGATCTGGTAGATCACCTTCAAGTCGCTGTACGGCAGGGCATGATCGCCCCGGTAGCCGATGCCGGACTTGTTGGTCGACAGCGCAGGCATCCATCCGACGTTGCCGACCGGGGCCGGGCCGCACACGCCGGTGGCCAGGTTGCAGTTGAAGTTTTTGACGTGAGTCGGTCCGGTGACCGGCGTGCCAAAGCCATTCGAGGCGTATCCGCCGTAAGCAATAAACCCGCTCATGCCCTTGGTCGTCATGTCGACCGACACGTCCAGCGACCCGTAGAACCCCTTCGTCAGTTTCTCGTACAGAGATTCGATCGGTGACTTCTCGGCCTTGGCCTCGGCCGCTGGCGCGGCAGCTGGCGCCGCCGCCTTCTTCATTTCTTCTTCTCTCTGCTTTTGCATCTGGTCCATTTGCGCCTTCACGGCGTCCATCTGCTTTTGCAGCGCCTCGAGCTTCGCCTTAAGGTCGCTCGTGTCGTCAGCTCGCGCCGCGCCGGCAAGCGCTATTGCGAAAGCGGCCGCAATCACGAGCGGAATACGGAATCTCATGCTGTCCTCCTTGAGCGTCGTCTGTTGTTAGAGGCGTCGCGCCGACGTGAGCGCCGGGTTCAACACGACGGCCTCGCCTATGCCTATCTATGTTTTGTGGTGTTACCGGCGAGGCGAACGTACGATATCTGGTATATCAGCAGCAGGTCAACATTTGGGGCGTCCATCAGGCCCGCAATGATTCATTGACGCAACGCCAAATCGCGTCGCTGCGCCTGTTATTTCGCGCAGCATCATGAGGGTGCACATCTATTGCACTGCGGCAACGAGCATCGTAGATTCACCCAACGCAGGCTGCGTTGGAACCAATATGGATTTCGCGTCGCACAATCGAAATCGATTGACGTCTTTCTGATATGTCACATACCGTATCAGCGTCGGGACTTTGTGAACCGCGTGTCGGCCGCTGGCCGCGCTTGCGCTTTGCATCGGCGAACGGCAAATCAAACAGACAACGATCGAGGAGAACCTGATGGGAAACGAGGCACAAACGATCGGCAGCATGGTCAGCCGCCCCGCGTCTTACCGATGGCTGCAGTTGTTCATCGGGATTCTATGCATGTGCATGATCGCCAACCTTCAATATGGTTGGACGCTGTTCGTCGGTCCGATCACCACGAAGTTCGGCTGGAGCAAGGCGGCGATCCAGGTCGCGTTCACGGTCTTCGTGCTGACCGAAACCTGGCTGGTGCCGGTCGAGGGGTACCTGGTCGACCGCTTCGGCCCGCGCCTGGTCGTGATGGTCGGCGGAATCCTTTGCGGGATCGGCTGGGTCTGGAACTCGATGGCTGATTCGCTGGTGTCGTTCTACATCGCGGCCGCCATCAGCGGTGTCGGCGCCGGCGCCGTTTACGGCACCTGCGTTGGCAACGCGCTCAAGTGGTTCCCGGATCGGCGCGGCCTGGCGGCGGGGTTGACCGCGGCAGGTTTCGGGGCCGGATCGGCGCTGACGATCCTTCCGATCTCGGCCATCATCAAAGCCAACGGATACCAGGACGCCTTTCTCTACTTCGGAATCGGCCAGGGCTTGATCGTGTTCCTGGCGTCGTTCGCGATGACGGACCCGGGGCACGTTCGCTGGGCCTCGCCCTCGAAGAAGGCGGCGACGGCGTCACGATCGCCCAACGTGCAGCAGACCAAGGTCGACTTCGCGCCGCTCCAGATCCTGACCCGCCCGACTTTCTGGGTGATGTACGTGATGTTCGTGATGGTGGCGGCCGGCGGGCTGATGGCCACCGCACAACTGGCGCCGATCGCCAAGGACTTCAAGATCGACGCCGTGCCGGTCACGCTGATCGGGCTGACGCTGCCGGCGCTGACCTTCGCACTGTCGCTCGACCGGATTCTGAACGGCTTGACCCGTCCGTTTTTCGGGTGGGTGTCGGACCACATCGGGCGGGAGAACACGATGTTGATCGCGTTCGGCCTGGAAGCCTGCACGATCATGTTGCTGTTCTACTACGGGTCGGACCCGGTCATGTTCGTGCTGCTGACCGCGCTGGTTTTCTTCGGCTGGGGCGAGATCTACAGCCTGTTTCCGTCGACCACCACCGACACGTTCGGGGCCAAGTTTGCCGCGGCGAACGCCGGCCTGATGTACACGGCCAAGGGGACCGCGGCGCTGCTGGTGCCGTGGGCGAACGTGTTGAAGGAGGCCACCGGGAGCTGGCACGCCGTGTTCGTCACCGCGGCAGTTCTGAATGCCATTGCGGCGCTGATGGCCATCTTCGTGCTCAAGCCGCTGCGCAAGGCGCAGATCGAGAACGCCAATCGCAAGGCGGCGCAGGCACCGGTGCAGGGCGCTGCGGTGGCGACCTAGCGCGCACCAGGGGTCGCGCCCGGACCGCTAATATTCGACCCACGTCCGGCTGCGGATGGCACACGCCGCAGCCGGACCCGGCATTACCGATTCATCCAAACCATTGGCTCACGGCTCAGAGCGGAGGCGCCATGTCAAACGTTGCCACGGAAGCGGTCAAGGGGCGTCCTACCACGACGACGGCCGAAGACACGCTGAAGGCGAAGAGCCGGCAGGCCGACGTGGTGTCGGGAGGGCACCTGGTGGCCAAGGCGCTCAAGAGCGAGGGGGTCGACACGATCTTCACGCTGTGCGGCGGTCACATCATCGACATCTACGACGGCTGCATCGACGAGGGCATCAAGATCGTGGATGTGCGCCACGAGCAGGTGGCGGCGCACGCGGCCGACGGCTATGCGCGCCAGACCGGGCGGCTGGGGTGCGTGGTGACCACGGCCGGGCCCGGCTGCACCAATGCGGTCACGGGGATCGCCACGGCCTTGCGGTCGGAAAGCCCGGTGCTGCACATCGGGGGCCAGAGCGCGCTGGTGCAATGGAAGATGGGTGGGCTGCAGGATCTGCCGCACGTGGACCTGATGCGGCCGATCACCAAGTTTGCCTCCACCGTGATGAGCACGGAGCGGGTGGCCGACATGGTGGCGATGGCGGCGCGGGAGGCCTTTGCGGGGGCGTACGGGCCGGTGTACCTGGAGATACCGCGCGATGTGCTGGACCGCGAGATCGATGTGAGCCGGGCGGTGCTGCCCAAGGCGGGGCAGTACCGGGCCTCGACGCGAGCGGTGGGCGATCTGGGCGACATCGAGCGGCTGGCCGATCTGCTGGTCAATGCGGAGCGGCCGGCGATTCTGTACGGGCAGCAGGTGTGGGCGGCGCGTGGGCACCAGGAGGCGGTGGCGCTGCTCAAGGGGCTGGACATACCGGGGTACTTCAATGGGGCCAGCCGCGGGTTGCTGCCGCCGGGCGATCCGCACCACTTTGACCGAACCCGCAGCGAGGCCTTTGCCAAGGCCGACGTGATCGTGATCGTGGGCACGCCGTTTGATTTCCGGATGGGCTACGGCAAGCGCATCTCGGCGCCGGCGCTGGTGCAGATCGACATGGACTACCGCACGGTGGGCAAGAACCGGGACGTGACGCTGGGGATCGTGGGCGATCCGGGGGCGGTGCTGGGGGCGGTGCTGCAGGCGGCCAACTCGCGCATCAAGAACGACAAGCGGCAGGCGCGCCGGGCCTGGATGAAACAGCTTTCGGCGGCCGAAGATCAAGCCACCGAGAAGCTGATGCCGCTTTTCAAGTCGGACAGCCGCCCGATCCACCCGTACCGGGTGGCCTGGGAGCTGAACGAGTTTCTGGGCGAGGACACCATTTACATCGGCGACGGCGGTGACGTCGTCACGATCTCGGCGCAGGCGGTGCGCCCGCGCGGGCCGGGCCAGTGGATGGATCCGGGGGCGCTGGGTTCGCTGGGGGTGGGGACCGGCTTTGCGCTGGCGGCCAAGCTGGTGCATCCGCACAAGGAGGTGCTGTGCTACTACGGGGACGGCTCCTTCGGCATGACGGCCTTCGACATGGAGACGGCCAACCGGTTCGGGGCGCCGTACATCGCGGTGATCGGCAACAACTCGGCGATGAACCAGATCCGCTACGGACAGCTGGCCAAGTACGGGGAAAGCCGCGGCAACGTGGGCAATTTGCTGGGCGATGTGCCCTTTGGCAAGTTTGCCGAGATGCTGGGCGGTTACGGCGAGGAGGTGCGCGAGCCGGCGCAGATTGCCCCGGCCTTGCAGCGTGCGCGCGAGTCGGTGGCCAAGTCGGGCCGCAGCGCAGTGATCAACATCTGGGTCGATCCGCGCGAGTACGCGCCGGGCACCAAAGCACAGACCATGTACAAGTGAATGGGGGTGAGGGTGGCGAATAGAGGGCAGATTTAATGACCAAGGCATTAGACGGCGTTCGGATCCTGGACTTCACCCACGTGCAGTCGGGGCCGACCTGCACTCAGCTTCTGGCCTGGATGGGGGCCGAGGTGATCAAGGTGGAGCGGCCCGGCGAAGGCGACCCCACGCGGGGGCAGCTGCGCGACATTCCGGAAGTGGATTCGCTGTACTTCACGATGCTGAACCACAACAAGCGCTCCATCACGATCGACGGCAAAAAGCCCGACGGCAAGCAGCTGCTGGAGCGCCTGGTCAAGCACTGCGACGTGCTGGTGGAGAACTTCGCCCCGGGCGCGCTGGACCGGATGGGCTTCAGCTGGGAGCGCATCCAGCAGCTCAATGCGCGCATGATCCTGGCCTCGGTCAAAGGGTTTGGGCCGGGGCCGTACCAGGACTGCAAGGTCTACGAGAACGTGGCCCAGTGCGCGGGCGGATCGGCGTCGACCACCGGCTTTGGCGACGGCCCGCCCCTGGTGACGGGGGCGCAGATCGGCGACAGCGGCACGGGGCTGCATCTGGCGCTGGGGATCGTGGCGGCGCTGTACCAGCGCGACCGCACCGGCCGCGGCCAGAAGGTGCTGGCGGCGATGCAGGACGGGGTGCTGAATCTATGCCGGGTCAAGCTGCGCGACCAGCAGCGGTTGGCCCGCACCGGGGTGATGCAGGAGTATCCGCAGTATCCGAACGGTCAGTTCGGCTCGGCGGTGCCGCGGGCGGGCAATGCCTCAGGGGGCGGCCAGCCGGGCTGGATCCTGAAGTGCAAGGGCTGGGAGACGGACCCGAACGCCTATATCTACTTCATCACGCAGGCGGCGGTGTGGGAGCCGATCTGCCGCATCATCGGCAAGCCCGAGTGGATCACCGATCCGAACTACGCCACGCTGCCCGCGCGGCTGCCACAGCTGAAGCACATTTTCGCCACGATCGAGCAGTGGACGCAGACCAAGACCAAGTTCGAGGCGATGGAGATCCTGAACCAGTACGACATTCCGTGCGGGCCGATCCTGTCGATGGAGGAGATCGCGGCGGAGCCGTCGCTGCGCGCCACCGGCACCGTGGTGGAGGTCGATCACCCCACGCGCGGCAAGTACCTGACCGTGGGCAATCCGATCAAGATGTCCGACAGTCCCAGCGATGTCACCCGTTCGCCGCTGCTGGGCGAGCACACCGACGAGATCCTGGCCGAGCTCGGCTACAGCAAGGACCAGATCACGGCCCTGCGCGAAGCGCGCGCCATCTAGCCCCGTTGCCCGATACCTTGCCCACGCTCGCGGCCTCCTTCGCCGAGGCTTCGGAGGCCGAAGCCTCGGCGAGGGCGGCCGGTCCCTGGAATCCCGGCGTCAAGTCCCGCCTGCCCGGGCGGTTGCTGCCGCTGTCGACGATCTTTCGTCCCGAGAACGTCTTTGCAGGGGTCGAGCGAGTCAAAGAGCTCCGGGACCTGACCGGCCTGGATTTCAGCGAACTGGTCAGCTTCCGACCCGAGCGCCTCGCGCTGCACGAACTGCTGATCCGCGTCACCGCCGACCTGTCGGTCTCGGATGGATCACGCTACGAGGATCTCGGCATCAATTTCCGCTCGATCACCTCGACGATCCTGGCGCGCTATCTCGAACCGGAGATGGGGCGGATCGCCGCCACCTATGCGCAGTCCCGCCAGGCCCTGGGCGAGGTCGTCTCGCAGGCGTTGGCCGGCGCGATCGATCCGGGCAGCGGCCCGACTGGCGCAACCCGCCGTGCGGGCCTGCTGTCGATGTTTGCACGGCGCTCGGAGCGGCGCGCCGGCGTCAGCCTGGAAGACGACGGGACGTCCACCCTTCGCCTGGCCGATCAATGGGAAAAGAAGGCGATCGAGGCCGAGGCGGCCGCCGGCGTTGAGCGCGGCGCCGACGGCCCCGGCGCGGCTGCATTCCGGGCCCTGGCCAGGACCTTCCGCGCGCTGTACGGCCGGGTCGGCAACTGGCGAGCCGCGCGCGAGCTGGTCGGCTCGGTTGCGGTCGACCTCGCCTGCAACGAGTTCTGCGCCGCGCAGATCGGCCGGCTCGTCGATCAGCAGGTGCGCGAAGCGGCGCGGCGCGAAGGCTATCGACTGCTGCCGCATTGCGACCCTGCCGTGGTGATGAACACCAAAGGACCGTCCGCCTCCGGAAAGAGCACGCTGCGCCCGCTGCAGCACGTGCTGGCGGACCGGATCGGCGTCGACTGGAGCGATTTCGCGCTGATCAGTCCCGATATCTGGCGCAAGCAGCTGCTCGACTATGCCTCGCTGGGGCCGGATCACCGCTATGGCGGCATGCTGACCAGCGAAGAGCTGGCCATCATCGATCGCAAGCTGGACCGCTACGTGGAGCGCAAGGCCGAGCAGGGACGCACGTCGCACCTGCTGATGGACCGGTTCCGCTTCGGAAGTTTTGTGTTCCAGTCCGAACGCAACGCCGACCAGCTGCTCAGCCGCTTCGGGCAGACGATCTATTTCTTCTTCATGATCACGCCGCCGGATGCGCTGGTCGAGCGCGCCTGGACGCGCGGGCTGGAATACGGCCGCTACAAGGCGGTCGACGACATCCTGGCTCACAGCATCGAGGCGTATGCGGGCATGCCGCACCTGTTCCTGACCTGGGCGCGCCGCACCGACAAGATGATCCACTTCGAGTTCCTCGACAACAGCGTTGCGCAGGGACAGGCGCCTCGCACCGTCGCGTTCGGATGGAACAGCCAGGTGTTCGTGCTGGACGCCAAGGGCATGATGGACGTGGTTCGATTCCGCAAGGTCAACGTCGAGGCAACCTCTCCGGCGGAACTGTTCAGCGACAGCGGCGAGCAGGCACTGAAGCCGGAGCTGAACACCGATTTCCTGCTTCAATGCGTGCGGCAACTACACCAGGTCAACTTTGCCGACCAGGCAACCGGGCGCATCTATCTGCGGATCGAGGAGGGACGACCGGTCTGGGTCGACAGCGAGGCGCTGAGTGCCGCCGTGTCCGACCCGCACACGCGCGCCGGGGTTCTCGCGGTCGCCCCGGGCGTGCTGGACCGCGCCGCCGCGCCCCGGCAGGCGCCGTTGCACGTGGCTGACGTGCTGTCGCCGGAGCGCATCTGCACGCTGGGAAGCTGGGGCCAACGGGCAAAATGAGCCAGCATTGCCTTCGTGCTCACATGCGCGACCGCTCACATTCGCTGGGGGAGCGCGGACACACGCTATGAGACAGATCGAGTACGGGTCAGGCGGCGGCCCCGATTCGATGCGGATCGTCGAAGTCGAACGGCCCAGCCCGGGGCCCGGCCAGATCCTGATCGAAGTGCATTACGCGGGCGTCAACGGACCGGATCTGGCGCAGCGCCAAGGGCATTATCCGCCGCCCCCGGGCGCATCGCCCGTGCTCGGACTGGAAGCGGCCGGCCGCGTGGCCGAGCTCGGCCCCGGCGCCAGCGAATGGAAAGTCGGCGACGAGGTGACCGCACTGTTGCCCGGCGGGGGCTATGCCGACTACTGCGTGACGAGCGAACGGCACGCGCTGCCGATACCCGCCGGCCTGACGCTGGCCGAGGCGGCCGGACTTCCTGAGACCTGGTTTACGGTGTGGGCCAACCTGATCGAGGTCGCGCACCTGAAAGCGGGCGAGCGCGTGCTGATCCACGGCGGAAGCGGCGGAATCGGCCTGTCCGCGATCGGCCTTGCGCGGCTGGTCGGAGCGCACCCGTTCGTGACTGTGGGCAACGCGCACAAGGCGCAGTTCTGCCTGGATTTTGGCGCGGAATTCGCGATCGATTACCGGCAGGAGGATTTCGTCGCGCGCGTTCGGCAGATCACCGATCAGGAAGGCGTCGATGTGGTCCTCGATGTCGTCGGCGGCGGGTACCTTCAGAAGAACGTCAGCGTTCTGAAACGCGATGGCCGGCTGGTGCAGATCGCGTTTCTGCAGGGAAGCAAAGTCGAATTCGATTTCATGCCGGTGATGATCAAGCGCTTGACCGTTACCGGGTCGACGACGCGGCGCCGCAGCGTCGATGAAAAAGCCCGCATTCGCGACGCTTTGCTGCGTGAAGTCTGGCCGGCCTTCGCGAGCGGGCGGCTCAGGAGCCACCTGTTCGGGGTCTACCCGCTCGAAAAGGTCAGCGAAGCGCATCGACTCATGGAAGGCGGCCTGCACATCGGCAAGCTGGTGCTGCAATTGCGGGAGTGACCGCCGTGGCGAGGATCTGCGTATTCGGAGCCGGGGCGATCGGCGGCTTCGTCGGGGTGCTGCTGGCGCGTGCCGGCCATGACGTCAGCTTCGTGGCGCGTGGCCCGCACCTGGCCGCGATGCGCGCCGGCGGCGCGCGACTGCTGATCGACGGCCAGGAACTGGTGGCCCGGGTGCGCTGCACCGACGATGCGCGCGAGCTCGGTCCCCAGGATTACGTGCTGATCACGTTGAAGGCGCACTCGGTGCCGGCCGCCGTCGATTCGATCATTCCATTGCTGGCGGCGGAAACGGCGATCGTCACCGCGGTCAACGGCATTCCGTACTGGTACTTCTACCGGCAGGGCAGCGCGCTGGACGGCGCCACGCTCGAAAGCATCGACCCCGGTGGGCGCCAGATGCAGTTGCTCGGGCCGCAGCGAGCGATCGGGTGCGTGTTGAACCCGGCCGCGGACCTGATTGCGCCAGGCGTGATCCGTCACGTGCACGGCCGCAAGTTTCCGATCGGGGAACCCGATGGCCAGCGCACCCCGCGCATCGAGCGGCTGCACCAGGCGATGCAGGATGCCGGGCTGGAGGCGCCGATCCGCGCCGACATCCGGGACGAAATCTGGCTGAAGCTTTGGGGCAATCTGTGCCTGAGTCCGATCAGCGCCCTCACCCACGCGACGCTGGATGTCGTGACGACCGATCCGGGCACGCGCGCCGTGTGCCGCGCGATGATGCTGGAAGCGCAGGCCGTGGCCGAACGCATCGGAGTCAAGCTGCGGGTCGACGCCGACCGTCGCCTGGACGGCGCCTTGGCGATCGGCTCTCACAAGATCTCGATGCTGGTGGATCTGGAGACCGGCCGGCCGATGGAGATCGATCCGATCGTCACCGTCGTGCAGGAAATTGCTGGGCGCCTGTCCATTTCGACGCCGACGATCGATATCGTGGCTGCGCTGATCCGACTGCGGCAGAAGACCGCCGAAGCGCGTCCGGTGTTGTCCTAGATCCACTCACCGGGATTGCGCGGTATCTGAAATACCAGATACCCGTTGACACTTGTGCATTGCACCATTACTCTGCCGGAGTCGACAAGGAGTCAGCGGGGGTCCAAATGGATGGAATCGCAACCTACATTGTCGCCGCCCTGGCCCTGATCGGGGCGGGTTGCGCGGCCACCGTGCTGTCTGTGTACCTGTATCCGCTCTCGATGCGGATGCGCGGCCAGGACCACGGCCGCTTTGCCGGGCTGAGCTCGCCTTACGGTGTCGATCTGACGCGGCCCGAAACGAAGGGTCATGTCGCGCAAAACCCTGTTCCCGCAGAGCAAATCTGCACGTAGAATACCAGATACATCGCGAAGGCCGGTCTGCGGGTTCTTTTGCCCGGGGACAGCGAAAAGTTTTTCTCCGCGAGATCCGCACCTGGTGATTTCGGATGGCAGATCTGAGCAGTCCATCGAAGCCCGCGACCCTCTCGCGCACCCCGAGCGAGGCCCTCGCGCTTTCCTTACAGCCCATTCAGACAGCCGACAGCCTGCGCAATCAGGCCTACGCAATGCTGAAGCAGGCGATCGCTGACACCGACATATACAGTTTCCCGGAGGAGGTTCAGCTCGACAAGCGGGTACTGACCGAGGCACTCGGCGTCAGCCGCACGCCGGTGCGCGAAGCGATGACGCTGCTGGAGCAGGAAGGCTTCCTGCGGACCGTGCCGCGCAAGGGAATTTTCATCGTCCGCAAGACCAAGGGCGAGATCGTCGAGATGATCCAGATGTGGGCGGCGCTGGAGAGCATGTCGGCGCGCCTGGCCACGCAGAACGCGAGCGATGCCGATATCGCGCGGCTGCGGCGGCTGTTCGACGATTTCCGCGATTCGGCCCCGACCGAGCACCTGGACGAGTACTCGCACGCCAACATCGCCTTCCACCAGGAGATCGTCCGCCTGGGCGGCTCGAAGCTGATCGCCGATACGATCCGCAATATCTTCATCCACGTGCGCGCGATCCGAAAGATGACGATCTTCCAGAGCGACCGCGCGGCCCGTTCGATCGTGGACCATATGCGCATTATCGAAGCCCTGGAACGCCGCGAGACGGATCTGGCCGAAAAGCTGGTGCGCCAGCATTCGCTGGACCTGGCCGCCTTCGTCAGCGAGCACTGCGACTTTCTGGACTGAACGCGACCGGAAGTCAGCTACCGGAATCGCCGACGCAGGTGTAAACGGGCCGCTCGGGCGGCGGCAACCCCAGCTCTGCGCGCTCGACCTCGTCGAACAGGCGCGACCGCGTCAAAAAGCGCCGCCCCAGCGGGCCTTCCAGAGAGAACATCCCGCCGCGGCCGTCGACCACGTCGATGATCAGCTGGGTGTGCTTCCAGTACCCGTACTGCGCCGCCCCGATATAAAACGGCTGCCCGCCGATTTCGCCCAGCAGCACGTCCTGGCCGCCGACCTGGAACTCGCCGCGCGGATAGCACATCGGGGAGCTGCCGTCGCAGCAACCGCCCGACTGGTGGAACATCAGGTCGCCGTGCTGACGCCGCACAATCTCGATCAGTTCGATGGCCGATGGCGTTGCAGTCACCCGGGCGACCATGGACAGCTCCGAAAGGCCCCAGGCCGGATTGCAAACCATCCGGCCCGGGCCAGTGCCGCTCGATGCGGCTTGTCTGCGCTCAGAAAAAGCCGAGCGCCTTCGGACTATAGCTCACCAGCATGTTCTTGGTCTGCTGGTAATGGTCGAGCATCATCTTGTGGGTCTCGCGCCCGAATCCGGACTGTTTGTAGCCGCCGAATGCGGCGTGAGCCGGATACAGGTGATAGCAGTTGGTCCACACGCGGCCGGCCTGGATGCCGCGCCCGAACCGGTAAGCGCGGTGGATGTCGCGCGTCCACACACCCGCCCCCAATCCGTACAGCGTGTCATTGGCGATCGCCAGGGCCTCGTCGGCATCCTTGAAGGTCGTCACCGAGACCACCGGGCCGAAGATTTCCTCCTGGAAGATCCGCATCCGGTTATGCCCCCGGAACACGGTCGGCTTGACGTAGTAGCCGTCCTTGAAGTCGCCACCCAGGTTGGCGCGTTCGCCGCCGGCCAGCAACTGCGCGCCTTCTTTGCGGCCGATGTCGATGTACGACAGGATCTTTTCGAGCTGCTCCTGCGAGGCCTGCGCGCCGATCATCGTCTTCGGATCCAGCGGCGAGCCTTGCTTGACCGCCGCCACGCGCTTCAGGGCACGCTCCATGAACCGGTCGTAGATCGACTCCTGCACCAGGGCCCGCGACGGGCAGGTGCACACCTCGCCCTGGTTCAGCGCGAACATCGTGAAGCCCTCGAGCGCCTTGTCGAAGAACTCGTCGTCCTTGGCCATCACGTCGTCGAAGAAGATGTTGGGCGATTTGCCGCCCAGTTCGAGGGTGACCGGAATCAGGTTCTGCGACGCGTACTGCATGATCAGCCTTCCGGTCGTCGTCTCGCCGGTGAAGGCGACCTTCGCGACCCGGTTGCTCTGCGCCAGGGGCTTGCCCGCTTCCACCCCGAACCCGTTGACGATGTTCAGCACGCCCGGCGGCAGCAGATCCCCGCACAGCTCGGCCCACACCAGGATGCCCGCCGGCGTCTGCTCGGCCGGCTTCAGTACCACGCAGTTTCCGGCCGCCAGCGCGGGCGCCATCTTCCAGGTGGCCATCAGCAGCGGGAAGTTCCACGGAATGATCTGCCCGACCACGCCGAGCGGTTCGTGGAAATGGTAGGCGATCGTTTCTCCATCGATCTCGCCGATGCTGCCTTCCTGCGCGCGCACGCAGGCCGCGAAGTAGCGAAAATGGTCGACCGCCAGCGGCAGGTCCGCCGCCATGGTCTCCCGGATCGGCTTGCCGTTGTCGATCGTCTCGGCCAGGGCCAGCATGTCCAGATTCGCTTCCATCCGGTCGGCGATCTTCAGAAGGACGCTGGCGCGCTCGGCGGGCGACGCGTGGCCCCACTTGGCCTTGGCGGCGTGAGCGGCGTCCAACGCCAGCTCGATGTCCTCGGCGGTCGAGCGGGCCACCTCGGTGAACGGGCGCCCGATCACCGGGCTGATGTTTTCGAAGTACTGGCCCTTGACCGGGGGCACCCATTTGCCGCCGATATAGTTGTCGTAGCGCTTCTTGAACGGATCTTTGATACCGAGCTTGCTCAGTTCGGCCAGATTCATGTCATCCTCCTTGTCCGTTGCGGCGGCCGCCGCGCAGCTGATGGTGTGGCATCGCGACCAGTCTGCCACCCGACGAACCGCTCCTGCTTGCGCTGGCTCAACGAACGCCGATGCCGCGCACCGTTTCAGGGCGGGTCAATATACTCCCGACACCATGGTGACACTTGCTCCCGGCTAGCGCCTTTTTGCCGGGCGCGCTCAAGCGTCCGGATCAAACAGTACGTGCTTGATTCTTTTGCGGTTGGCGATGAGCTCATCCACGGTGGGCTCGCCCTTCAGCGCGCGCGCGATCGCCAGACGGGTCGCCTCGTAGTTGGTCCGGTACAGGTCCTTGCGATCCAGGTTCGGGTCCTTGACTGCTTGGGGGTCCAGCCAGATCAAGTCGATGATGCAGATGTCGTCGACGATCGACCGCACGATCGTGCCGTCGGCCACGCAGTCGACGATCGCATCCGCCGTGGCCGCCTGGACCACGCTGCCGAGCAACTCGATCGTCTTGGAATCCTTGATCGTCACCTTCGGCACCATCATCGCGGGCGGCCGCGCCATCTGATTGCAATCGCGCACCGCAAACATCCGGGAGTGTCCGGCCGTCTGGCCCATCAGGTTGGCGAAGGCCTGCCCGACCGGGCCCTCGACGGCGCCGATGACGATTTCGGCCATCGCGTCGGTGAATTGGCCCTCCCTGGCAAAAACGGTCGCTTCACCCACACGCATCGCAAACGGTTTGCTCATCGATTCAGCTTTCTGGACGTGGCGCCGGTCGGCGGTCGCGCATTTTGACATCTTCTCCCGCCGCCTCAGCGTTGCGCCGGCGCAAATGCCCGGTCCGGCCCAGTCGGTAGACTTGCGGGTTCGCTCCGGGAGCCGGCGCCGTTTGGCAAACCATCTGGCCGTGGTAACGCATCCGACCGCGCATCCGACCACGGGCGACACGCTCGGCCAACGGTGTTGAACGGCCGCACTTTCCGGGCCGGTTCGCTGCTGC
>DASZFP010000097.1:0-21730 GCA_035939615.1 Burkholderiaceae bacterium | reverse complement strand
AGGGCGCGATCGGGTCGACCATCATCGCCCGGGAAAACGTCAAGGCGCTCCGAAAGAACGTGCTGGCCAAGTGCTACGGCGGCGACATCACACGCAAGCGCAAGCTGCTCGAGAAGCAGAAGGCCGGCAAGAAGCGGATGAAACAAGTCGGCAACGTCGAGATCCCCCAGGAGGCATTCCTGGCCATCTTGCAAGTGGAGGATCAGTGACTGTGATGAGCGCATTGACCGCTGTGGTGCTGGGCGCGCTTGGCCTGTACGTGCTGGCGATGATCGGCGGGCAGGCACCGACGGACTTCGCGCTGTTCCTGTTCATCTGCACGGCGGTGAGCGGCCTGTACTTCGCCGCCGAGTTGTGGTGGTTCGCGCCGCGCCGTCGCGAGCGCACGGTTCGCGCCTTGCTCGAGTTCGATCGCAGCAACAAGCAGGCCGCGGCCTCGCGCCCGGAGGCGCTGGTCAAGGAACGCGCCAGCTTGCAGGAGGAAATGTCGCGCCGCCCCTGGTGGGTCGAATACACCGCGGGCTTTTTCCCGGTGATCGCGCTGGTGTTCGTGCTGCGCTCGTTTCTGTTCGAGCCGTTCCGGATTCCTTCCGGATCGATGATTCCCACACTGCAGATAGGGGATTTGATCCTGGTGAACAAGTACGAGTACGGGATCCGCTTGCCGGTGCTGAACCGCACCGTTGTGGATCTTGGGCGCCCCCGCCGGGGAGACGTGATCGTGTTTCGCTACCCCCACCAGCCCAGCCAGGATTACATTAAGCGGGTAGTCGGGTTGCCGGGCGACCGGGTCGACTATCACGACCGACGCCTGACGATTAACGGAACGCCGGTCCCAATGCACGAGACAGGGCCCTATTTCGATCCTGGACGGGTTCAGAGCTACCTGCAGTTCATCGAGACCCTGGGCGAGGTCAAGCACCAGGCCATCTTCAATGAGGGGGAAGGAACCCCGATTCATCCCGCAGCGCAACATACGAACCGGGAAGCCTGCGTCTACAGTGCGGGCGGCGTGGCCTGTACAGTGCCCCCGGAAAGCTACTTCGTGATGGGTGACAATCGCGATAACAGCGAGGACAGCCGCTTCTGGGGCTTCGTTCCGGATCGCAATATAGTCGGCCGCGCTTTCTTCATCTGGATGAATTTCGGCAATGTCGGACGAATCGGTCGCTTTCATTGAACGGCGCGCCGCGATGCCCGCCCGCCAGCGGGGGCTGAGCCTGGTGAGCCTGATCTTTCTCGGGCTGATCGCGATCCTGCTGCTGACCATCGGCTTCAAGCTGGTGCCGTCGCTGATCGAGTACCTGGCGATCGATCGGGCCGTGCAACGGATCAAGAACGAGGGCTCGACGGTGCGCGAGATCCGGTCGGCGTTCGACCGCGCCGCGACTATCGAGGACATCAAGTCCATCGGCAGCAAAGACCTGGACATCACGAAGGATGCCGACGGCGTCGTGATCTCCTTCGCGTACTCCTACTCGGTGCCGATCGCCGAGAACGTGCGCCTGGTGATCGATTACTCGGGCTCCACGCGAGAACGGCGTGGGAAGGCACCGTGAACGGGCGGGAAAATGGACCTGGAGGCGCTTGAACAACGCCTGCAGTATCGGTTCGCCGGTGCGGCGCTGCTGCAGCAGGCGCTCACGCACCGTTCGCACGGCTCGGTGCACAACGAGCGGCTGGAGTTCCTGGGCGACGCGGTCCTGAACTGCGTGATCGCCCAGTTGCTGTTCCAGAAGTACGGCCGGCTCGACGAGGGCGATCTTTCCCGGCTGCGCGCCAACCTGGTCAAGCAGCAGTCGCTGTCGGAGATCGCCGAGCGGCTCGGGCTGAGCGAGTTTCTGCGCCTGGGCGAAGGGGAGATGAAAAGCGGCGGGTTCCGCCGACCGTCGATCCTGGCCGACACGATCGAGGCGATCTTCGGGGCCGTGTTCGTCGACGGCGGGTTCGAAGGGGCGCGCGACGTGATCGCGCGCCTGTTCGAGCCGGTGCTGAAGACGGTCGACCCGAAAACCCTGGGCAAGGACAGCAAGACCTTGCTGCAGGAGTACCTGCAGGCCAAGCGCCTGCCGCTGCCCGTCTATACGGTGGTGGAGACGCGCGGGGCCGCGCACAACCAGGAATTCGAGGTCGAGTGCTCCATCCCGAAGCTCGAAGTGGGGGTGCGCGGCAGCGGGCGCAGCCGGCGCGCGGCCGAGCAATCGGCCGCCAAGCAGGCCCTGGAGGCGGCGCAGGCCGTCGCGCAGGCGATGCGGCGCGCGCGCCGCAAGACCGGCCCGGCCTCCGAGCCCGCGCCCGCCGCGGCCGAGCCCGGCGCCGAAGCCGGCACCGAATCGGCCGAAACGGAGCCGGCCGGCCAGGCCTGAGGAGTCCGAACCGACGATGCCGGAGTTTCGAACCGGCCTGATCGCCCTGATCGGCCGGCCCAACGTCGGCAAGTCGACGCTGATCAATGCGCTGGTGGGACAGAAGGTTTCGATCACTTCGCGCAAGGCCCAGACGACCCGGCACCGCGTGCGCGGCGTGCTGAGCCGGCCGGATGCGCAATACGTGTTCGTCGACTCGCCCGGCCTGCAGTGGCAGCGCCGCTCGCTGATGTCGAAGCGGATGAACGCAGCGGCCGCATCGCTGATCGGCGAGGTCGACGTGGTGGCGCTGCTGATCGACGCGCGTGGATGGCATACCGACGACGATCGGATCATCCAGTTGCTGCCCCGCCCCGACGATGGCGGCGGCCGCGCGGTGCTGATCATCAACAAGGTCGACCAGCTGCGCAGCCGCGATCAGCTGCTGCCGTTGATGCAGCGGTCACACCAACGCTATCCGTTCGCCGACATCGTTCCGGTCAGCGCCGAGCGGGGCGATCAGCTGGAGGATCTGCTCACGGTACTGTGCTCGCACCTGCCCCCGGGCCAGCCCCTGTTCGAGCAGGACCAGGTCACCGACCGCAGCGTGCGCTTCCTGTGCGCCGAGCTGATCCGCGAAAAGGCCATACGCCTGCTGGGCGACGAGATTCCGTACGGCCTGGCCATCACGATCGAGCAATGGTCCGAGTCACAGGCCAACGCGCGCATCGCCGCCACGATCTGGGTCGAGCGCGAATCGCATCGCGGCATCGTGATCGGCGCGGGCGGCTCCAAGCTGCACGACATCGGCCGCTCGGCCCGCCTGGAGATGGAGCCGGTGCTGGAAAAGCCGGTTCACCTGGATCTGCACGTGAAGCTGTGCCGACGCTGGCGCGACGATGCATCGCAGATGGCGCGGCTGGGATACGGACGGCCCGAATGAACGACGCCGGCGGCCCGCTGGACCCGTCCGAGCGCGCGCCGCCGCGACGGCCGCCTACGAACGAAGCGCGCGTGGACCACCAGCCGGGCTTCGTGCTGCACAGCTACGCGTGGCGCGAAACCAGCTTGATCGTGGAGATCCTGAGCCGCGATTTCGGCCGGATGGCCCTGGTGGCGCGCGGGGCCAAGCGGCCCACGTCGCAGTTCCGCGGCATCCTGATGCCGTTTTCGCCGCTGGCCCTGTCCTGGTCGGGCCGCTCCGAGCTCAAAACGCTGGTGCGGGCAGAGTGGCAGGGCGGCCTGGCACCGCTGCGCGGCGACGGCCTGCTGGCGGCGTTTTATCTGAACGAGCTGCTGGTGCGCCTGCTGGCGCGCGCCGATGCGCACCCGGGGTTGTTCGGCTCGTACGTCCAAGCGCTGGCGGCGCTGGCCCGACACGACGGCGGGCGCGAGCAGGTCCTGCGCCGTTTCGAGCTGGATCTGCTGCAGGATCTCGGGGTGGCGCCGTCGTTCCAGTTCTGCAGCGACGGCGAGCCGGTCCAGGCCGGTCAGTGGTACTGCGTCGATCTGCAGCGCGGACTGCAGCGGAGCCTGCATCCGGGCGACCCCGATCGCCTGCCCGGCTTGACCGTGATGGCGCTGGCCCGGCGCGACCTTTCCGACCCTTCGATTCTGGCGGCGGCGCAACCCGTGCTGCGACGATTGATCGGCTACCATCTGGACGGAAGGCCGCTGAACGCGCGCCGCGTGCTGCTCGACCTGCGCGGGCTATAAATGGTTTCGCTGAGTGTCAATCTGAACAAGGTCGCGTTGCTGCGCAACGCGCGAGCGCTGGATATCCCAAGTCCCGTTTTCGCTGCGGTACTCGTGATGGAGGGCGGCGCCGACGGCATCACGGTGCACCCCCGCCCCGACGAACGTCACATCCGGCCGCAGGACGTGCGGGATCTGGCCGCGCTGCTCAAGTCGTGGCCCGCGGTAGAGCTGAACATCGAGGGCAACCCGTTGCATCAGTTGATGGACCACGTGCGGGCGGTGCGCCCGAACCAGTGCACCTTCGTTCCGGACGAGGTCGGGGCCGCCACCTCCGATCACGGCTGGAACCTCGCGCGAGACGGCGAGCGGCTGCGCCCCTTGATCGCCGAGGCCCGATCGCTCGGCTGCCGCGTCAGCCTGTTCATGGATCCGGAGCCGCGCCAGATGGAACTGGCGCGCCAGTTGCAGGCCGATCGGGTCGAGCTGTACACCGAGCCGTACGCGCGCGCATTCTCGACCCCGCAGCAGTTGGCGAGCCTGCAGCTCTACCAGGAAGCGGCGCGCGCCGCGCTGCGGGTCGGCCTGGGCATCAATGCCGGGCACGACCTGAACCGGGCCAACCTGGGGGCGTTTTTGCGCGCAGTCCCGGGCGTGCTCGAGGTATCGATCGGCCACGCGCTGATCGCCGATGCGCTGGAGTTCGGTCTGCAGCGCACGGTCGGCCTGTATCTGGCCGAGATTCGCCTGGCCGAGTCCAGTCAGCGGGAGCTTGCATGATCTTCGGCATCGGCCAGGACGTGATCGAGATCGAACGCGTGGCGAGCGCCCTGGCGCGTCATGGAGAGCGCTTCTCCTCGCGCATCCTGGGCCCGCGCGAGCTGGCCGTGTACGAGGCGCGCCGGCGCCGCTGGCCGCAGCGCGGCACGGTCTTTCTGGCCACGCGGTTCGCCGCCAAGGAGGCGATCTCGAAGGCAGTCGGCCTGGGCATGCGCCAGCCGATGAGCTGGCGCTCGGTCGAGATCGTCAACGAGCCGGGGGGCCGGCCTTGCGCGGTCGCCAACGGACGCTTCGCCGCCTACCTGGCGGAGCGGCGCCTGCGGCTGCACGTGTCGGTGGCCGATCTGGCCAACCTCGCCGTGGCGCAGGCGGTGGCCGAGACGGTCGACGGCTGAACGAACGGCGCGGGACGTGCTCGGGCCCCTGGTCATCGATATCGAAGGCACGTCGCTGACGCCGCCGGAGCGGCAGCGCCTGCGCCATCCGCTGGTGGGGCAGGTGGTTCTGTTCACGCGCAACTTCGCCTCGCCCCGCCAGCTCGGCGAGCTCACGGCCGAGATCGGCTCGCTGCGGGATCCACCGTTGCGGATCTGCGTCGACCACGAAGGAGGGCGGGTGCAGCGGTTCCGCGAGGGCTTCTCAGCGATTCCGGCGATGTCGCGGCTGGGCGCCCTGTGGGACCGGGATGTGCTGGCCGCGTGCCGCACCGCGACCTCGATCGGCCACGTGATGGCGAGCGAGCTGCGCAGCCAGGGCGTCGATCTGACCT
This sequence comes from Burkholderiaceae bacterium, assembly GCA_035939615.1. Taxonomy (GTDB): domain Bacteria; phylum Pseudomonadota; class Gammaproteobacteria; order Burkholderiales; family Burkholderiaceae_F; genus VBCK01. The sequence continues at coordinate 16,141 of DASZFP010000097.1, read as the reverse complement.
TCGCGCCGGTGCTCGATCTGGCCTGGGGCCGCAGCGGCGTGATCGGCGACCGGGCGCTGCACTCCGATCCGCGCGTGGTGACCCTGCTGGCGGCCCATCTGATGCACGGCTTCGCCCTGGCCGGCATGGCCAGTTGCGGCAAGCACTTTCCGGGGCACGGCTGGGCGGTGGCCGACTCGCACCACGAGGTACCCGAGGATGCGCGCCCGCTGCGGACGATTCTGGCGCAGGACGCGGCGCCTTATGGCTGGCTGGGCGTGTCGCTCAGTTCGGTGATGCCCGCCCACGTGGTGTACCCGCAGGTCGACGCGCGGCCGGCCGGGTTCTCAAGCCGCTGGATCGGCGAGATCCTGCGGGGCGATTTGGGCTTTGCCGGTGCGGTTTTCAGCGACGATCTGTCGATGGAAGGCGCCGGCGTTGCCGGCGACCTGGCCGCGCGCGCCACTGCGGCGCTGCAAGCCGGATGCGATTTCATCCTGGTGTGCAACGACCCGGAGGGCGTGGACCGGCTCCTCGGCGAGCTGCGCTGGCAGGCGAGCGGCACCTTCGCCCAGCGCCTGGAGCGCATCGCTCCCGTCGGCTCGCCGGAGGACCCGCAGCAGTGGCGCCGCAGCGACGGCTACCGGGCGGCACTGCGGGACCTGGATCAGCTGATGTCCTTGCCGGCCTGAATCAACCGCACCTGAAACAGGCCCCGGACCGCATTGCACGCGTACAGCGCTTCAGCCCGGCGCAGCTCACCCGCAAGGATCGTCTGCTCGATCGCGCCGAGCGACCGATCAGCCAGCAGCCGGGCTCGCATCAGGCCGGGCAGTGCGCCCGAGTCGAGGGGCGGAGTCACCAGTCGGCCGTCCAGGCGCGCGAACACGGAGCTGCGCGCGCCTTCCACGACCTCGCCGCGCTCGTTCAGGAACAGCACGTCCCACAGCCCTTCGGAGCGCGCCTGTTGCAGACCCTCGTCATACTGCGGCCGGTAGCTGGTCTTGTGCGCCTGGTGCCAGGCCTCGGACCGCACGACCGCCTTCGCAAGACGGATCGCGGGAAGATCGGCCAGCGGGTGCAGCGGCTCGGAGAAGCAGCCCGCGGCTCCGGCCTTGTTCAGCAGCAGGCGCAGCCGGTGGGCGCCGGCCGGCAGCGCCGCCAGTGCGCTCGCCACGCAGGCGGCGATCTCGTCCGGTTCGAACCGGAAGGCGAAGTAGGCGGCCGAGGCCTGCAGCCTTCCGACGTGATCGTCCCACAGATCGATGACCGACCGCGGCGTGGCCACGGCCCGCTCCGACAGGTCCGCCGGCACTTCGGCCCGCATCGTCTCGATCAGCTCGAATCCAGGGTCGGTCCGGGTCAGGAACCTGGCCTTGACGAAACATTCGTTCCATTCGCCCAGCGCGGTGGAATCGGCAATCACGCCGCCGCCGATTCCGAGCCGGCCGCGCCCGTCGGGCTGAAGCTCGAGCGTGCGGATCGCCACGTTCAACGACAGCGTTCCGTCAGGGTCGAGGTAGCCGATCGATCCGGTGTAAATGCCGCGCCGACGCTGCTCCAGCTGCGCGATGATCTGGCGGCTGCGGTGCTTGGGAGCTCCGGTGACCGAGCCGCACGGGAACAGGGCCCGCAGCACGGGCTCCAGCCCGATTTGCGGCAAGATGCGGCCCTGCACGGTCGAGGTCATCTGCAGCACCGTGTCGAAAGTCTCCACGTCGAACAGGCTTCGCACCCGCACCGAGCCGATCTCGCAGATCCTGCCGAGGTCGTTGCGGAGCAGGTCGACGATCATCAGGTTCTCGGCGCGCGACTTCGGATCGGCCCGCATCTGCTCGGCCAGGCGCCGGTCTTCGTCGGCGTTGCGGCCCCGGGGCAGGGTGCCTTTCATCGGCCGCGTCTGGATCGTGTCGCCCCAGCGCCGGATGAACAGCTCCGGCGACAGCGACACGAGGGTGCGGTCGGCCCCCTCGATCAGCGCCGCGTAGGAGACCCGCTGGCGGGCGCGAAGCTGCCGGTACAACGCCAGCGGATCGCCGTACCAGCGAAAATGCAGCGGAAAGGTCAGGTTGATCTGATAGGTGTGGCCGTCCCGAATGAAATGCTGCACCTGCTCGAAGCGCCGCTCGTACTGCTGGCGGTCGACGTCCGGTTCGACGGCGGCCACGCCGGCCGGGGCCGCCTGGGCGCCCCGCTCGGTGAGCTCGCGCTCGATCCAGTCGTCCACCTCGCGCGTGGTTGCGGCCTGCACCGATTCGAATGCGAGCGCCTGCGCGCAGCCGGCGCGCGCGCCGGCCAGCGGGCCGGTTGCGGGATTGAGCAGCTCGCCGAACTCGTAGTCGAGCAGCAGCACAACCGCCAGGCCGCCGCGGCGCCAGGCTTCGATGCGCCCGAAGAACTCGCCCAGTTCGCCGATGTGGGCGCAGCGGACCGCGCCGGCTGCACCCAGGTACCGGCGGCTGCGCGCCTCGGCGCCGGCCAGCATGTCCTCGAACAGAACGAATGAGCCCGGTGAAGGCATCGACGCCCCCGGTCAGCCCGGAACGTTGGGGCGAGCGCCGCCGTCAGGCCCGCTCCAGGTACGAGCCGCTGTCGGTGCTGACGCGGATCTTCTCGCCCGCGCTGATGAAGGCGGGAACCTGCACCGTGATGCCGGTTTCCGTCTTAGCCGGCTTGAACGAACTGGTGGCGGTCGCATTGCGGATGCCCGGCTCGGTCTCGACCACCGCCAGCACGACGCTGGTGGGCAGCTGCACGCCGATCGTGCGGCCGTTGTGAAAGTTGATCTGCACTTCCAGGTTCGGCAGCAAGTAGCCGGTCTGGCCCTCCAGGGACTCGGCCTGCAGCGTCAATTGCTCGTACGTTTCGTTGTCCATGAACACGTAGCTGTCACCGTCCTGATACGAGTACGTCATCTGGCGCTGATCGATCACCGGCCGCTCGACTTTCTCGTCGGTGGCGACCCGCTCGTTGCGTTTTTGGCCAGACTCGATGTCCTTGATCTCGATCTGCATGTAGGCGCCGCCACGGCCGCCCACGTGGACGTGGTAGGACTTCAGCACGCGCCACAGTCGCTTGTCCCATTCGAGCAAATTGCCCGCGCGGATCTCGGTCGCGAGGATCTTGGTCATTTCGGTTTCCTGCCCAGTCGCTTGGTTTGCTTCGGGGGGCGCGTCGCCCCGGTTCAAGGAACGGACCGCCCGGGCCTTACAATTGACCCGGCGTCCGCGGTGAAGAACCGCTCATTATATTGCGATCACAGCAGCCGGCCGTGACGGAACCGCCGCGCTTCGACCCGAAGTCCTTTGTCGGAACCCTTCCGCATCTGCCGGGGGTGTACCGGATGCTCGACGCACGGGGCGCGGTGCTGTACGTGGGCAAAGCGGCCGACCTGAAGCAGCGGGTCGGCTCCTACTTCGGGCGCGCCGTAGGGCCACGCACCGCGCACATGGTGCAGCGGGTGGCGCGGATCGAGATCACCGTCACCCGCTCGGAGGCCGAGGCTCTGCTGCTGGAAAACAACCTGATCAAGACGCTGGCGCCGCGCTACAACGTGCTGTTCCGCGACGACAAGTCCTATCCGTATCTTAAGTTCAGCGACCACGCCTTCCCGCGCATTTCCTATTACCGCGGCGCCATCGACCGGCGCGCCCGCTACTTCGGTCCCTACCCGAACGCTTGGGCCGTGAAGGAGACCATTCAACAGCTGCAGAAGGCTTTTCGCCTGCGCACCTGCGAGGACAGCGTGTTCAGTCACCGCTCGCGTCCGTGCCTGCTGCACCCGATCGGCCGCTGCAGCGGCCCCTGCGTTGGTCTGATCGGCGAGGACAAATACGCGCAGGACGTCGAGCGCGCGCTGCGATTCCTCAACGGCGACGAGAGCGAGGTCGTGGCCGAGCTGGAACAGCGGATGAACGAGGCGGCCGGGGAGCTGCGTTACGAGGAAGCAGCCGAGCTGCGCGACCGGCTGGCCGCGATCGCGCGGGTGCAGCACCAGCAGTCGGTCGACGTCAGCAGCGGCCAGTCCGGCGGGCGCGACGTCGACGTGATCGCCGCGGCCATCGAAGGGCCTCACGCCTGCGTGAACCTGGCGATGATCCGGGGCGGCCGGCACCTGGGCGACAGGCCGTATTTCCCGGTTGGCGGCCCTCCCGAGGCCGAGCCGGCCGATCTGATCGAGGCGTTCATATCGCAGCATTACGCGGAGCAGCGCTGCCCGGACCTGGTGCTGGTGGGGGTTGACGTGGACGCGGCCGAACTGGTGCCGGCGCTGTCCGGGCCCGACCGCAGCGTGCAGATCCTGGGTCCGCGCGACGCGGGCCTGCGCGGCCAGCGCCGCCATTGGCTCGAAATGGCGCAGGCCAATGCCACGATGGCACTGGCGCGCCACATCGCCGAGCACGGCTCCCAGCAATTGCGCACGCGCGCCCTGATCGAGGCGCTCGGGCTGGAAATCGACGATCCGGACGCGCTGCGTATCGAGTGCCTGGACGTCAGTCACACGTCCGGCGAGGCGACTCAGGCATCCTGCGTCGTCTTTCAGGAGCACCAGATGCGTCCGGCGCTGTATCGCCGCTTCAATATTGACGGCATCGAGCCGGGCGACGACTACGGCGCGATGCGGCAGGCGCTTACGCGCCGCTACGAAGCGGTCGCCCGGGGCGACGGACCCGTTCCCAACCTGGTGCTGATCGACGGGGGAGCAGGCCAGGTCGAGGTGGGCCGGCAGGTCTTCGGCGAGCTGGGACTGGATCCCTCGATCATCGTCGGGGTGGCCAAGGGCGAGCAGCGCAAGGTCGGACTCGAAACCCTGGTATTCGCCGACGGCCGGCCGCCCCTGGTGCTGGGTCGGGAGTCGCAGGCGCTGATGCTGATCGCCCAGATCCGCGACGAGGCCCATCGGTTCGCCATCACGGGCATGCGCGGGCGGCGCGCACGCGCCCGCAAAGTTTCCCAGCTCGAGGAGATGGAAGCGATCGGCCCGGTACGGCGCCAGCGGCTGCTGACGCGCTTCGGCGGCCTGAAGGGCCTGATGGCCGCCTCGATAGAGGATATCGCCGACGTGAAGGGCATCTCGCGTAAGCTTGCCGAACGGATACATGCGCAGCTTCATGGCACGGCGCGACTCGCCGAACCGATAGAACATGGCGAGCCCACTTAGCTTGCCGATGCTGCTCACCTGGGCGCGCATCGCAATGGTGCCGCTGGTGGTGGGCGTTTTCTATCTGCCGGACGCGTGGATCGCCCCGTCGTGGAAGAACGTCACCGCGTGTTCGCTCTTCACGCTGGCGGCCATCACCGATGCCTTCGACGGTTACCTGGCGCGCCGTTACGGGCAGACCAGCCAGCTGGGAGCTTTCCTGGACCCGGTGGCCGACAAGCTGATGGTGTGCGCTGCGCTGGTCGTCCTGCTGGGCCTGGGTCGGATCGATGCGCTGGTGGCGCTGGTGATCATCGGCCGCGAAATCGCCGTCTCCGCGCTGCGCGAATGGATGGCCCAGATCGGGGCATCACGCAGCGTGGCCGTGAGCTCGATCGGCAAGGTGAAAACCGTTGCCCAGATGATCGCGATCCCGGTGCTGCTGTTTCACGATCCACTGTTCGGCGTGATCGACCTGCGGCCGATCGGCACCGCGCTCATTTATCTGGCCGCGGTGCTGACGACCTACTCGATGCTGTACTACCTGAAGCTCGCCTGGCCGCACTTCGACGGGCGGCGCTGACGGGCGGCGCATTCCGGGCGTGACACGGTTTGGATATAATCGTTTCAGAACCTGCGGGAATAGCTCAGTTGGTAGAGCGCAACCTTGCCAAGGTTGAGGTCGCGAGTTCGAGACTCGTTTCCCGCTCCAGAGCGCAGGCGGGGAAGCCGAAAGAGGGCTTCCCCATTTTCTTGCGGCCTCGCGTTGCGCAAGGCTGTGCCGATGAACGATCTTGCGCGATCGTACGGTGCGGCGGGGTGGCAGAGTGGCCATGCAGCGGACTGCAAATCCGTGTACGCCGGTTCGATTCCGACCCCCGCCTCCACCCTCTGAGGATCGACCTTTTTTGAGGGTTTGAGAAACCTCCGAAAAAGGTGCCTGTAGGCGACCCGTAGGCAGCAGTTTTTCGCGGGCCATGGCAACCGAACCCCAGCAGACATCGTTCAGGCGCCTGTACCTACGGCCCGACACCCCGCTCCCCGACAGCCCCCGCTTCCGTCGTCGGCTGGCGACGATCGTCCCGGAATTCTGGTTCAAGACATTCGAAGAACGAGGCGAACTCGGCCGCTGGATGGCGTCGGCGTTCGGGATAGACGTCAACCACTATGAAGCCATGGGCGGTCGCGTATTCCAGTTCGAGGATTTCTTCCTCGGGACCAGCATCCACGACGTTCTCGAAAGCATCACTGCGATCGCCCGCTTCTTCGCGATCCGTCAACCGAGGAATTTCGATGGGTGGCTCGATCTAGTGCGCCAGATCCTCGCCGAAGAGCACATGGCATACCGGATCGGGGATGATGGGGTGGTACACCCGCTCGTTGATCAGGCGTTCGAGGCCGCGCGAATCTCCGTCATCGGCGCCCTTGGCGGCGAAACGTTCAACGCAGCCCGCACGCATTTCGAAGACGCAATGGACGCGCTGGAGGAACAACCACCGGACACACGCGGGGCCGTACGGCACTGCTTCGACGCGGCGGAGAACCTGTTCAAGCTCCTGACCCAGACCGGCCAAGACCTGTCGAAGCAGAACGTAAACACGACGCTCAGGCCGATCGTGGACGGGTTACACGGGAGCCTTGACCAAGCGATCCGACAACACGCCGGCCGGATGCTGTCCAGCTTCGCAGCCTGGGCCGACGCCGGCCACCCCTACCGCCACGCGCAAGGCGACACCGAAATTCAGGCGCCGACAATGCCCCTTGCGGTCCTCTATCTGAACACGGGAGCCGGGTTCCTCCGTTGGATGGCGCATATGCTCATGATGGCGCGCCTATAGGCTCTCCATCATGCCGACCGCCGGCCTCGCCTACTTCACCCCGTTCCAAGCCACCGCGCCGGCAAGGGCGCGCGGCTGCCTGACATGCACGCACTTTCACGGGCAGTTCTACTGCGGCCATGTGCTGTGCGAACGTGACCGGGCGCGCTACGTCGTTGGCGTGCCGGCGCAAGGGTGCGCGTTCTGGGAGCGGGAGCCGGGAGCGGATGACGAGTGAGCGACATGCCTGGTAACGAATGGAGTGGCCTATGTCAACCGCCAGCCTCGCCTCCGTGGTGTTCTTCGTCTTCTCGCTGATCGCGACGGCCACCGTCGAATATCTGACGCGCGCTTTTGCCGAGGAGGTTGGCGTGAACCGCTGGGTCTTCGCGATGGTCCCGGCGTTGCTGGCGATGCTGTTCGCGATGTTCATCTTCCAAAACGCCGACCGCAAGATCCGGCGGTTAGGTGAATCAGTGTCCCGTGGCGCCCTGGTGATGCTGCTGACCTGGCTGTCCTTTGCCATGCTGACGAGTTGGACCTGGTGCCCGCCGCGCGAGTTCGGCTCGTGCCTGCGCAATGCCGTGATCGTGATCGGCTGGATCGGCGGTGGGCCGATGCTGTTCGCGGCCTTGTGCGCCGGACTCGTTGTCGGAATTATCGTCACTCCGCCAAGGCCGAGGCGATGAACGAATGCCTGGCCAGCGAGAACCTCGGATCTCCCCGTGCCTGACGTGCACGCACTTCAACGGGCAGTTCTACGCCTCGCATCTTCTGTGCGAACGCGATGGTGGCCGGCATGTGGTTGGCGTGCCTACGATGGGTTGCGCATTCTGGGAACGAGAGCCGGGTGCGGATGACGAGTGATCGTCACGGCATGCCGCGGGCTTTCTGCTCAGGAGATGCGGCGGTATCGTGCTCGACGCCGCGTTACAACGAATGAGGGACTCTTATGAACTACACCCCGAGGATCGTCGCACTCGTGTCGGGAATAGCCATGATCCCGGCTCTCGCGGCTCTCGTGTACGTCTTTCCGTTTATCGAGATTCGGACAGGCCGCCTCGAGCTCGACGAAGCGATCGGCAAAGCCGGACTCGCTCTTTTCTCGCTGGCATGGTCGTGGATAACCCTCCGCTGGCTCGCTCGACCGACGCGAGTTACCGTCTGGTGGTGCCTCGGAGGTCTAATCGTTTCATTACCGTGCCTACCATTTATTGATGCCGTTCTGTCGCACTATTCGTGCTTGGACTACGCCCGTCAGAATCTCCGCGGAATTTGGGATTGCTCGTTTCAACCGAATTTGTACTACCGCTTTTCATTTGAGGAACTCCCGCCACTGCTTGCAGTCTTTTCCGGATTCGCACTAGCGGCTGCGTCCGTATTGAGGTCCGAACGAAGCGCCGTTCGCGGGGCTTACGCTTGAACTACCCCCGGTGATCGGCGTGCCGGCGCAGGGATGCGCGTTCTGGGAGCGTGAACCAGGAGCAGACGATGAATAAGACGACTAAGAAGATCTTGAGATGGGTGTGGGGCTGGGTGTTCATCGCTATCGTAGTTTTCGTCCTCTATAAGACGACTTGGTGGCGGCAGCTTGACGAGCTCCACCAGCGCTTGGCGCTATTCGGTGTCGCCTTGATTCTGGCGCTGCTATGGGCCGCGTGGTGGTTTGCCTTTGGTCGAGAACAAACACGCGCCGAAAACGCGGATCGAGAACCGGGAGCAGACGAATGAATGACGAGTCAGCGACCGCGCTCTGGCGCGGCATGATCTGCCTCAGCCTCGCTGTCGGCTTCGAGGAAGACCGTGCGCGCCTCGGGCTGCCGGCGGCCGTCGATCGACTCTGGGATGCGCCTGGCCTATAACGGACAAGAGTCTGGCGAACAGGCGTGAATCTAGCGACGAGCAAAGAGCAGATACTCAAGTACACCGACGAATTCCTGTCACCTCCAGAAATTGTGTCGGGTCAAAGTTCGGAGCTTCATTTGCGCCTCAGGGGAAAGAGAACCGCGAAATTCTGGAAGGATTGGATCGCCTCACGAATTGTCCCGGATCTCAAGGCGGAGTTTTCGGCAATCGGAGAACTCCTTCACATTCGTGATTGTGTCGAATGAATGCAAGTAACTCAGCCGTTCCAAAGTCCGCGCAATCAGGCCGGGTGCAGCAGCGGGATCAGGTGTCGCCCGTTCCGGCGGTAATGTTCGAAGTCGGCGTCCAGCGTAAACAATCGGCAATCCGGCAGCCGCTCCGTCAGACGTACTAGGCAGGCGTCTGCCAGGGACATGGACGTGTCTGCATACCGTTGCATCAAGGATTCGATGCCGGATGCGTCGGCCGCGAGGTCCATTCCGATCTCGAGGTTCCGCTGAGCGACCTTCCGTATCAGGTCCGCAGGCCTGCCGCCGGCACGTTGGATCAGGAAGCAAGCCTCTGTGAGGACCGGCTCGCAAGTCACCATCGGAGGATTCAGCGCCGCCATCTGATCGACCACCCACCGGTGCCATCGATCACGACGATTAAAATACGCAACAAGAGGTCCAGTGTCGACGATGATCCGGCTCACTCACCGAATCCCGAGAAGTGCTTCGGATTGGTCGACAAGTCTTTAGGGCCTTCGACGACGCCACACACATCCGCGAATACGTCGTGGCAGCTCGCGCCACTTTCGCCCGTACTGACCCGTTGAAGAGCCTCGCGGACGACGTCGGACTGAGGCCGGCCCAGCTTGCGCGAGTAGCGCGAAAGCCATGCCGCGAGCGCCTCAGGAAGCTTTACCGTGATGGTTTTCATTTGATCCATGGTATTACGCTTTTGCTATCTTCGCAATACCACCAAGAGTGGCAGGCCGAGTGCAAGTTCGAAGCGGAAGTTGGGGTGACGAGCCAGACGTCGTCGGCGACCTCCTTGATACCGACGCGCTGACCGGCCAGTACAGTGCAGATGTTGATCCTGTTCTGGTGCATGCGGATGCGGCTGCAGGCGGTCACGAGGACTTCGCGCTCGTTCAACGGGTAGTGCAGTTCGGGCAAGCCGTGATAGGGGCGTGGGGAGCGTAGGCAAGCTTGCATTGACCGGAGCATTTTGTTTCATCGCCATAGCCGTGATCGTCGTAGTGATGCGCCCGAAACACGCATCCGGCGCCGGCGCGGCAGGACCACCTTGGCGAGCAGCAAGATAGGCTGGTGGCGTGTTTGGATAAGGTCGAATAAGCGTAGTTGACCACCCAGCGCAGGAGAGATGCACATGCCAGACTTTGGGATCGTCGACACCCATTTGCATCTGTGGGATCCCCGCCGGCTCTCTTACGGGTGGCAGAGCGGCTACGATCTTCTTGCCCGCCCGTACCTCATTGAGGACTATAGCGTGGCCTGCGGCCATATCGACGTCGCGGCGATGGTCTTCGTCGAGTGTCTCGTCGACCGCGGGCTGTTCGAGGCGGAGATTCGGTTTGTCGAGGAACAGGCTCTGAGTGATCCGCGTATCAAGGCGATCGTCGCACAGGTGAGCCTCGAGGAAGGCGCAGCGGTCTTGCCGTATCTGGAGCACCTCAAGGCGACGACGCCGCTATTGCGCGGTATTCGGCGGATCGTTGAATTCGAGCCGGAACTCGATTTCTGCCTACGGCCAGCGTTCATCGAAGGCGTCAAGCTCCTGCGTTGTCTCGGCCTGTCCTTCGAGATTACCGTCAACTACCGCCACATGGAACCCGTCCTGCGCTTCGTCGATCGCGTGGGCGAGATTCCGTTGATGCTCGACCACTGCGGCAAACCAGGAATCCGCGAAGGCCGCTTGGAACCCTGGCGAGCGCAGATGCGCGCACTGGCCACGTACCCGAATGTGATGTGCAAGCTGTCCGACTTGCCGGTCGAAGCCGACCACCGCGACTGGACCGAGGCGCAGATCCGACCCTACATCGACGCAGCGGCGGAGGCGTTCGGCTTCAAGCGCTTGGTGTACGGCGGGGATTGGCCAGTGTGCCTGCAGGCAACCGCGATTTCCGACTGGGTCGGCCTGCTCGATCGATCCTTCTCCGGCGTCCATCCGCGCTACTTGGCGCAATTCTACCGAGACAACGCGGTCGACTTTTATCGCTTGGAGCTGCCGCCTCTCAATGCTCATCCTTAGCGATCAACGGGGTCAGGTGCATCAGCGTCTTTGGGGTGTCCTAAGTGATGGATACGACATCTTGATCGATCATTGGTTGGAAGAGGGGAGGGGCTCGCCCCGCCCCTCGCTCTCGATCCTCCAGTTTTCCATCATCGGCCAAGCTGCTCTTTCACGACCCCGAGTCGAGGTTACTTCAACACCTCGCTCGCTTCTGCAGCTTCGATATCGGTCTCCGCATCCACTTCTAGCAGGAATCGCTCTTCCGTGAGCATATGCGCGGCTCTCTCCACGGCCCGCACGAATCCCTCGTGGCTTCCATAGAGCGCCTGCAGCGATGTACGCGGGTCGCCCGTCGCCAGGCGCTCAGCCTCAGTCGTCGCAAACGGGAAGTACGAACCAGTGAGTATGCACAGATTTGGGCCCCGATGCGCTGGTAATCGGATATTCCATCCTGTGCTCGTTCCGACTGGCGCCCGGGACTCGAGCTGATGCACGCCGGCAATCTGGATTCCGTTCTGGTCGGTCTTCGGGACGAGAACGACGTAACTCGGCCCGTTCTGCGGCGGCTGAAGTGTCAATACACCGCCAAGTGAATTGAACGACGGCCCGAAGAGCAGTAATTCGTAAGTATCCAGTACCGTCGGGAAACTGCCCTGAGGAATCTTCGGGAAAGCAGACGCGGCCTCAGCGAGCGTGACCAGCGTGCCATTCAAGAGGCTGGGGTAGTTGCTGGGCGGCGGGGCAATCCCCTCGTCCTCGAGGCCCTCGTCCTCGCTGCCGGCATCCACCCATCGATCCAAGTTGCGCAGGGTTGCTCTGAGTGTCTCCCAGTTCAGCCCGCTTCCGGGGGTTGGGTTCGAGCAAAGCGCGCTCGAGCCGGGTGTCGGAGACATGAAATCGCCGGAAATGAAGGCATGAGCTGTGTTACCGACGAAATACAGGCGCACATTTGACGGAATGTCGACCGGCTTGCCGCGGCCATCGACAACGTTCAAAGAGCCGTGCAGCTGCCAGAATTCGCTCTCCGAATCCACCTGCATGACACGGGGGTCGGTCTGCGGGCGCTTCATAATGCCGTCTCGAATACCCGATATGGGGTCGGTGGTGACCCCGTAAGTGAATGGCGGATAGCTGCTCTGCAGGTAATTGTGCTGGCGGTCCTGCTCCGAATAGGTGTTGGGGTCGGCGAACCGGACGTTGATAAATACCCGGTCGGTGCCCGCGATCCAAGGAATGATGCCGTCGAACACCTTGCGCCCCGCTTCGTCCTCGTTGAAGCCAAGATAGATGTAGTCACGCAAGTAACCGCCGGTCTGGGACCCGCCGGCCGCATAGGCCCGCCGCATGTCCGCCCCGATGGGATTCGGATTGCCAGCATCGTCCTGACTCTCGTAGCGCAGGAACGAGGCAACATCGCGCGTGGTAGCAAAGCCCAACCCCATCACGATGGGGTTCTTGGCCTGGTAGATCAACTCATAAATCTTGGTGTTGTCGAATCCGTCGAAGTAGCAAAGATCGACGGTGTCTGGTACCAAGCTCGATGGGCCAGTTGGACATGTTCCGAATGCCCAGCGATCTGGCGGGACCAGCGTCTTCGGACCGTACTCAGAATCCCGGACTGTGAGTGTTGCATCCGCCGTATCGGTATCCGCTGCTTCATAGGAGAGGAAGCCGGGTGTCCCTTCGAGGTTGGTTGTAAAGCTCCCGGAAACCCGGTCCGAATACTCGTAGCGCATTGGACCGATGATCGGGTCACCGTTGGCCTGCCGCGCCCTCGGCAGATTCGCGATGAGCGTGGTGGAGGTCGGAACGGCGTCGCCTTCCCAGCCAGCGTCTACGATCGTATAGCCTTTCGTCAGCGCGTAACCGGCATCGGTCCCCGCGACCTGGGAGGCAGTGGTCGCGGTCAGCAGTCCTTCCAGATTGTTGCCTCGATTGTTGACCGCGTAGAAAATCTTGTGATTGCCGCGCCTCGCGTCGACGGGTCTAACAATTAGAAACGGCGTGCTGAACTCCACCAGTCCCTGCGCGTTGCGTGGTGCGTTCTCCAGATCGACGACTACGGCATCCCGCGGGTCGCGCGGATCCACCTCTAAATACGCTGTTCCCCGGAGCATCTCATAGGGACCAACATTGCCCCAGTCGGCACCACCCACGAACGGACTTCGCTGTTCGACGTCGAACTTGACGACGCGAGCCTCACTGGCCTGCAGCGCGGCCAACGCAACGAACGTACCGGTCAATGCAGCTGCGATATGTCTTGTGCTCATGGATCTTCTCCTCTCGATAGCGTCCCTTCACCGACGATTGGCCATTTCATACAGTTTTGTCGATTGCCTGATCCGGACCGTGCGAACCCACTTGCGGCTCGTGGAATGTATCGCTCCTCGGGCTTTGGAATCCTTGGCCTATCGCTGACGTATCACTGACATTTATCTGCGCGCCAAAAGGCGTGGGCACACGCAACTAAATCGCCGTCGCGGCTGGCTCGCTCTGACGCTGACTGCCCTTGACGGCAACGTTCAAAAGAGGCAGCCTGCCATTAACCTGCGGAATTCCTGAAGGGGGCAGCCGGCGCCCATGCAGCTGACCGACAAAACCCTGACGACTGTGCGATTTGGCCAGTGTCAGTTACGTCCGCACAGCGGCGAGCTGCTGGTCGGCGGAGTGCCGGCCCACCTCGGTCGCCGTGCATTCGATATTCTTATGCTCTTGATCGAAGCACACGGCGACCTCGTCACCAAGGACGAGATCCTGAGCCGGGTGTGGCCTAAGAGAGTGGTCGAGGAGAATACCCTTCAGGTCCGGATTTCGTCGCTGCGCCGGGCGCTGGGCAAGGATCGCGCATGCCTTGAAACTCTGTCCGGTCGCGGCTATCGGTTCGTTGCCGACTTCATTGAAGGCGGCGCAGCAGAGGTCCCTTCAGAACAGGGTGCTACATCCTCGGCGCCCGTGCCCGATGCGCGGCCCTTGACGAATCTTTCCGCGTCGCCTTCGGCACTGATTGGCCGCGAAGCCGACGTCGCTCTTCTTATCGAGCTCGCAACCCAGCACCGGCTGGTTACCTTGACCGGTGCCGGGGGCATTGGCAAGACGCGATTGGCGCTCGAAGTGGCGCGGCAGCTGCTACCAAGCTTTGCCGACGGAGTCTGGCTCGCCGAGCTGGCACCGCGGTCCAATGTGGACCTCGTTTCCGACGCCGTCGCCGCAGCTCTGGGACTCAAATTTTCCGGAGGCTCAGTGTCACCCGAACGGGTGGCAAAGGCGCTCGGCTCAAAGCGACTGCTGCTGGTGCTCGATAATTGCGAGCACGTGATCGATGCGGCCGCGCGCCTGGCCGAGACGCTGGTGCGCGCAAGCGCCGCGGCGCACGTGTTGGCCACGAGCCGCGAGCCACTGCGCGCGGACGGCGAACGTGTCCTGCGGGTGAGGGGACTCGACGTTCCGGCCAAAGGTGTGGAGGACATGCAGACAGTGCTCCGGCACGGGGCCGTTCGGCTGTTCATCGAGCGGGCCGTTGCGGCGGACCGGCAGTTCTCTCCGGAAAGGTGCGTGCCCGCCATGGCGACGATTTGCCGGCATCTCGACGGCATCCCGTTGGCGATCGAGCTTGCGGCAGCTCGTGCGCCGATGCTTGGAGTGGAAAATCTCGCCTCCCGCCTTGATGATCGCTTCAAGCTGCTCACGTGCGGCTATCGCACAGCGCTACCGCGGCACCAGACGCTGCGGGCGACGCTCGACTGGAGCTACGAGTTGCTTTCCGACGAGGAGCGCGTGGTCCTGCGTCGCTTGGCCGTCTTTGCCGGAGGCTTTTCGCTAGGGTCCGCCTGCGCGGTAGCCGCCGATTCCAGGATCGCCGCATGGGACGTTGTCGCCCACGTCGCGAACCTGGTCGCGAAATCACTCGTCTCGGCGGACATGGATGGCGCAATCGTGGACTATCGGCTGCTTGAAACGACACGCGCATATGCACTCGAGAAGCTTTCCGAAAGCGGCGAACTTGACCCGGTCGCGCGTCGCCACGCCGAACACTACCGAGACCTGCTCGAGCAGGCGCCGGCCGAATCGCAGATCCGGTCCCCAGCCGACTGGCTGCCGGCCTATCGCCGAGAGATTGACAACGTGCGCACCGCACTGGACTGGGCCTTTTCGCCCCACGGCGACGCGGCGATCGGCGTGACCCTCTCGGCGGCGGCAGTGCCATTGATGTTCGAGCTGTCGTTGATGGGGGAATGTCGCGCGCGTTCCGAACAAGCCCTTTCCGCGGCCGAAGCCGGGGTTACCCGGGACATACGTTGCGAGATGCGGCTGCGCGCAGCTTTCGGAGCGGCGCTTGTCTATACGCGTGGTCCCGGCCCGGAAACCATCGCGGCTTGGGAATCTGTCCTGGAGGCGGCAACCGGGCTTGGTGACACCGAGTATCAGGCGCGTGCGCTGTGGGGCTTATGGAACGCTTACATATACGGCGGCGCTCCCCGAGTCGGCCTGACCTTTGCCAGGCGGTTCTTCGACCTTGCGCAGAGTGCAGCAGACGCCGCCAAACTTCTGATGGGTCATCGAATCATAGGGATCTCGTTGCACTATCTTGGCGACCAGAGCGATGCGCGAAATCACATCCAGAAAATGCTCGCTCGATATGTCCGCACCGTGCATCGTTGGCATACGGTCGGGTTTCGAGTCGATCAGAGCATTGTGGCCCGCGCCACGCTTGCTCGGATTCTCTGGCTCCAAGGTTTTCCGGACCAAGCCATTCGGATAAGCAAGACTGCGGTCGACGACGCTCAAGCGTATGAACATGCGATGTCAACATGCTATGTATTGGTTGAAGCGGCAATTCCACTCTCGCTGATGACCGGCGATCTCGACGCTGCGGAAGGCTTGCTCGCGATGTTGCGAGACCAATTGTCGCGGCATGGCTTCGTCATTTGGGAGGCCTGCGCTCGCTGTTTTCAGGGAGCACTCCTGATCAGGCGCGGCGAGGTTGACGAAGGATTGCGTCGTTTAGACGTGGCCCTCGACGAGCTGCGTGAAACTGGGTTCGGCGCGCACTTGACGGCGCTTCTCGCCGTGCAGGCGCAGGGCTTGAGTGACATCGGGCAGG
>DASZFP010000096.1:0-14100 GCA_035939615.1 Burkholderiaceae bacterium | reverse complement strand
GCCGGACCTGCTGCCGGAAAAATAGGGGTGGTCCGCTTCCGGGCGTCCTGCACGTCGGTTTTTCGGAATCGCTGATGTGGGGAGTGGGTCGATCCATGACGATGAGGGGTCGCGAACCGGCGAGCGACGCGACTGGCGGCTTTCGTAGGCGCAGAAGCAGAGCTGAACCCGCGTCACGGAACCTCCTCGCCGCCCTCGGGAGGCTTTACGACCAGCGCATCGACGGGCGGTATCCGGATCCTGACCACCCCCGCCGCGTCGAGGGCGACGTTGATGGCGCCCAAGTCATGGTCGCGCAACTCCAACCAATGCCTCCAGAGCGCGTCGATGCCTGCAGTCGCCTCCACGACAGCCTTGCGCTGCGATCCCGTGGGGGGCAGGTCGGCCGATTCGAGGTCCGTCTCGATGCCCGTCAGGATGGCTGACAACCTGTCAAAGCTGGGTGCGCCCTCCGGCGTCTTGAGCTTGCCCTGCAGGTCGGTCATCTGCTGTCGCAAGCCGCCATGGGCATCCGTGGCCCGCAGCGATGCCATGGCACGAGCGAGTTGTTCGGCAACTGCTGCCGCTTCGCCGTAGCCCTGGCGGGCCCGGGCAAGGTACGGCGAGATGGTCTGCGACAGTGCCAGTGACCGGCGCAGGTCGTCGGGAGTCGCGCGCGAGCGCGGGTCCTGGCGCAAAAGGAGGTTTTGCTCGCTGACGTAGCCGTCCGCCCGCAAGGTCACGTGGTAGACGCCGGGCAGGGCGAGGGCCCCTTCCGGTGTGATCGGCGTGCGGCGTCCCGGCACGGCCGCAATGGAATACTCGTACTGGATCGCGCTGGGTCGCGGGTAGCGCAGATCCCAGCTGACCCGATGCATGCCCGCTTCACGGTCCAGGACTGGCGGCGGCTGTACCCACGCCGCGCCGAAATACTGGTCTGCCGCAGGCTCCTGCGCGGCCTCACTGGTCAGTCGCTGAACCAGGGCACCGGACGCATCCCGGATCTCGATCTCCACTTCATCCGCACGCCGTGGCAGCCAGTAGTCGAACACCGCTCCTTCCGCGGGGTTGCTGCCGGCGGGCTCTTCCTCGGGCATCGGCGTGTCACGATTGCTGTCGAAGCGTATGCGCCATGCCGGGGCCGGTGCCACCAGGTAGGGCTGCTGCGGCGCTGCGATGCCGGAGGCCAGCGCGCGCAGCGGCGTCAGGTTGTCGAGGATCCAGATCGCGCGGCCCTGAGTGGCGGCCACCAGGTCATCGCCGTGGACCAGAAGATCGCGCACCCAGGCCGTCGGCAGGCCGGCCTGCAGGGGCGTCCAGTGCGCCCCATCGTCGAGCGACACGAAAACGCCCGTCTCGGTGCCGGCATACAGCAGTCCACGGCGCTGCGGATCGGCACGCACCACGCTGGCAAAGCGATTTGCCGGCAGATCGCCGGTGGCATCGCGCCAGTTGCGCCCGTAGTCACGGGTCTTGAGCACCATGGGGCGAAAGTCATCGCGCCGCTGGTTGTCGATCGCCACATAGGCCACGCCGTCCTCGAGCACCGACAGATCGATGGACGCCACCTTGGACCAGGGCGCAAGGCCGGCGGGCGTGCGGTCGGACCAGTGGACGCCACCATCCCGCGTGAGCTGGATCAGGCCGTCATCGGTGCCCACCCATACCTCGCCGGCCTGGCGGGGTGAAGGCGCCACGCTCCAGATGCTGCCGTAGCCGCAGGCCCGGGCGTCAGCCACCGCGACATCGCCGTCACAGCGCGCTGCACCGGCCTGCTTGCCGGTCAGGTCCGGGCTGATGCTGGACCAGTGGCGGCCTTCGTCGGTCGACGCGAACAGCACATCGCCGCCCAGGTAGAGGGTCTTTTTACCCTTGCGCGAGATCGCCAACGGTGTCACCCAGGCGAAATGGTGGGCGGTCGACGTCTGCCGCTTGCCGTAGTTGGGGACCGGAAAGGGCGTGATGTTGGCAACCTGGCCGGTACGGCCGTCAAAGCGGCTGACCCGGCCTCCAAGGCCCGAACCGTAGACGATGAGCGGATCGTCGGGATCGGGAATGACACAGTCGCGCTCGTCGGCGCCAACCGGGTGCCACTCGCGCGGGCCGACGGATCCGAAGTCGCCGCGGCTGGCAATGGCAACGGATCCCGAGTCCTGCTGGCCCGAATAGATCCAGTAGGGAAAGCGTTCATCGGTCGCCAGGTGATAGAACTGGCCGGTGGGCTGGTTGAGCCAGCTCGACCAGGTGAGCCCACGGTCGGTGCTGATCACCGTCCCCTGGTCGCTCGTGACGGCCAGGTGGTCCGGGTGGACCGGGTCGATCCACACCTGGTGGTAGTCGTCGCCGCCCGGCGCCCCCTTGATGATCTCGCACACCTTGCCGCCCTCGGTGCAGCGGCGTATCGACCGTCCCACCGTATAGACGGTGTCGGGATCGTCGGGCGCCACGGCGATGCGGCTGGCGTAGTAGCTGCTGACGGCGGACTCGGCGTTCACCCGCGCCCAGTGGCTGCCGCCGTCGTCGGAACGGTAGATGCCGCCCGCCTGGGCGTCCGCAACGACGGCGTAGATGCGCAATCCGGCCGGCGTGCGCGCAGTCGCGAGGCTGATGCGCCCAAGCGGACCCTGCGGCCACCCGGCGCCACCCAGCCGTTCCCAGCTCCCTCCCCCGTCGGTCGAGCGATAAATGGCACTGCCCGGACCGGACACCGGCGCGTAGTAGCTCTGCCACGGGAACTGGCGTGCCTGCCACGACGCGGCAAACAGGGCCCGGCGATCGGCCGGATCGGCCGCCAGATCGACGGCCCCGGTATCGGCGTCGATCTTCAGCACATGGGTCCAGGTGGCTCCGCCATCGGTTGAGCGGAATACGCCCCGCTGGGGGCTGGGTCCGAAAAAGTGCCCGAGTGCCGCCACCAGCACCGTGTCGGAATCGTGCGGATCAACCCAGATGCGGCCGATGTGGCGCGTATCTTCCAACCCCAGCGCCTGCCAGGTACGACCGCCGTCGCGCGAGCGGTAGACACCGGCGCCGCCCGCGACGTCGTAGCGGGGCTCGGGCTGACCCGTGCCGATGTAGATGGTCTGCGGATCCGAGGGCGCCACGGCGATCACGCCCACCGGAGCAGCGGGACCCGCGTCGAACAGCGACGTCCACGTGCGGCCTCCATTGTCGGTGCGCCACACGCCGCCCCCGGCGGCGCCAAAAACATAGGAATCGGGGCGTCCCGGGATGCCTTCGACCATCTCGCTCCAGCCGCCACGGAAGGGGCCGAGCAGACGCCACTGCATCTGCGTCAGGTCGGCCGGCCCTGGCGAAGGCTGGGTTTGCGGGGGCGCAGCGGTCGCGGCCAGTCCAGCAACGCAGCCAGCGGCCAGGATGGCGAGGAAACGAAGCAAAGCAATCAGCAATTTGAGACCTCCCGTCGAACGGCCGCCCGCAGCATATCGCGGGCTCGCCGACGAGCGTTGCCGGACGCGCCGGCGATCCGCGCTCAAGCAGCCGGCGCAACCAGGTCCGAAAATGGCCAGTTGGGCAACGCGAAGCGCGCTATCTTTGCGCCCATGCCAACGCCTTCCACTGCACGCAGGATGTACTGGCACCAGATCGAGTCCCCCGTTGGAGCGCTGCTGCTCGCGGGCGACGCAGCGCACTTGAAGGTCGTGCATTTCCAGGCCGGCCGGCACCCGCTGCGTCCCGCGGACGACTGGGTCGAAGACGACAGGCCGTTCGCCCAGGCCATCCGGCAGATCGGGGAGTACTTTGCAGGGCGGCGTCGCACGTTCGAGCTGGCCCTGGCCGCTGAAGGCACGGCGTTTCAGCGCAGCGTCTGGCGAGCCCTGACCGAGATCCCCTACGGCGAGACCCGCTCCTACGGTCAGATCGCGCAGCGCCTGCGTAACCCGCGCGCCTGCCGCGCCGTGGGGCTTGCCAACGGCGCCAACCCGCTGGCGATCGTGGTGCCGTGCCATCGGGTGATCGGCGCCGACGGGTCCCTGACCGGTTTCGGCGGCGGGCTGGACACCAAGCGCAAGCTGCTCGCGCTCGAGCGCGATCGATCATCAGGGAGTTTGCTGCACCAACCCAATCTTCTCTAACGCCCGCAGATACTCCAACACCATCTCCAGCGGCACCGGCCCGAATTCCGCCGACAATGCATCATCGATTTGCTGGGCGTTCCTCTTTCCATCGACGAAATTCAGCGCCTCGTACGTGTACGAATCACCGTCGCCTCGCAACCCCTCGTAACTCAACAACTTTGGCGTCGTCAGGCCAGCCGCCTCAGCGTGGGCCAGAAAGTAGTCGTACCCGAAGACCATCAATGGGCCCCGTGGCTCCTTGACGCGACGAAAGACCAGCTTGCCCTCGCCCGACGCATCCGCACCGGAAGCGACGTCATCAGGCGGGCTGCCGGCGTCCTGTCCAAAGCGACGGTCATTCGCCAGAACGTACGCGCTCCCGGCTCCGATGAAAGCAACCCGCTTCAGCTTCGTCGCATCGATATTCGCGATGGCATCGAAATTCGTATGAATGTAGCGATCTGGCCAGTCGTTGAAATAAATTGCCGGGATCTTGAATGAGGAGTCCTGATAGACCTGGTGGTCGCTGCCGAGCTCGAAGCGCGAGTCTTCCGCTCGCAGCGGTTCCTTGCCTCCCTCCGGAGCCAGCAGCGGATACTTCGACTCCCCGGTCGCCGCGAACCGGTAGGTTTCACGGTTCACCCACTGGGCAAAATTCCACGCAACGTCGTGAACGAACGAAGGCAGGCTCATGGGGCCGCGGGTCACGTGGAACACGGCCTTCGTCTCCGGTCCGCCACCGACCATATCCATGTGCACCACGGCCCGGGTTCGACTGGCAAAGTCCGGATGAGCATTCAGCAGCGCGACGGTTCCCTCGATTTCCGGGGGCCAGTAGTACCTGAGCGTTCTGGCCGGCCGCGCCAGCGCGCCGTTGCCGATCAGTTTCTGCAGCGTGCGCGCCACTTCCAGGATCGTCGCGCAACCGCTCGCGTTATCGTTCGCTCCGGGAAGCTGGTGATCCAGATGACACGAGAACGCGATTTCTTCATCCTTCAGTCGCGCATCGGAGCCTGGAATGGTGGCCGTCACCACCTCGTAGAATCCGTCGTGCTGACCGGCCTTCACGACCGCGTGCAGCCGAATCGTCTCTGCGCTGGCCAGTCGCTTCCTCATCGCGCGCGCCGTCTTCAGCGACACCATGAATGCGAACGTCTTGTGGTCCGAGAACGTTTTCAGGTGACCCCATCGAATCAGGTTTTCGTCCTCGCCGGACCAGCCCGTTCGCTGGTTCTGGGCGTAACTCACGATGCCAACGGCGCCGAATTTTCCAATCGCAAGATCCTGCGCTTCGCCGGGCTGTGCGGCGACCAGCACGATCTTTCCCTTCACATCCCTGCCCTCGTAGTCGCCTTGTTTTGCTCCCTCCCCCACATCGACCAGGTCTGCGGTGACGTCCGCCGACTCGCTGTCCTCCGCCAGCACGATCGGCTCGGAAAAATAACTCGCAATCTTTCTGACTTCCTCACCTTTGATTTCCAGCAGATCCCCTTCGTCGGCGTCCCACGCCGGGCGCGACCGCTGCGTTCCGTAGAAAATCTTCCCATCGGCCGGGAATCGCAGGATTTCGACACTGCTGAGTCCGTACTCCTGCGCCCGCTTCGCCACCAGCTCGGCGGCCGAATGAAATCCCCTCGACCCTCGCTGCCGGTGATACAGCGCGATCTGCTCAAGATTCCTTTTGGCGGTGTCGCCGCTCAATTCATTCGCCAGCGCCGCGATGGTTCGGTCGGGCAGTGGGGGTTCCACTTGTGCCGCGGCGGCGGTGGCAAAGCTGACCAGAGCGAACGTGAGCGGTCCGAGGGAAGCCGACATCATTTTTTTCTCCGGGCGAGACACTACATCGAAACCCGCGGCAGCGTCAGGATGAACTCGACGCCGTCGGCGCAATTGCGCGCGGCGATGGTTCCGCCCATCTTGGCCATGTAGGTTCGCGCCACGAAAAGCCCCTGGCCGCGCTGACCCGCCTTCGCACTGCGTGCTTCGGCGGGCAAGCCCGCCAGAGCACCGACAGGCGGGCTGGCGGACTCGGAAATTCCGTACTCGAATATGCGCTCCAGCATCGCCTCGGGGATCGGGGAGCCGACGTTGTGCACCGTCGCGCGCGCCGTCTGCGCGTCCGCTTCCGCGCGCAGCCGGATCGGCGTTCCCGGTGTGCGGTGCCGCTGCGCGTTGCGCAGCACGTGCGTGACGACGTCCTCCAGGGAATGCTCGTCAGCGCGCACCATGACCGGCTGTCCCAGCGGCGAGTAGTCGACCGCCTCGATGCCGATGTACCTGGCGTTGGCGGCGACGTGGCCCAGGAACGCATCCAGATCCGTCGGTTGCAGCGCCAGCCGCGTGGCTTCGAACGCCTCGCTGGGCGAGGCCTGCCCGTACAGCAGCCGCACCGCCTGCTGCATGCGGGCGATGTAGCGTGCGCTCGGGTCGCCGTTGCCGCCGTGCAGCGCCATCAGCGACTGCAATGGGGCCATGATCTCGTGGCCGACCGCGTGCCACATGTCCCGTTCCTGCACCGCCCGGATCTGCTCGCGCTGTACGTCCTCCTTGACCCGTTGCAGCAGATCCCTCAGGCCCTGCGCCAGCACGCCCAGTTCGTCGCGGCCGCCCAGGTCCGGAAGGTCCAGGCCTGACAGTCCAGCGCCGTCCTGGGCGCTGCGAACGCCGGTGGAGACCGCCGCAGCGCGCGCCGTCAGCAGCGCCACGCGCCGGATGACCAGCAGCTCCAGCGCGACCCAGACGGCGCCGATCGCCAGCAGCATGGCCCCGACCGTCCAGGCCACCCGTGTCGCCACCGCCGACAGGGTCCTGTTCACCGAACGATAGTCGCCGGAAATCTCCAGCTCGAACCGGCCGAGCGAGGTGTCGATCCGCGCCCGCTCCCGCAGCGGCGAATCGAAGCCCTGCGCCGGCAACTTCCGGATTAAGGCGTCCACCCACGGCGCGGCCGGCTCGTCCGCGTCGGGGCCCTGCACGGCGAACAGCGGCACGTCCGCTCCGGCGCGCCGCACCGTCAGGCGCTCTCCCGGCCGCAGCAGGTCGCGCACGTCGGCCAGCGTGAACGGCATCGTCGCGCCGGGAGCGTCGCTGTCGAAGACGGGCTGCGCGCTGCCCGGCGCCAGAAGGCGCAGCCGAACCGTCATCCGATCGAGGTCCGGCGGCGGCCACTGCGGACTGCGCGCGCCCAGTTCCTGCTGCAACACGGCCAGCGGAAGACGAATCGACACGAAGGTGCGGCGCGCACACGCCGGCGGCTCGCCCGCCGAAGCCCGCAGGGCGAAGGCGGGGTCGATGCAGCGGCCCTCCTGCCAGAGCCAGCCGCGGAAATCGCGCACGGGACGAACACCCTTGGCGAGCGGTGCGTCGCCGGCGTAACCGGTCAGCCTCCCGCGCCCGTCGCCGCTTCGTTCGTACGGAGCAATCCATCGACTTTGGGTGCCTCGGTAGTCCACGTCGACCATCGCCCGGTGCACGTCGGCCAACTCCAGGTCGCCGCTTTCATGCGCGGCGAGTTCGCCGGCGGCCAGACTCGCGACGAGATAGACAAAGCCGCCCGCGTACGGATTGGCGCCCACCGCAACGCACAAGGTGGCGCCGTCCGGGTACTGCAGGCCGCACCCGGTCATCTCGACGGCCTGCCGGGCCTTGTTGCGGTCATCGAAATCCAGCGCGGCAAACGGCAGGACCAGGGGGTGCACCGGTTGCGCCCGTCCGCCGGCAGCAACCGGATTGAGCAGCGCCAGCTGGCCGGTAGGGTGACGCAGCCGAGCGGCGATCTGCGACTGCGTCTTTTTCAGCGCTTCGGCATAGATGCGACGACCGCGCTCCTTTTCGTCCTGCAGCACGGACAGCGCCAGCCCCAGCGTGGCGGCCACCAGCAGCAGGAACGCGCCGCGAAAGACGACGCGCAGCCGGAACGGCACCCGTGCCGGCAGGCGCCAGGAACTCATGGCCGCGTCTTGACCCAGCGGAATCCCCGCATCGGCACGTTCTCGATGCCCTCGAAGGTCGGGTCGATCTCGCGAAACGCCTCGCGGATGGCGCCGACGTGCTTGCGCACGTTGTCGCGGTTGCGTCCGCTCTTGATCACCCGGTACAGGTCCTCGTAGCTCACCACCTCGCCGCGCCGGGCATCCAGCGCGGCCAATATCCGCTGCGCGGTGAGCGGCAGGTTCACCCGCTGGCCCCGCCAGAGGGCGGCGCCCTGGCGAAGCGGATCGAGCGTGAGCTCGCTCGCGTCGAATGTCGGATGTCCCTGCGCGGCGCCCCTGCGCAGCACTTCGAGGAAAGTCTCGACAAACTCGCCCTGCTCGAAGGTCGTCTTCTGCAGGTAGTCCCAGGCATCAAGCGCCTTCATGATGCTGCGGTAAATGGCGGCCGGCATGGCGGAGACCACCAGTACCGGCATGCCGCCGCGCTTGTTGATGGCGTTGATCACGGCGATCCCGGCGTTGCGCTCGCGGCCCAGTTCGATATCGAGCACCACGGCGTCGTAGCGCTCGCGCGCAACCGCACGCTCGGCGCTGTCGCGGTCGAACCACTGGTGCACCTGGATGCCCGGTCGAGCCGCCTCGATCCAGCCCTTGAGCTGGTTGCTGGTCGGAACATCATCCTCGATGACGGCGACGGTCGGCATGGCGGCGATTATCCCGCGAGCGCCGCGACCCGGACCGGAAGACTTCTTCCGGGCGCGGAGGCAAGACCCCCGCCGCACGGCTTTTTCGTTCCCGCGGTCGCGCGAACAATGGCCATCCTCATCGATCCCGACTCCAGGCACCGACTCATGAACGCTTTTCTGGCCGCACTGATGGAAGGACTTGCCCGGGGGGCTGCGTTCGGTACGGCCGGCGTCGCCGCCGCAGCAGCTGCCCTCGGGCGTGCCCGATACCAGTTGACGCTTCTGGGCGCGCTGGCGCTGGTCATCTGGGCGCTGGTCCGGCATCCGCCGCTGGTCACCGTGGTGCCGGGCGACGTCGTGGTCCGCACCAACGCGTTGACCGGCGCGAGCAGCGTGCTCGACCCGGGCTCCGCGTTCAAGTTGCCGCTGCTGCACGACGTGCGGCGCTTCTCGCTGCGCGACCAGGTGATGCGCCCGGACGAAGGGCGCCTGGCCTCGGGTCCTTCCCCTTACCAGTCCGTGGAGGGCCTGTCGATCGGGATCGATGTCGCGGTTCGATTCGCCGTCGACCCCGGCCAGGTGGCGCGCATCGCCCGCAGCCTGCCGCCCGACTTGAGCGTCGAGGTGGTGGCGCCGGAAGTGAAGGAAATCACGTATCGGACCTTCGCCCGGTACACCGTGCGCGAGATCTTCTCGACCAAGCGCGAAGAGATCCAGCACAGCATCGAAGGCGAACTGCGTCCCCGGCTGGCGGCCGACGGCATAGCGCTGAAGGCCGTTCAGATCGGCACCGTCGACCTGCCCGCCGACTATCGCCGCGGCATGGATCAGTTGCTCACCCAGGAGCTGGAGGCCGAGAAGATGCGCTACACGCTGGAGTTGAAGGAAAAGCAGGTCAAGCAGAGCGAATTGGAGGCCCAGGCCGACAAGGTCCGGCGCGAAACCGCGGCCGATGCGGCGGCGCGCGAGCAGATCATTGCGGCCAAGGCGCAGGAGGAGGCGATGAAGCACGTGCTGCCGTTCAAGCAGAAGCAGATCCAGCAGCGCCGCCTCGAGGCGCAAGCCGAGAAGGCGGCCCGCATCCAGCAGGCCGAGGCCAACGCCCAGGCCCGCAAGATCGAGGCCGCCGGCGAAGCCGATTCGCGGGTGAAGCTGGCCGACGCCGAGGTCTATCGCCTCGACAAGGTGGGCAAAGCCAACGCCGACCAGATGGCGCGCGAGGGCGACCTGCTCAGCCGCCACCCGCTGCTGATCCAGAAGACCGTCGCCGACAAGCTCTCGGACAAGGTGCGCGTGATCATCGCGCCGGCCGGAACCGACGGCCGCTTCATCGCCTCGGGGCTGATTGGCGATGCCCTGAAGGCGCAGGGCGCAGACGCCGCCGTTGCAGGAGAGCAACGATGATCGCCACCGCCGCCGTCGCGATGACCGTGCTTGCGATCGTCGCACAAGACCACGTCGCGCTGCGCGCCGCACCGGCCAGCAGCGCCGCGGCCCACGCGCAATTGTGGCAGGGGGAACTGCTCGAGGTCAGAGGGCGGCAGTGGGGCCAGCTGCACGTCTACGACCACCGGCTCGAGCGCGCCGGCTATATCCGTGAGAGTGAGGCGCGCATCATCGGCACGACCGAGGCCGATGCGCCGCCGCTGCTCGCGGTGCTGCGCTTTCTGCGCGAGACGCCGGGCGCCGAGTCGCTCGGCGTCGCCTATGCCGCCGCCTACCTGAAGGCGGCGCCGGCCGAAAGCATCACGGCCGAGCCGTTCGACGCGCTGGGCGTCATGGCCGAGCGGCTCGCGCGCAGCGCGACGCTGCGTCGGGGCAAGGTCGAGGTCATTTCCGCGCACATGGACGTGGCTGCGCAATACGGCGTCAAGTTCCTGAGCTACAGCAGCAATGGCGCAGCCGGCCCGGGCGATGCGGTGCAGCTGTGTTACGAAGGCGCTGCGTTCGTTCAGGTGCTGGCGATGGACGGCACCGCCGGCAGCGCAAAAGCGACGCCCGAGCAGCGGGCCCGCGCCATCCTGGCACTGACCCGTCACGAGTGCATCGATCCGGCGCTGTCCCCGAGCGCGCGCAAGACCGTCGACCAGCAGCGCGCCTATCTGCTCGACAGCATCGATACGGCGGACAACGCCCGGCTGGAAGCGACGCTGCGCGACCGTCTGCGCCTGCGACGCGCCGGCGTATGGGCGGCCATCGCGTTCGACCAGTCGCGCTCGCAGGAGCCGCCCCAGGTGGCTGCGCTGCGCGCGGTCGACGAGCTCGCCGCGGTCGACAAGACGGCGCTGGCAGGGCAGGACAAGGGCGAATACGCCGAGGCCGCCATACGCGTTGGCGCGGTGCGCTGGGCTGCTGCAAACCCGGTGGCAGCGCTGGGCAGGCTGCAGATCCAGCTGCAACCGAACGAGCCCGGGCAAACGTGTGTGAGCC
The DNA here is from genome assembly GCA_035939615.1 of Burkholderiaceae bacterium. GTDB lineage: Bacteria > Pseudomonadota > Gammaproteobacteria > Burkholderiales > Burkholderiaceae_F > VBCK01. The sequence continues at coordinate 2,994 of DASZFP010000096.1, read as the reverse complement.
TGGTCGATCGCTGGGCGAAGACTCCGACCACGCTGGCGCGGCGCTGCACCTACGGGACGGTGTGGCCCGCCTCGGTCAAGGCGATGCCGGAAGGCCGCGCCCTGGCCCTGACTGTGCAACCGCTCGATGGATGGAGCGAACTGTGGGTGTGGCACGAGGAGGCCGACGGCTGGAAGCTCGACGTGCTCCCTCCGGAGGCCAATGGTCCGGGCGTGGGCTATGTGGAGTGGGCGGGATGGTCGCCGGCCAAGCGCGGCAAACTGCTGATCGTGCGGGAGGCCATGTCCGACGGGCGCAGGACGCGGCGCTTCGAGGTGCTGCGCGCCGATACGCTCGCCACGGAGAAAACGGCCGGCGAGCCGCAGCAGCTCGCGGCCTTCCGTCTGTGGGCGGATGCCGGCTGGCGACAGGAGAGCCTGAGCCTGCGATGAATCGCCGCCAAAATCAGCCGGCTCTTGCCTTTCGAAGAACCATGATCGGCTTTCCCGAATAGGTCGTCATGGCGTCTTCAGTAAATCCGAGCTTTGCGGCCAGCTGCATCGATGTCCGATTCTCAGGATCGATGATGCAGCTGTAATCCAAGCTCGGAAAGGCCGTCTTGGCCCAGGTCATCGCGCCGCTGACGGCCTCCCTTGCGTAGCCCTTTCCCTGACAAGCGGGAAGGATTCCCCAGCCCGTTTCCAGGGTTCCTTCAATCGAAGGGAGCAGGTCCCGGCGCATCTCCTGAAATCCTGCCTCGCCGATGAATCGTCCACTGGCCTTCTCTTCGATGGCAAAGAACCCAAAACCCAGCAGCTGCCAGTGCCCCACAGTCCCCAGCAGCCGTTTCCAGCTCTGCTCACGCGAGATCGGTGTCCCTGTGATGTACCGCACCACCTCAGGGTTCTGCCAGAAATCGACGTAAGCATCCAGGTCCTGCAATACCAGAGGCCGAAGCGTCAGACGCGGGGTTTCCAATGTGGGGTGCATCGGTAAGAGCGCTCCGCTTCAATTCCACAAGACATGAAGAAGGCCTGCGGCAAGAACGAGCTTCAGTGTCCATGGTCGTCGCAGCCCTCGCCATCGACAATCGCCGTCAGCAGCCCGCCCGCCGCGGTCAGGGCGCGGCTGTAGCAGTGGCCGTCCGGGCCGGAGGAGAAATACCGCTGCGAGCCCGATTGCCCCACCTTGGTCGGATACGTGTCGGCCCACTCGCCCGAGTTTGAGACGACGCTCTTCTTTTCTCCGTCGGAGTCGACTCGATGGTAGGCCTGGCGGACCCGGCCGACCTGCGTGAAGCTTGCGGCCGGCGGGATGGTCAGGTCCACCTCGAGCGGCCAGGACATGCGTGTGGTGCTCTCGCGACCATCGTCATCGCCGCCGCGAACCCGGGTCGACGAAAGGATACTGGTGGACTGGACGATGTTCTGCACGAACGCCACCGGCGCCGACGTCGGTGCCACGAACTGTTGCACGTTCGAGAAGTCGATCTGCTGGGTGATTTCCGTCTCCACCCGTCCATGCGATGTCTGAGCCCATCCCGACAGAACGAACTTGCGTGACGAGGTCGTGCTCACCGTTCCGCTGACCGTCCCGTCGGCCGACGTCGTCAGTTCCGGCGTGACCGCCGGGGCCGGCGCGCCGATCGTGTTCTCGGTGACTTCCCCGGTGACCTGCGTCGCCTCGTGATCCAGGTACAGCAGCAGCGTCGCGGTGGTCTGGAAGTAATTGCTGTCGTTCGTGACATTGATGGCGAACTGGTGCGGCTGGCCGTCGCTCAACACGCCGGCGAAAGGCGTCACATCGACGCGATAAGGAACAAAGTTCAAGGCCTGCGGCGCTGGAATCGGCCGCCAGAAGTAGGGGTCGATGCCACCCGTGAAGATCCAGGGGAAGATCGGCACGACGCCGGCCGGCTGCCCGTCGATCGCGAGCTGACCCTCCCGGAAGGCGGTGCCGGCGCAGCTCTGCAGCGCGCCGGTGAGATTGTTCGGCACGCAGGTGTACCAGAACTCGTCGTTCGCACCCTGGTGCTGCAGGACGACATCGAGAAACGCCTTCTCGATGTTGGTCGGCAGCACGAACGTCGCCGCCAGCTGCATGGAAGGATCGGAGAGCGGCACGGTGCCGCCGGTCGGACTGGCCGACATCGGCAGCACCACATCGGCCGACTTCGAAGCGCTCGACCCCTCGTCGTCCGCGGGGTAGAACGCGAGGTCCGCCGTGCCGAACAGCGTGCTCGTATAGGTGCTGTTGATCAGGTTGCCGAGTTCCGCCCGGCCGGTCGACGCCGACCGCAGCAGGGCCGAGTACTCGGTCAGATCACGCTCGATGTGCCATGCCCGTGCGACGGTGGCCGAGGGCTCCGCGGTGGTCCCGAAGTAGACGTTGACTCCGCCGATCCACAACGTCGCCGTCCGATCGAACTGGCGACCGGCCTCGACGGAGTAGTCGGCCTCGAGCACCACCTTCTGCCAGGGCCCGGGACAGGCGGCGGGCGGCGCATACGAGAAGAATTTGGGCGAGAAGTCGGCGAACGGCTGGTCGGTGAAGAGCTGCACGCGGCATGGCGTCGTTGCAGGCCGCGCCAGGCCGGGATCTGCAATGGCCGTGTTGCCGGAGCCCACGGTCGGCGGCGTGTACGGAACCGGCGCTGCGACGGCGCCGGTCGCAGCGAGAATGGCCAAAAGCGCAAATCGCGATCTCATATCCCCTCCCAGAGCGTATCGGTGGTCGCATTATCGATGGGAGCTGTTGTTCGGGACCACGAGAAGAGCGGGGTCTAGCTACGAGGGTTAGGCTGGCGCCCTTGGCTCGTTGATTGCCGAATGTCCGGTATCGGGAGTTGCCGCGGGAGTCGGCGACGTCGCAAGTCGTTAAGGATTGGTCGATGCCTGCCCGTGCAAGTGTAGGCGCGCGCGTTTGCGACAGCGCGGAGGGCAGGCGTCGTCCAATCCTCGAGGGAGGAAGCCGCGGATCGCGCCGAGGTCGTCAGCAGCGGTGCGGTGCTATGGG
>DASZFP010000095.1:0-3339 GCA_035939615.1 Burkholderiaceae bacterium | reverse complement strand
AAGTAGAACACCTGGCCGAACGCGATCGTCACCATCGCAAAGTACACGCCGCGTCGCCGCACGATCAGCGCGCCGATCAGCGCCGCTGCCAGCGTGCCGACCGCCACGCCGACCAGCATGCCCAGCGCCGTGCTGGGTGCCAGGTACTTCAGCGTCATTCCGACCCCGTAGGCGCCCAGGCCGAAGTAGGCGGCGTGGCCGAACGACAGCGTGCCGGTGTAGCCGAGCAGGAAGTTCAACGCCATCGCGGCCAGGCCCATCACCACGACCCGGCTGGCCAGCTCGGTGTATCCGCCGATGGCGTTGATCCACAGCGGCATCGTGAGCAGCACAACCCAGAGCAGCGCGACGGCGGCCCGCTGGGGCAGCTGGCTCACTGCAGCCGACCTTCCTCGCCGAGCAGCCCGCGCGGGCGTACCAGCAGTACCAGCCCCATCATCGCGAAGATGACGGCCTCGCTGGCGGACGGGAAGAACACGGTGGTGAGCCCGGAGGCGACACCGATCAGGAGGCCGCCGAGCAGGGTGCCGGGCAAACTGCCGAGTCCGCCCACGATGATCGCGACAAAACTGGGCATGATCAGCGAGGTGCCGATGGTGGGCTGCAGTCCGAGCATGCCGGCCGCCAGCACGCCGGCCAGGCCGGCCAGGTAGATGCCCAGTCCGAAATTCAGGTTGCGCAGCACGCGCACGTTCACGCCCAATGCCGACACGGTCTCCAGGTCCAGCGTGCCGGCGCGAATGCGCATGCCCAGGCGGGTGCGGCTCAGGATGAAGAACAGGGCGCCGACCGCCAGCGCGACCAGCACGACCATGAACAGCCGGTACCCGGTCAGGAAGAAGAACTGGGTGCTAAGAGGCCGCGTCAGCCAGCTCGGGATCGGATAGGGCAGACTCTGCGCGCCCCAGATGAAGCGCGCCGCGTCCTCCAGGATGTAGGCCAGGCCGAAGGTCAACAGCAGGCTGTACAGCGGGTCGCGGCCATACAGGGGGCGGATCAGCAGGCGCTCGACCACCAGTCCCAGAGCGGCGGTCGCGAGCGGCGCCAGCAGCAGCGCGCCCCAGAAGCCGACGAACGGCATCAGCGAGTAGGCGAGGTAGGCGCCCAGCGCCAGAAAGCCGCCGTGGGCGAAGTTGATCACCCCGCTCAGGTTGAGAATCAACGACAGGCCCAGCGCCATCAAGGCATAGAACGCCCCGACGATGAGCCCGTTGAATACGTTGAACAGGATCAGCTGCAGCACGGTCCAGGCAGTTTATGAAGGCCACACCAGCTTGCAGCCCCCTTCCTCGACACTGCCCGCCACATCGATTCCGCGCGCGACCCGCGCCACGTTGAACAGGTCTTCCGGATCGGCGCCACCGGCCTGCGCGTTACCGACGAACACCGACGCGATCAGCTGATGGTCCTCGGTGCGATAAAACGCCGTATCCGGGACCAGGCCGATTTCAGGCGGCAGCTTCATGCCGCCCAGCGCCTTGGCCATCTTGACGGCATCGAGCGACTTGGCGGCCTGCGCGGCCAGTGCGCAGGTCCAGGTCGACACGAATCCGAACCAGGTGCGCGCGGTGGGCACCTTGCCCGTCTTCTTGCGGATGGCTTCGACGAACTCGGCCACGTGCGGCACGCCGGGCTGCTTCCAGTACCACTCGAACACCCAGGCCCCGATGCGCGCTTCCGGCGGCAGACCCTCCAGCGACTCGAGCTCCTGCTGCGCGCCGGCCAGGTGCAGGCGCTTGTCCAGTCCGAACTGCACGGCTTGCTTCAAGGCATTGACCATGTCATCGCCTTGCGTCAGAAACACGATCACGTCCGGATTGGCGGCCTGGGCCTTGATCAGGAACGAGGAAAAGTCGGTGGTCCCCAGCGGCGACAGGTCGGCCCCGACCTTGGTGCCGCCCAGCTTGGCGGCGGCTTTTTCGAGCGCCGCCTGCAAGGTGTGGCCGAAGGCGTAGTCGGGAGTGATGTAGTACCACTTTTTGCCCGCCTTCTCGATCAACTGCTGGGCCGCCGCGTTGGCCTCCATCGTGGTCGATTTGCAGACGCGGAACACGTTCCAGTGGCACGCGGCGCCGGTGATCGTATCGGTGTGACCCCCCGGCACGATGTGCAGGACGCCTTTTTCGTTGCTCACCTGGGCCATGGCCAGCGCCAGGGCCGAGTTGATGTTGCCCAGCAGGAAATCGACGTGGTCGCGCTCGATCAGCTTGCGCGATTTCTGCACGGCGGTGCCGGCATCGCCGCTGGTCGAATCCTCCACCCGCAGCTCCACCGGCCGCCCCAGGATGCCGCCCTTGGCGTTGATCTGGGCGATCGCCAGCTCGCACCCGGCCAGCTCATTCTTGCCGGGGGCGGCGTAGGTGCCCGTGAGCGGGTTGGCCAGCCCGATCAGCACCGGCTGCTCGCCGCGTGCGGCCAGGATGAAAGGAGGCGCCAGGTTGGCAGCACCGACGGCCAGGGCGGCGCGCAGGACGGTTCGACGCCCGGCCGCGGGCGGGATCGTTGTATCGGTCATCCGAATGCCTCCTCGTTCGTCCTCGCAGTTTGTCTTTGTTGTGCCGACGCTTGGTGTGGGCCTGGCGTCGAAGCGATTGTATGTCGTGCCGGCCGGGAACAAGACGGTAATCGAACGGGGCCTCATCTTGCGCTGCAGCGATCGGATCTGCTGCCCGCTGCCTGGCCGCGAGGCTGGCCAGACCGTAGAATCCGCGCGCCGCTACAGGAGGGGCCATGGGTCGGTCTGAGGCGCGCGCCCCGCGCCCCACGGGGGCGGTGGCGGCGTCTTTCGTTGGTGTGCTGGTCGCCTCGGTCGCGCTGCAGGCGTGCGGAACACCCCCGCCGCCAGGGCATTCCAATGCCCTGTGGCAGGTGGTCAACGCCGGCTGCAATCAGGGCTGGGCGCCGGTGCCGTCGCTTCGGTGCTACCCGGCGCGCGGCGAAGCGGTCCTCAAGGATATCTGCGGCGCCACCCACTACCTGCTGATCCCGACCGCGCGGCGCATCGGAATCGAAAGCCCGGAGCTGCTGCTGGACGAGGAGCCCGACTACTTCGGCGACGCCTGGGCCGCTCGCGACCGCGTGATCGCCGCCTCCGGGCGGCCGCAGGTGGGCTCGGATGAACTGGGCCTGGCCATCAATTCGCGCTGGGGCCGCACGCAGGACCAGCTGCACATTCACATCGATTTCGTCCGGCCGGAGGTTCGGGACGCGATCCGGCAGTGGCTGCGCGAGGGGGCCGTCAGCGCTCGCATCGAGCTGTTCGGCCATACGTACCAGATCGTCCACACGGAGAGCCTGCGGCGCCCGACCCCATTTCAGAGAGCAGCCACCGCCAGCGAA
>DASZFP010000094.1:0-9460 GCA_035939615.1 Burkholderiaceae bacterium | reverse complement strand
GCCGGCGATGTGCGCAGCCGGACTCTATCTTGAAGGCCTGACATAAAGGCGGGGCGTCGGTTGCCGTGGGCGACCGATGGCGCCTATCCCGCCTCGCCTTTCAAGTTGTCTGCGGCCTGCGCCTGGAGCACCACCAGCGCCGTCATGTTGACGATCCGGCGCACCGTCGACGATGGCGTCAACACGTGAACCGGTCGCGCGCATCCGAGCAGGATCGGGCCGACCGCGACGTTGTTGCCCGAGATCGTCTTCAGCAGGTTGTAGGCGATGTTGGCCGCATCCAGACCGGGGCACACCAGCAGGTTGGCATTGCCGCTCAGCGTCGAAAACGGCATCAGCGACTCGCGGATCGACGCATCGACGGCGCAGTCGGCGTGCATCTCGCCGTCGATCTGGAACTGCGGATTGCGGGCCCGCACCAGCGCGAGGGCTTCGCGCATCTTCAGCGCGCTGGCGGCGTCGCTGGTTCCGAAGTTCGAGTGCGATATCAGCGCCGCCCGCGGCGAAATGCCGAGGCGCTGCAGCTGCTCGGCCGCCATCAGCGTGATCTCGGCGACCTGCTCGGCGGTCGGGTCCAGGTTCACGTGGGTGTCGGCCAGCGCGATCAGGCGGCCCGGCAGCATCAGGATGTTCATCGCCGCGTAGATCTGCGCGCCCGGCCGGCGGCCGATCACCAGATCGATGTAATTCAGGTGCAGCCCACCGGTGCCGAAGGTGCCGCAGATCATGCCCTCGGCGTCGCCCTTGTGCACCAGCATCGATCCAATCAGCGTGTGCCGGCGCCTCATCTCGACGCGCGCGTAGTGCTCGGTGATGCCGCGGCGCGCCGCCAGCCGGTGATAGGTCTGCCAGTAGTCGCGGTAGCGCGGGTCGAACTCCGGATTGACGATGTCGAAATCGGCGTTCGCGCGGATCCGCAGTCCGAATCGTTCCAGGCGCCGCTCGATCACTGGAGGCCGCCCGACCAGGATCGGGCGCGCAATGGCCTCGTCGACCACGACCTGGGCGGCGCGCATCACGCGCTCCTCTTCGCCCTCGGCGAACACGACCCGGGTCGTGCGCCCGGCGCACTGCGCCTTCTTGGCCGAGGCGAAGATCGGCTTCATGAAGGTGCCCGAGTGATACACGAACTGCTGCAACTGGTCCCGGTAAGCGTCCGGATCGACCAGCGGACGCGTCGCCACGCCGCTTTGCATGGCGGCCTGGGCCACCGCCGGCGCGATCCGCAGCATCAGGCGAGGATCGAACGGCCGCGGAATCAGGTACTCGGGGCCGAACACGGGCTGCGTGCTGCCGTAAGCGCTGGCGGCCACGTCGCTGCCCTCCTCGCGCGCGAGCCGGGCGATCGCGTGGACCGCCGCCACTTCCATCTCGCGCGTGATGGTGGTAGCGCCCACGTCGAGCGCTCCGCGGAAGATGAAGGGAAAGCACAGTACGTTGTTGACCTGGTTCGGATAGTCCGAGCGGCCGGTCGCGATCACGGCGTCGCTGCGCACCGAGCGCACTTCCTCCGGCAGGATTTCCGGCGTCGGGTTGGCCAGCGCGAACACGAGCGGGCGCGGCGCCATCTGCGCGACCTGCTGGGGCGAGAGCACGCGCCCGGCCGACAGGCCCAGGAAGATATCGGCGCCGGCGATCACATCGGACAGCGTGCGCGCCGAGGTGCGCTGCGCGTAGCGCGCCTTTTCCGCATCCATCAGCACGGTGCGCCCCTCGTACACGATGCCCTCGATGTCGGCCACGAAGATGTTCGAGCGCGGCAGGCCCAGCTCGACCAGCAGGTCCAGACAGGCCAGGGCGGCAGCGCCGGCGCCGCTGCACACCAGCCTGGCTGCGGCCAGCTGCTTGTCCACCACCTTCAGTCCGTTCAGCACCGCCGCGCCCACGATGATCGCGGTGCCGTGCTGATCGTCGTGGAACACCGGGATCTTCATGCGCTCGCGCAGGCGCCGCTCGACGATGAAGCACTCGGGCGCCTTGATGTCCTCCAGGTTGATGCCGCCGAAAGTCGGCTCCAGCGCTGCGATGATCTCGACCAGCCGGTCCGGATCGCGTTCGGACACCTCCAGATCGAACACGTCGATGCCCGCGAACTTCTTGAACAGCACCGCCTTGCCTTCCATCACCGGCTTGGCCGCCAGCGGTCCGATCGGCCCCAGGCCGAGCACCGCGGTGCCGTTGGTGATCACACCGACCAGGTTCGCGCGCGCGGTAAAGCGCGCCGCCGCCGCCGGCTCGGCCACGATCGCTTCGCATGCAGCGGCCACCCCGGGCGTGTACGCCAGTGCCAGATCGCGCTGATTGGTCAGCTGCTTGGTGGGCTCAACCGAGATCTTTCCCGGCTTCGGGAACTCGTGATAATCCAGGGCCGACTTGCTCAGATCCGTTTCTCGCTGATCCGACATCGAAGACCTCTCGCGCGCAGGTGGGCATTATCGAATAGGAACGCGCGATGCCTTGCGGCCGCTTCGAGCCCGCCCAAACGCGCCGGAAAAGGCGCTGCAGCCGGCGCTTACTTGCCCACCTTCAGAGTAGCCCGGTGCGGGCTCCTACCCCATGGGCACGGGAGACCCACACAATTTGGCCCTATTGTTCATGCAGAAAGTGCGTGTTTGTCCAAGACGCACCTTGACTTTGCAGATGACGTGAGTAGAATTTCAGTAAGCTCTCTTAAGCCTGTCACAAAGGCCTGAGCGCGATAAGCCCCAACTCGGTGCCTCTCCTCCCTCCCTCCTCAGCCGAATTTGGGCGCGCTCGGTCGACAGGCTTTTTTTTGCCCACTCAAAATGTAAAAGTGTGCGCCCACACTGTGTTCTAGACGAGTGAAACAGCGCAACCGCCCCGCAGCGCGGGGGCGGAGAAGGCAGGCTGGGTCTAGGAGGAAGAAGCGGTCGTGCTGGGCGGCGTTTCGGTCGGCGGCGGTACAGCCGGGGCCGCGCTGCCGACGGTCCTCACATCGGAACGCATCCCGGCGCTCAGGGCTGCCCCGACGTTGCCGGCGGCCGCCAGTTTCAGCCGACCCATCTCGGACAGCACGCGCGCCGCGTAGCCGCCGTCGTCGGCCAGGTTGCCAGCGCCGACGTACAGTTGCAGCCCGCGCTCGAGGGAACCACCGCGACGGATGGCATCACTAAGAATGGCCGATCCCATCCGGATGTTGGCCACCGGTTCGAGCGCGCTGACCGGGTCCCCATCCAGCCCGAAGCGGGACGAGTGCACGCTGGCCATCACCTGCATCAGGCCCACCGCGCCCACGGGGCTTTCGGCGAACGGATTCATGCTCGATTCGACCGCCATCACGGACAGGATCAGCAGCGGATCGAGCTGCAGCTCGCGTCCCGCATCGCGCGCCGCCCGCACCAGCGGCCGCACTGCGCTGTCGGCCACGTGATAGCGGCGCGAAAGATACTGGGCTACGGACGCCTCCGTGGGGTCCAAGCGGACCCAGCGCGCCGGCGCGGGGGCGCCTTCACGCGGGGTGGCGGCCGAAGCGCTGTCGTCCTGGGACTGGGTCTGAGCGGACGAGTCGGACGCGAACCAGCCCCGGGCCGCCTGCACAGTGGACTCCCGCACGCTGGGCATCGTCACGATCGCCATGCCGGCCACGACCGTCAGCGTGCCCACAGCTTCGGACAATCGCCGTAACATCGCCAAGCCGTTACCGGCCAGATCTGTCGCAGCTTCCACCCAATCGATGCCTTGGCGGATCCTGCTGCCTCTGGAGCTATGCATGACACCTCCCGCGGCAGTCCAGACACCCCAATCCTTCGATAAAAGCGGGCGCTGGCTGACATCCGACGTTTCGAGCCGATCCGACCATGGGCGGATCGGCTCCCGAAATAGTCCCGGCCTTCATGCGCTGCCGGTCAAGCCTGCTGCAATCGGCCCGGAAGGAGCCGAGGCCCATCACATCCCGGGCGGTCGCCCGGTGCAGTCGACTCCTCTTGGGGTCAGACGTCACCCCGGGACCAGACCCGACACTAGCAAATCTACGGGTCGATTTTATCGTTTAACAAGGATCCGTCAATCGAAACACCCATCGTGCAGTGCAAGAAGTAATGCGGGGAAATCCTCCATTAAGGACGATTCTTCTCGCACCGGCTCCGCCATGTCATCGACAATCAGCATATAATCAACATATTACCACATGTCACTGAACGAGAATCTTGACGCCCGCGCCGGCCCGATCCGGTTGCTGCACCACAACAACCCACCGAGACTACGGTGATCCCGTACAGCGATTTGAGGGATTTCCTCCATGGGCTCGAGCGGGGGGGCCAGCTGGTCCGGATCCGGCGCCCGGTGTCGGCGCGGCTGGAAATTACCGAAATCAGCCGCCGGGTCCTGGCCCGGTCGGGTCCGGCCCTGCTGTTCGAGCAAACCGGTGACAGCCCGATCCCGGTACTGACCAATCTGTTCGGTACCGCCCAGCGAATCACGCTGGCCATGGGAGGCGACCGCCCGGACCGGCTGCGGGAGGTGGGCGAGCTGCTGGCTGCACTGAAGGAGCCGGAGGCGCCCAGCGGGCTGCGCGACGCGCTGGGCAAGGTCGCATTGCTGAAGGCGGCGCTGTGGGACATGGCGCCGCGCACGGTGCGCGGCGCCGCCTGCCACCAGGTCGTCTGGGAAGGCGCCGACGTCGACCTGGGGCGGCTGCCGGTGCAGACCTGCTGGCCGCAGGATGCCGCGCCGCTGATCACCTGGGGCATCGTCGTGACGCGCGGTCCGCACCGCCGGCGCCAGAACCTGGGGATCTACCGCCAGCAGGTGCTCGGGCCGAACAAGGTGGCGATGCGCTGGCTGGAGCACCGGGGCGGAGCGCTCGACTTCCGGGATCACCGCCTGGCGCGGCCCGGTGAGCCCTTCCCCATCGCGGTGGCGCTTGGCGCCGACCCGGCCACGGTGCTGGGTGCGGTCACCCCCGTTCCGGACCAGTTGTCCGAGTACCAGTTCGCGGGCCTCTTGCGCGGCTCGCGCACCGAGATCACCGACTGCATCGGCAATGGGCTGCAGGTGCCCGCTTCGGCCGAGATCGTGCTGGAGGGCGCGATCCTGCCGGATCCGTCCAACCGCGACGGGCGCCTGAGCGCCGCCAACGCGGGCTACGAGACGGCGCTGGAGGGGCCGTTCGGCGATCACACCGGCTATTACAACGACGTGGAGCGCTTCCCGGTGTTCACGATCGAGCGGATCACCATGCGGCGCGACCCCATTTACCACTCCACCTACACCGGGCGGCCGCCCGACGAACCGGCCATCCTGGGCGTGGCGCTGAACGAGGTGTTCCTGCCGATCCTGCGCCGGACCTTCCCGGAGATCGCGGACTTCTACCTGCCCCCCGAGGGATGCAGTTACCGGATCGCGGTCATCACGATGCGCAAGCAGTATGCTGGGCATGCCCGGCGTGTGATGTTCGGCGTCTGGAGCTTCCTGCGCCAGTTCATGTATACGAAGATGCTGATCGTGACCGACGACGACATCGACGCGCGCAACTGGAGCGAGGTGATCTGGGCCATCACGACCCGGGTCGATCCGGCGCGCGACACCGTGATCGTGGAGAACACGCCGATCGACTACCTGGACTTTGCCAGTCCCAGGGCCGGGCTGGGCAGCAAGATGGGCATCGATGCCACCCGCAAGATCGGCGGCGAGACCGACCGCACCTGGGGCCGCCCGATCGAAATGGACCCGCACGTGGTCGCCCGGGTCGACGCCATCTGGCAGGAGCTCGGCCTGTCGTGACGATCGAGCGCAAGCCGATCCGGCGCGGCGGCATCCGCTCGGCCGGCTACGATGCCGCCGCGCGGATACTGGAGATCGAATTCGACAGCGGCTCGGTGCTGCAGCACAGCGGGGTCGGCGCCGAAATCGCGCGGCGCTTTCTGACCAGCGCGGCCCCCGTCAGCTACTACAAGGACAACATCGAGGAGGAGTTCATGGTTCGTCGAATCCGCTAGACCCTCACTGGCGGATCGCCTCCACTTCGATCATCAGCCGCACCTCGTCTCCGACCGGAAACGGCCCCCCGAAGCTCACGCCCCAGTCGGAGCGGTTGATCGTGGCCGAAAAGTCCCCGCCGCACACTTCGCGCTTCAACATCGGATTCTGGTAGCAGTTGAAGGCCGTGCCCTTCAACGTGACCGGCCGGGTCTTGCCCTTCAGGGTCAGCTGTCCCTTGACCTGGGACACATCGTTGCCGTCGAAGCGGAATTCGTCGGCAACGAATTTGGCGGTCGGATACTTTTCCACGTCGAAGAAATCGGCCTCCTGCAGATGGTGATTCAGATGATCGACGCCCGTATCCACCGAGGCCAGATCGATCGTCAGCTCCAGCTTGCCGGTCCTGGCGGCCCGATCGATCGTGACCGTGCCCTCCTTCTTGTCGAACCGTCCGCGATAGGTCGAGGTGCCGAAGTGCCTGACCTCCCACGTGGTCCAGGTGTGGGTCGGGTCGAAGTTGTAGGTGACCGGCTCGGCCCGGACCCCGGTGCCGGCGCCGGCCAGCAGCACGAGCACGACTTGAGCAACACGACGCATGGGTGAGACTCCTTATCAGCGATTCAGCAAAACCTTGCGATCGGCGCCGCGCCACCACATCCGCCGCAGCAGCCTGTCCTTGTCGATCAGATGGTGTTTGAGCGCGGCCGCCACATGCAGACCGACCAGGGTCGCCAGCGTCCACGCCAGCGTCGCGTGCACCTGGATCAGGAGCTCGGCCAGTGCCTTGTTCTTGGGCGCCAGATCGGGCAGACGGATCAGCCCGAGGTAGACCACATGAAAGCCCAGCGCCGAGCTGTAGGCCCAGCCGGCCAGCGGAACCAGAAAGAAGAACAGGTACAGCCCGCGGTGCACGGTGTGCGAGGCCACGCGCTGCCAGGGCCGCATCGATGCCGGCAGCGCGGGCGGGCGGTGCAGGAGGCGCCACAGCAGGCGGACCGCGGAAAGGGTCAGGATCGTGATCCCGATCCACTTGTGATAGTTGATCCAGCGCACCCGGGTCGGCGAGACCGGTGCATCGGACTGCTGCAGGCCGATGATGAAACCGGCCACGATGGCGGCCGCCAGCAACCAGTGCAGGGCGATCGCCACGCGGGTGTAGCGTTCCGGTGCGGGGGATGTCACGGTCGACGGCATGTTCCTCGGGGCAGCTGGCAGTGCACGGCTCGAGCCGTCGACATCTGGCCGGCGCCGCTGCGCCAGCGCTGCGGCGCACGCAGTATATGCGGGCCCATCAGCGGTTCCTTTCCGACCTGCGCAACGGTCCATCCAGCCGCGCGCAACGCTGGTTCACTGGACGAGCCGGCGCGGACGACCCGGCGCACCGCCCCGCCGGTCACGGAATCTGCGCCGCCGGCAGGTTGTGCAGGATCGAGTCGGTGCGCTGGGCCAGAAATGGGGCATCGCGGTGGTGGTCGAACAGTCTGGGAGCCGGCAGCATCGCTGCCATGCGGGCGGCCTGCTCGGGCGACAACGAGGCCGCGTCGACCCCGAAGTAGTGCCGGGCCGCGGCCTGCGCGCCGAACACGCCGTCGCCCCACTCGGCCACGTTCAGATAAACCTCCAGGATGCGCCGTTTATTCCAGGACGCCTCCACCATCCAGGTGATCAGCAGTTCCTGGGCCTTGCGCAGGTAGCTGCGCTGGGCCGACAGGAACAGGTTCTTGGCCACCTGCTGCGAGATCGTCGATCCTCCGTGCGTGGTGCGGCCCCGCCGGCGGTTGTCCTGGTAGGCCTTTTCCATCGCCTCCCAGTCCACGCCGTCGTGCTCCAGGAAGCGCGCATCCTCGGCCGCGACCACCGCGCGTTTCAGGTTGCCGGAGATTCTTCCGTATGCGACCCACTGCTGATCGAGGCGACCGGGCGAATGGCGGGCGGCCAGCCGGACCTGCGCATGGCGCATGAACGCGGTGAGCGCCGGGTTGTGCCATCTCCAGTAGACGATGCAGCCGAGGTACCACGCCTGCACCGACGCCAGCACGATCAGCGCCAGCAGCAGCGCCCGCCCGAGCCAGCGCACCGCCCCGGCCTGGTTCACCTGGTGGTGCTGGCGCGCGACTGATCCAGGCTGCGGCGAAGCTCGCGGTACACCGGAGCCGTATCCGGCCGCACGCCGCGCCAGAACAGGAACGACTCGGCGGCCTGCTCGATCAGCATGCCGAGCCCATCGGCCACCGCGCGGGCGCCGCCGCGCTCGGCCAGCCGCATGAAAGCGGTCGGCTCCGGCGCATAGACCAGATCGTAGGCGAGCGTGCAGTCGTCGAACGTATCCGGATCGATCGCCGGGGCATCCTGGTTCAGGCTGCTGGAGGTCCCGTTCACGATCAGGTCGAAGTGTTCGGCCGGGATCTCGTCCAGCCGGATCGCCTCTACCCCGAACTCATCGGCCAGCTCCTGGGCCCGCCCGTGGGTGCGGTTGGCGACCGCGATCCACTTGGGCTTTTCCTCCAGCAGCGAGGCGATCAGCCCGCGCACGCCCCCGCCCGCGCCAAGCACCAGGATGGCCGCATTGGGCACCTTGAAAGCCAGGCGGTGGGCGATGTCGCGCACGAAACCGACCCCATCGGTGTTGTCGCCGTAAATCGTGTCCTCGTCGAACTTGAGCGTGTTCACCGCTCCGGCCAGCCGCGCCCGGGCCGTCAGCGTATCGGCCAGCTTGGAGGCGTCGAGCTTGAACGGAATCGTCACGTTCAGCCCCAGGTAGCCCGAATCGCGCAGGCCGAGGGCGAACTCCTCGAAGCCGTCCAGGGGCCCCTCGAGCCGCTCGTAGCTGATCGGCTGGCGGGTGGCCTGAGCGAACAGGCGGTGAATCTCCGGCGACCGGCTGTGCGCGATCGGATTTCCGACCACCGCGTAGCGGTCGACCGTACCCATCGGCTAGTGTCTCCCGGCGGTCACTTCGCCGACCGCACGCGTGCCGAACTGATCGTTGGTGAACATCCAGGTGCGCGTGATCTCGAGCAGATCCGTATCGTGCGCGATTTCGGGCGGAAACGGCGGATACGGCGCCGCAAGCTTAACAATTCGGCGCGCCGCCCGGTCCAGGATGGGCGAGCCGGACGAACGTTCGATCATCGCGTCCATCAGCGTGCCGTTGCGATCGATCACGACCGTCATCTGCAGCGTGCCGTAGATGCGCCCGCGCGCCTCGCTCGGGTAGTTCTCGTTGCCGACCTTCTCGACCCGGGCCCGCCAGTCCTCGAAATAGCGCGCATAGCGGTACTCCGACGTGCTGGGCATGAAATGGTGGCGGCGCGGCCGCTGCTGGTAGTCGGAGATCTCCTTGGAGATTTCCGCCTGCATCCGCGACAGCTGCTGGCGGTATTGCTCGGGATGCTCGGAGCCGGCGGTGCTTTGCTTGCCGGGGTCGACCACGTAGGAGGTCGTGTTCAGCTTGTGCACCATCGCCAGCAGCTGGCGCTGCTCCTGCTCCAGGCGCTCGACCCTCTGACGCTCGACCTCG
>DASZFP010000093.1:0-4147 GCA_035939615.1 Burkholderiaceae bacterium | reverse complement strand
ATCACGTAGACCAGGTGTTCGGGGCGGTGTGCTCCCTGCATGACCCATGTCGTGCGCTGCAGTCTCAGCCAGAGGGTCGTATCGGCCGACTGCACGTCGGGCCCGGCGGACGCAAGAAGTGGCATCGCTCCCAGGCAGAGCACCACCCAGGCGGCCCTGAGCCATTCCCGGCAAGGGGGGGATGAGCGTGCAGTAGAGATGGAATCAGGCGTCATGAGGAGGATCGTCCCGCTGCCTCATTAGACCTGCCGGAAGGCCCGAATATTTCAGCGCCGATATCTCATCCCGCCCGTTTCCGGGATTCCCCCGACGGGCTTAAGGTTGCGCGTGACCAAGGTGCCGGGCGCGCCGGCTGTCCGGCGCGGACCCGATGCGTGGCAGCATACGAAATAAATTGCCGTGCGCTCGGGTCTTCTCAGTACTCGCCTTTGGACTGCCGGCCGCGCACGCCGGGCGCTCGCACGCGAATCGCCGGCAGTCGCGGACCTCGCGCCCCGATCGCCATGAACGACATCCTCTACACGCAGGAGCAGGAATCCGCCCGTGAAGGCTCGCCCGGTACGCAATGAAGAGCGCGCGATTCCCGGTCGAGCCGATTTGTCGCGGGCGAGCTTTGCACACAGCGCCCACGCGCTCGAGCGCGAATGGCTGGTGACGAACGGCCTGGGAGGCTTCGCCTGCGCCAGCGTTGCGCTGGCGAATACCCGCCGCTACCACGGCGTACTGGTGGCCTCACTTAATCCACCGGTACAGCGGGTATTGATGGTGGCGAAGGTGGAACCCACCGTTCGCTACCGCGGAGCGGAATTCCGCCTGGGATGCAGCGAGTTCGCCGACGGCACCCTGGCGCCTCGCGGTTTCGAGTGGTTGAGCGCGTTCCAGCTGGACGACGGGCTCCCCGCCTGGACATACGCGTTCGCCGACGCCCTGCTCGAGCAACGCATCTGGATGGCCGACGGCTGCAACACCACGTACGTGAGCTTCACGCTCGCCGCGGCGAGTGCGCCAGCGGATCTGGAACTGCTGCCGCTATGCACTTACCGCGACTACCACTCACAGACGCGCGGTGGCTGGAGGCTGGCTGTGGACACGGAAGAGCGCGGCTGTCGCGTGACCGCCTTCCCCGGTGCACAGCCGTATCGCTTGCTGACTGATCGCGGCGAGTTCGTTTTGAGCACCGACTGGTACTGGAATTTCCATCACCGGGTCGAGGCGCAGCGCGGTCTGGACGCCCAGGAGGATCTGTTCCGGCCCGGCCTGTTTCGCGCCCGCCTCGAGCCCGGCGAGACCCTCACCCTCATCGCCACGGCCGAATCCGCGGCACCGGACGCGCCGGCCGTTGCTCTGGAACATGATCGCAGGCGGCGCGAAGCGCGCCTGCAGGCAGCGCCCGCCGCAGCACCGCCCTGGATCCGCCGGCTCGCCCTGGCTGCCGACCAATTCATCGTCAGGCGCGCGCGCGCCGAGGGCACACCCGACGGCACCACCGTGATCGCAGGCTATCCCTGGTTCAGCGACTGGGGTCGCGACACGATGATCGCGCTGCCCGGGCTGGCGCTCGCGACCGGACGGATGGCGGACGCGGCTTCGATCCTGCGAACCTTTGCAGCTCACGTGAGTGAGGGAATGCTGCCGAATCGCTTTCCCGACGGCGGCGAGACGCCCGAATACAACACCGTGGATGCCACCCTGTGGTACTTCCACGCGCTGGCCCGCTACCTGGACGCAACCGATGATCAGGCTCTGCTTCGCGAGCTGTACCCGACAATGCGGGAGATCATCGACTGGCATCGACGCGGCACGCGCTATTCTATCCACGTCGATCCCGATGACGGCTTGCTGTACGCAGGCGAACCGGGGGTCCAGCTCACCTGGATGGACGCCAAGGTGGGTGACCGGGTTGTCACACCGCGGATCGGCAAACCGGTCGAGATCAACGCCCTGTGGCACTACGCGCTCTTCAGCATGGCGAATTGGGCGCACACGCTGCACGACTCACGCGCGGCGTTGGATTACGAGCAGGACGCGCGCCGCGTGGCGGCAGCCTTTGCGCCCGCATTCTGGTTCGAAGCAGGCGGTTACCTCCACGACGTCGTGGATGGTCCGGAGGGCACACCCGGCGTGCGCGGCGCTCGCGTGGATGCCAGCCTGCGACCCAATCAGATCTTTGCCGTTTCGCTCGGTACCGACCTGTTGGATGCGCGGCGCGCTCGTGCGGTGGTGGATACCTGCGCGCGGGAGCTGCTGACACCGGTCGGTTTGCGCAGCCTCTCGCCACGTGATTCGCGATACGTGGGTCAATACTGCGGCGGCCCGCGCCAGCGGGACGGCGCCTACCACCAGGGCACGGTGTGGAGCTGGCTGCTGGGGCCGTTCGCGCTGGCGCACTACCGCGTATACGGTGACCCCGCGCATGCGAGAGGCTTGCTGGCCGGTCTCGCCCCTCACCTGGATGAAGCGTGCATCGGAACCGTCAGCGAAATCATGGACGGCGACGCGCCCCACGCAGCGCGCGGCTGCTTTGCGCAGGCCTGGAGCGTGTCGGAAACGCTGCGCGCCTGGCATATGCTGTCACGGGCCCCCGAACTCGCACACCGAGGCTGATATGAGCGAACCCATTGCCGAGCACACCCGCCTCGCGACGAGCTTTCCTCCCGGCGAGGGCTGGAAGAAGTGGGGCCCGTATCTGTCCGAGCGCCAGTGGGGCACGGTGCGCGAGGACTACAGCGCACATGGCAATGCCTGGGAGTACTTCCCGCACGATCACGCTCGCAGCCGCGCCTATCGCTGGGGCGAGGACGGCATCGCCGGCATTTCGGACGCCGAGCAGCGCCTGTGCCTCTCTCTGGCGCTGTGGAATACCCGCGATCCCATCCTCAAGGAGCGGCTGTTCGGCCTGACCAACGGCGAGGGCAATCACGGCGAGGACGTGAAGGAACTCTACTACTACCTCGACGCGACGCCGTCTCATTCGTACCTCAGGATGCTCTACAAGTATCCGCAGGCCGAGTATCCCTACGCCCGGCTCCTGGAGGAGAACCGGCGGCGCGGCATCGGGCAACCCGAGTTCGAACTGATCGACACCGATTTGTTCGACGACAACCGCTACTTCGATGTGTTCGTCGAATACGTGCAGGGCGAACCGGATGACATTCTGATGCGGGTCAGCATCGAGAACCGCGGTCCGGAGGAGGCCACGATCCACCTCCTGCCGCAGCTTTGGTTCCGCAACACCTGGAGCTGGAAGAACGGCGTCAGCAGGCCGCAGCTGCGGAGGTCGGGGCAGCGCACGATCGAGGCCCGGCATGCGGCTCTCGGCACCCATTACCTGAACGCCGACGGCGCTCCCCGGGAGCTGCTGTTCTGCGACAACGAATCCAACGTCCTGCGCCTGTGGAACGACTCCTCGCGAAGCGGCTACTGGAAAGACGCGTTTCACGAGCGGGTCGTGGACGGACGCGCCGCCGCCGTGAACCCGGTCCAGGAGGGCACCAAGGCGGCGGTGTGGTACTCGCTGCAGATCCCCGCCCTCGGACGCGGCCGGATCCAGCTGCGCCTGTCGAAGCGCGCGCTCGATGAACCCTTCAAGGATTTCGAGGGCGTCTTTCAGAAGCGGCTGCGCGAAGCCGACGAGTTCTACGCCCAGCTGCAGCAGGGCGTGGAGAGCGCCGATGCGCGGGCGGTTCAGCGCCAGGCGTTTGCCGGCATGATCTGGAGCAAGCAGTTCTTCTACTTCGATATCCCCGAGTGGCTGAACGGCGACCCGACGCAGCCCCCTCCCCCTGCCGCTCGCCGGCACGGCCGCAACCACGAGTGGATGCACCTGAACAACGCCGACATCATTTCGATGCCCGACAAATGGGAATACCCGTGGTATGCCGCCTGGGACCTGGCGTTCCATTGCTTGCCACTCGCGCACCTGGACGCCGCGTTCGCCAAGGAGCAGCTCATCCTGCTGACGCGCGAGTGGTACACGCATCCCAATGGCCAGATCCCCGCATACGAATGGGCCTTTGGCGACGTGAACCCGCCGGTGCACGCCTGGGCGGCCTGGCGCGTGTTTCAGATCGACCGCAAGCAGCGCGGCGACCGCGGCGATCTTGAGTTTCTCGAGCGTGTGTTCCACAAGCTGATGCTGAACTTCACC
>DASZFP010000092.1:0-3928 GCA_035939615.1 Burkholderiaceae bacterium | reverse complement strand
CGCGTCCGAGTTCCGGCGCAGGGTCTCGAAGTCGATGCCGTCGGCCGGAAACACGCTGATGCCGATGCTCAGCGTCATGTGCAACGGATTGCCGCCGATCTCGAAGGGCCGCTCCATCGCAGCCAGTATCTGCTGCGCCACGCGCGACACCGTGCTGGGCCGGTCGATCTGCGTCAGCAGGACCACGAATTCGTCGCCGCCTTCGCGGCAGACCGTGTCCGTGCGGCGCACGCACGACTGCAAGCGCCGGGCGACCTGGATCAGCAACTGGTCGCCCACCTCGTGGCCCAGGCTGTCGTTGATCTCCTTGAAGCTGTCCAGATCGAGGAACAGCATGGCCACGCGCCCCTGCTTGCGCTGGGCCCCCGCGATGGCCACCTCGAAGCGGTCGCGCAACAGCAGCCGGTTGGGCAGCCGGGTGAGCGGGTCGTGGTGCGCCAGAAACGCCAGCTTTTCCTCGGCGGCCCTGTGCCCGGCGCGCGAGCGCAGCGAGCGGATGCCGAAGGCCAGGTTGCTGGCCAGCTCCTGCAGCAGCTCGACCTCCTCTTGATTGAACGCATCCGTCTCGGTCGAGTAGATCGACAGGGCGCCGAACGTACGACGCGTGTCCTTCAGCGGCAACGCGGCGCTGGCGCGGAAACCATAG
Source organism: Burkholderiaceae bacterium (assembly GCA_035939615.1). Lineage (GTDB taxonomy): Bacteria > Pseudomonadota > Gammaproteobacteria > Burkholderiales > Burkholderiaceae_F > VBCK01. The sequence goes on along the minus strand of DASZFP010000092.1, from coordinate 3,282 downwards.
GTCTGGATGCGGTGCCGCCAGGGCGCCATGCGCGGATCGCCCGCCAGGTCCTGGCAGATCTGCACCTCGCCCGTCCGGATCGCGGTGCCGGTGGGGCCCCGGCCGCGCTCGTCGTCGGCCCAGGATATGTTCAGCGCGTCCAGGTATTCGGCGGGCTGGCCGAAATGGGCCATGGCGCGGACCGACTTGCGGGCGTCCTGCTCGGCCAGGCTGACCCAGGCCAGCTCGTAATGGCCCGCTTCGACCACCAGGCGGCACACGTCCTTCAGAAGCGCCGATTCATCGTCGGCGTGAATCAGCAACCGGTTGCAGCGGCTCAGCAGGCGCAGGGCCCGATTCAGGCGCACCTGGGAGCCGGCCATGGCGCGGGCCTCAGCCTCGCGCTGCTGCAGATTGCGAAAGGTCAGCAGCGTGGTCAGCCCGTCGGCAATGCGGCGGCCGACTTCCTGAAAGAGTCTTTCCTCCTCGGCCGTCCACACGCGCGCGTACGAGCACTGGTGCAGGCCGAACAGCCACGGTTGGCCGATTTTCGGATACAGCACCACCGCGATGAACGACTGGATGGCGAATTTGCTGGGAAATTCCTTGGCCAGCGGGTAGTTGCCGCCCGGTCCGAAAGTCACGGGGCGGCCCGCGTCGATCAGGATGCGCCAGGTTTTTGCGATGGCCTCATCGACCGGCCGCTCGATGCCGAGGGCGAACGTACCGGGATATTCCGGGCGCGTTCTTTCCATCGGGCAGCGCCAGCTCGGGGCCTGCGGATCGCACGGAAATACCAGCCAGGCGCGATCGCATTCGAACATCGACAGCACGCAGTCCAGCACGTCCGTGAGCATCTGCTCCAGATCCTCGGTGCCGTGCAGGACCGAATTGACGCGATCCAGGCTCTCGACGAAGCGAACGTGGGCCTGGCCCTCCTGCCCGGCCCGCAGGGCCCGGGTGGGGTCGTGCAGCGCAGCGAGCTGCGCCGGTGGGGCGGGCGCGTGAGCCGTCCTCTGACGACGCCCGCGTGCCGGGGCGGCATCTTCACGGCGCGAAAGCTTTGACATCGGTGCCTTATGCGCAACTGCGACGCAAACTGCGCGCAACTGCGGCTGACATTATCAGCCGCCCGGCAGCCCCCGACTCGCCTGATGGGGCGTATTAACCGCAGATTTCGGGCACTTGGGGGCTCAACCGGGCCTCAAGTTGAGGTTGTCGCGGCGCAGCCGCGCAGCTCAGCCTGCGCTGATTTGCATCACTTGCCGGTCTGCGCGTGATTGATGCGCCGCTGGCGCACCCCATCGGCCAGGATCTGCAGCGCAGCCGCGCTTTCATCCCATCCCAGGCAGGCATCGGTGATCGACTGGCCGTAGGTGAGCGGCCGCCCCGGTACCAGATCCTGGCGGCCGGCGACCAGGTGGCTTTCGACCATCACGCCGAAGATGCGCTCTTCGCCGCCGCCCAGCTGGCCGGCCACGTCGCGGCACACCACCAGCTGGTTCTCCCATTTCTTAAGGGCATTGGCATGGCTGGCATCGATCATCAGTCGCTGCGCCAGGCCGCGCAGCGACAGCTCCTCGCTCACCGCCTGCACGCTGGCGGCGTCGAAGTTGGGCTGGGGGCCGCCGCGCAGGATGATGTGGCAGTCCTCGTTGCCGCGGGTGGACACGATCGCCGAGTGGCCCCCCTTGGTGACCGACAGGAAGTGGTGCGGCTGCTGGGCTGCCTTGATCGCGTCGGCAGCGATCCGCACGTTGCCGTCGGTGCCGTTCTTGAAGCCGACCGGGCAGGACAGCCCCGAGGCGAGCTCGCGGTGCACCTGCGATTCGGTGGTGCGGGCGCCGATCGCGCCCCAGCTCACCAGGTCCGCGAGGTACTGCGGGGTGATCATGTCCAGGTACTCGCACCCGGCCGGCACCCCCAGCTCGTTGATCTCCAGCAGCAGCTGGCGGGCCAGGCGCAGTCCGTGATTGATGCGGAAGCTGCCGTCCAGGTCCGGATCGTTGATCAGCCCCTTCCAGCCGACCGTGGTGCGGGGCTTTTCGAAGTACACGCGCATCACGATCTCGAGCTCGGCGCTCAAGCGCGCGCGCTCGCCGGCCAGATGCTGCGCGTATTCACGGGCGGCGCCCGCGTCGTGGATCGAACAGGGGCCGATCACCACCACCAGCCGGTCGTCCATTCGATGCAGGATCGCATGCACGGCGTTGCGCGCCTCGTGCACGGTCTGCGAGGCCTTGTCGGTGCACGGGAACTCGCGGATCACGTGCGACGGGGGCGACAGTTCCTTGATCTCCTTGATGCGGAGATCGTCGGTCATGTATCGCACGCTCTGGCTTCGTCCGTTGTCCATGTCGTTGCATCCGTAGGCCAAAAAAAACCGCCAGGTTAAGCCTGGCGGTTGGGTGTCGGGTTGCGGTCGCGAAACGCTTCAGCCGACTCCTGCCGCCAGGGCACGCGCAAAAGCGAACCAGCGGTAGTAGAAGTAGTAGCGGCTGACAGAGTCGGTGCGCATCAGCGGGAATTTGTCTGGGGTCAGCACGCAACCACTTTACCGAAATTCGCCGCTGCCGTCCAAGCCGGCGCCACCCTCAGAAGCGCAGGCGCAGCCCCACGTTGGCCGTGTTGACGGTGCCGCTGCCGTAGAAGTCTTCGGCGTCGCCGGTAAAGTCGGTCAGCCGGTAGCCGCCGAACAGCTGCACGAAGCGCGTGAGGGCGTAGTCGACGTGCAGGCCCAGGTCCAAGGAGCGCCCGCGCGCGGTCCACAGCCCATCGGCATCGACTGCGATGTGCCAGTTTTCGGACAGGCGCCCCACGCCCGACAGGTGCATCTGGGGCAGGTTCCCGAACCGAAGCGGCGCGGCAAAGCCCGAACGCACCGACGAGCCCAGCGCGCCCAGTTGCGTCAGGTTGGACGTCAGCCCCACCTTCAGGTCCAGGTCCGGCCGGGAAAGCCAGGTGTAGCGGTAGGTGGCGCGCGGCTGATCCAGCCCCACGGTGTTATCCAGGTGAAGGGCCCCGGGGCCGAAGTCGTTCAGTCCGTACAGCCCGTTGCGGCTGGTCGATACGGTGCTGAACTTGAACTCCTGGCGCGACGCGAGGCTCGCCTGCCCCTCGAGCCGGGCGCCCGTGAGCGGCACAATCGACCACTGACTGGAGGTTTCGAACGAGGAAAGGTCGGGGCTGACGCGCTCTGACCAGGACAGATCAGCCGCAACGGCCGGCACCGAGGTGACGGCCCCTAGTGCGGTCAGAGCAGCAATAACCCCGCGCATACGTGAACTCCGCGTCGGATTCACG